>NZ_WWJT01000448.1 GCF_009865385.1 Streptomyces sp. SID486 | reverse complement strand
CGCACCACCACGCCCGCCATCCCCGGACACACCACTGCCCCCGCCGTCCCACGGCGCACCCTCATCCCCGCCGTCCCACGGCGCACCCTCGCCCCCGCCGTCCCGCGGCACGCCGGCGGAACCCGTGCCCTCCGCTCGGCCGGGGGTGTTCGTCCGGGGCCGGGTGGCACGGGGGGTGAACACCGACGGCTCGTCGTCGGGGTCGGTGGCGGGTGTCCGGTCGGCCGGGCGGGTGGGGGCGGGTC
>NZ_WWJT01000447.1 GCF_009865385.1 Streptomyces sp. SID486 | reverse complement strand
GCCCGGGCAGGCCCCGCCGCAGCCGATGGCGGTGCCGGTCGTTCCGGGCCAGGTCCCGCAGGGGGCGGCCGTACCGCCGGCCCCCGGACAGCAGGTCCCGGCGCCCGGTGCTCCGGCGCAGGGTCCGGCCGGACCGGGCATGCCCGGCCAAACCGGTCCCATGGCGCCCGCAGTGGGCCGGGCGGTTCCGCCCACGGCACCTCAGGCAGCGGGTCCGGCGGCCCCCGGCACCCAGCCGCCGGCAGCCGCGGGTCCGGCCGCCGCGCC
>NZ_WWJT01000446.1 GCF_009865385.1 Streptomyces sp. SID486 | reverse complement strand
GGTGGGTGGCGGCGAAGGTGGTGGTCTCGGTGGGTCCGTAGCCGTTGACGACGGTGATGTCGGGGTTGTGTGTCATGACGCGGCGGACGGCTTCGGGGGGTACGACGTCGCCGCCGGCCCAGACTTCGCGGACGGTGGTGAAGGTGTGGGGTGCTTCTTCGGCGATGAGGCGGAAGAGGCCGGCGGTGAGCCAGAGGGCGGTGATGTGGTGGTCGGTGATGAGTTGCTGGTAGGTGGTGGTGTCGAGGTGGCCTGCGGGGGCGATGACGAGGGTGCCGCCGGTGAGCCAGGGGACCCACATCTCGTAGGTGGAGGCGTCGAAGGCCATGGGGGAGTGGAAGAGGACGCGGGTGTGGTTGCCGCTCGTGTACATCTTCTGGTGGGCGAGGTCGGCGACGTTGCGGTGGGTGACCGCGACGCCCTTGGGCACGCCGGTGGAGCCGGAGGTGAACATGGCGTACACCGGCTGGTCGGGATGGACCCGCACCCCCGGATCGCTCGCGTCGGCGCCGCCGCCGTCCGCGCCGGTGTCCTGCCCGCCGCCGACGCCGTCCGGGCCGGCGACGTGCAGCAGCCGGGCGTCGGCCGGGAGCTGGAGGCCGTCGACGGCGGTGTCCGTGAGGAAGTGGCCGATGCTCGACTGGGCCACGATGAGCTGGATCCGCTCCATCGGGTAGCGGGTGTCGAGCGGGACGTACACCGCGCCGGCCTTGACGACCGCGAGGGTGCTGACGACCGCGTCGACCGACCGCTCCTGGAGGAGCGCGACCCGGCTCCCGGCACGGACCCCCTCCGCGATCAGCCGGTGGGCCGCGCGGTTGGCCCGTGCGTCGAGTTCCCGGTAGGTCAGTTCCTCGGTGCCGTGCACGACGGCCACGGCGTCCGGGGTCCGGGCGGCCTGCGCGGCGAACAGCTCGCCCAGCCCCGCGTCGGGGCCCTCGGTGACGGTGCCCGCCCAGCGCTCCAGCAGCAGCTCGCGTTCCCCGGCGGACAGCAGCTCCAGCTCACCGACGGGAAGGTCGGGTGCGTCGGCCGCCGCCTCCAGGAGCCGCACGAGCCGGTCTGCGGTCGCCTCGATCGTCCGCGCGTCGTACAGGTCGGTGGCGTACTCGACGGTGATGTCCAGGCCGCCCGGCTCGCCCGCCGCGTCCCGGCGCTCCGCGAAGCCGAAGGTCAGGTCGAACTTGGCGATCTCCACCTCGGAGAACTCGTACGCCGTCTCCAGACCCGGCAGTCCGGGTGCCTCGGCGCTGGTGTCGCCGAGGGTGAGCATGACCTGGAAGAGGGGGTGCCGGGCCGGGGTGCGTTCGGGGTTGAGGATCTCGACCAGGCGGTCGAAGGGCAGGTCCTGGTGGTTCCAGGCGGCCAGGTCGGTCTCCCGGACCCGGTGCAGCAGGTCCCGGAAGCTGGGATCGCCGGTCAGGTCGGTGCGCAGCACGAGCGTGTTGACGAAGAACCCGACGAGGTCGTCGAGTTGCTGGTCGGTGCGGCCGGCGACGGGGGAGCCGAGCGGGATGTCGGGTCCGGCGCCGGAGCGGGAGAGCAGGGTGGACACGGCGGCCTGGGCGACCATGAACAGGGTGGCGCCGGTGTCCTGGGCCAGGGTGGTGAGCGCCCGGTGCAGCCGGGCGTCGCCGTGCACGGTGTGGGTGCTGCCCCGGTTGGAGGCGGTGGCCGGGCGGGGCCGGTCGGTGGGGAGGGTGGCCTCCTCCGGCAGGTCCGCCAGCGTCTCGCGCCAGAAGCCGAGCTGACGCTCCTCGTCCTGCTCCATCAGCCGCTGCTGCCACAGCGCGTAGTCGGCGTACTGGACCGGCAGCGGCTCCCAGCCCGGTGCCCTCCCCTCGGTGCGGGCCGCGTACGCCTCGGACAGGTCGCGGAAGAGCGGGGCGTTGGACCAGCCGTCGGAGGCGATGTGATGGATCACCAGGAGCAGGACGTGCTCCTGGTCGCCGAGTACCAGCAGGTGGGCGCGCAGCGGCAGGCTCGCGGCCAGGTCGAAGGGGGTGGCCGAGAGGCCGGCCAGGCGGGCGGTGAGCGTCTCGGCGGTGACGGGCACGACGGGCAGCTCGACCGGCTCGGGCGGGCGCACCGACTGGTACGCCTTGCCCTCGTGGGTCGGGTAGACCGTGCGCAGGCTCTCGTGCCGGGTGACCAGGTCGGTGAGCGCCAGGCGCAGGGCCTCCCGGTCCAGTTCGCCGGTGAGCCGCAGGGCCATCGGGATGTTGTACGTCGCCGACGGGCCCTCCA
>NZ_WWJT01000445.1 GCF_009865385.1 Streptomyces sp. SID486 | reverse complement strand
CCGGCCAGGGGCGGCAGCGGCAGGGGGACCCGGCCGCTGCGCGAACCGGTGACCAGACCGCTGACCGCGGCCTGCGCCGGCGATCCGGCCGTCACCACCGCGAGCAGCGTGCCCAGCAGCATCGCGGGCACCGCCCGGCCGGTGGAGCGCAGCACCGGAGGACCGGTCAGCGCGCCGATCGCCGTACCGAGCAGCGCGCAGGCGAGGGCGGCCGGCAGTCCGGCCGCCGCGGCCCGGAGCGGGGCGACGTGCACCCGGTGCCCGTCGCTCACCGGAGCGCTGAGGGCCGTCACCACCACGGTGGCGGCCACCCCGAGCAGCGCGGCCGCGAGCAGGGCGGTGAGCAGGCAGGCGAGGTGCGCCCGGGCGGGTCCGCGCGCGGCGGCGACACAGGCCCGGGCCGCCGGCGGCTCGCCGGTGACACAGATCCGGACCAGCCAGGCGGCCACCGGCAGCAGCGCGGCGGCCGTGTAGCCGAGCGAGTTCAGCACCGGCTGGCCGCTCTGCACCCCGACGCCCAGGAACACCACGTAGAGGATCACCGGCGGCAGCCAGCGCTGGGAGCGCAGCAGCAGATCGGCCTGGTAGCGCAGGAGAGCGGTCATGAGCTGCTTCCGGGGTCGGGGAGCGGGGCACGGACGGGCTCGACACACTCCACGTGCCAGGACGGACGGGCCGTGAGCAGGACGCGCAGCAGCGGACCGGCCCGGTGGCACGCAAGAGCGGTCATGAACTGCTTCCCGGCTCGGGGAGCGGGGCACGGACGGGCTCGACACACTCCACGT
>NZ_WWJT01000444.1 GCF_009865385.1 Streptomyces sp. SID486 | reverse complement strand
GCCGGAGCCGGAGCCGGACCCGGGAGCGCCGGAGCGGGAGGGGACGTCGGTGGCGCCGTCCGCCGACGGACTCGGCTCGATGTCCTGCCAGGAGCCGTCCCGCAGCCGGAACAGCCCGCCGTCGCCCACGCCGAAGAAGACGCGCGTACGGCAGTCCGGGTCGGCGGGCAGCAGCAGGCAGCGCAGACTCGCCGCGTACTCCTCCGGAGCGACGCCCTGTTCCGCGGCGCTCGTGCGCAGCTTGCCGAGGCTGCGGTCGGTGAGCCGGTGCAGACCCGCCTTCAGGTCGCTCCGCCGGGCCGCGCGGATGTCCGCCACGAGCCGCTGGTGGCTGCGGCCCACCGCCTGCGCGATCCACCGGCACGCCTCGGCCGCCGCCAGGTGCGCTACCGGGGTGCCGCGCACCCCGGTCGCCATGGCGACGAGGAGCAGCGCCTGCTCCCCCGCCCCGAACCGTGCGGTGAGCAACGCGTCCCGGCGCGGCTCCCCCCGGTAGCGGGCCGAGTCCCCGCGCTGCGACAGGGCGCGGAGCGTGCACGCCCCGTACCGGGCGCCGTCCAGCACGGTGTCGGCGACCAGCTCCCCCAGCCCGTCCGGATCGGCGGCCGGAAGCGCGGTGGGCTCGGGGTCGTAGGTGGGGGGCCCGGAACCTACGTAGTCGACGGAAGCGGAAGCGGGGGGCGGGGCGAAAGTGGGACTGGAGGGTGCCGGGGCGTCGGGGGCCGGGGCGTCGGCTGGAATCCGGGCGTCGACGGCGGCCGGGGCGTCGACACGAGGTGAGACCTCGCCGGGAGGTGCGGGCTCACCGGGAGGTGCGGGCTCGCCGGAAGGGGCCACCCGGGGTGGGGCGGCCGGCGTGGTCGGCGGGGCCTCGGGCGTGCGTTGCGCCGGCAGCGGCGCTCTCGCGGGGCCCGGCCGGGCGGGAGACGG
>NZ_WWJT01000443.1 GCF_009865385.1 Streptomyces sp. SID486 | reverse complement strand
CTGCGTTCGGCCCAGAAGCCCCAGCCCAGCGAGACCGCGGGCAGGCAGTGGGCACGGCGGTGCGCGGCCAGGGCGTCGACGAAGGCGTTCGCCGCCGCGTAGTTGCCCTGCCCGGCGCCGCCGAACGTTCCGGCGGCGGAGGAGAAGAGCACGAAGGCGGCGAGGTCGAGGTCCCGGGTCAGCTCGTGGAGGTGGACGGCCGCGTCCACCTTCGGCCGCAGGACCGCTTCGACCTGGTCCGGGGTCAGTGACTCGATGACACCGTCGTCCAGGACGCCGGCCGCGTGCACGACCGCGGTCAGCGGGTGCTCGGCGGGCACGGTCCGCAGCAGCTCGGCGAGTCCGGCCCGGTCGGCGGCGTCGCAGGCGGCGACCGTCACGGTGGCTCCCAGACCGGTAAGGGAATCGGCGAGTTCCGCCGCGCCCGGTGCCGTACGGCCGCGTCGGGAGACCAGCAGCAGATGCCGTACGCCGTGCTCGGTGACCAGGTGTCGCGCGACGAGAGCGCCCAGCGTGCCCGTGGCGCCCGTCAGCAGCACGGTACCGTCCGGGTTCCAGGTGCCATGCGGCGCGGCCGCCGAGCCGGGCTCGGAGTCGGGTCCGGAGCCGGGCTCCGTCAGGGGCGTGGCGGTGGTGCGCGCCAGCCTCGGGGCAAGGGCTTCTCCCGACCTCATGGCGATCTGCGGCTCTCCGCTGGCGAGCACGGACTCCAGCGTGTCACCGGACAGTTCCTGCCCGTCCAGGTCCAGAAGGACGAACCGGTCCGGATGCTCGGCCTGCGCCGACCGCACCAGTCCCCACACCGCCGCAGCCGCCGGATCGGTCACGTCCTCACCCGGCACGGCGGACACCGCTCCCCGGGTCACCACGACCAACCGGGACCCGGCCAACCGCTCCTCGGCCAGCCACGCCTGCAACGACTCCAGCGCACCGAGCGTCACCGACCGCACAACCGCCGGATCGACAGCGTCCGTAGCGATGCCGTCGGCGTCTGCGTCGGTGTCGGCCGTGCGTGTCGTGAAGGAGGCCAGCACCACGTCCGGTGCTGTCTCCGCTCCCGCCGCCACGGCGGTCCGCAGCTCCTCCAGGTCCGCGCAGACCAGGGTTGTCGGGGACGATGCCGGGGTACGCAGCGCGATCTCGCGCCATACGACTCGGAACAGCGCCTCGTCGGTGATGCGTGCCGTGTCCCCCAGCCGTCCGGGGGCCACGGCGCGCGTCACCAGGGACGTCACAGCCGCGACCGGCGCCCCCGTGGTGTCGGCGACGAACACGGAGACCGCGTCCGCTCCGGCGGGAGCGAGCCGGACGCGCAGCGCGTCGGCGCCCGTGGCGAACAGGGACACCCCGCTCCAGACGAACGGAAGCCCGGCACGCCGTTCACCCTCGCTGCGCTCCGCGTCGTCCGGTCCCGACGCCATGGCGTGCAGGGCGGAGTCCAGCAGTGCGGGGTGCAGACCGAAGCGGCCCGCCTCGGCTCGCTGCTCCTCGGCGAGGGCGACTTCGGCGAACACCTCGTCGCCTCGCCGCCAAGCCGCCCGTACGCCCTGGAAGGCGGCGCCGTACTGCAGCCCCATGGCCGCGAGACCCTCGTACAGGCCGTCCACCGCGACCGGTTCGGCGCCGGCCGGCGGCCAGACGCCGAGTTCGGCGGCGACCGCGGCCTCCTCCGCACCGCCTCCGGCCCGGCTGTCGGTCAGCGTGCCGGTGGCGTGCCGCGTCCAGGCTGCCTCGGGCGCGTCCTCCGGACGCGAGTACACCGCCACCGGCCGCCGACCGGACACGTCCGGCCCGCCGACCGTCAGCTGCACCTGTACGGCACCGTTGTCGGGCAGCACCAGCGGTGCTTCCAGCGTGAGTTCCTCCAGCCGGTCACATCCGACCGCGTCCCCGGCGCGCAGCGTCAGCTCCACGAACGCCGTCCCCGGCAGCAGCGTCGTCTCGGCCACCGCGTGATCAGCCAGCCACGGGTGCGTACGCACGGACAGCCGTCCCGTCAGCAGGAACCCGTCCGCGTCGGCCAGCGCGACGACCGCTCCGAGGAGGGGGTGGTCCGCGGACCCGAGCCCCAGACCGGCAGCGGCGTTGTGGCTCACCACCGCACCGGTGGTCTCCAGCCAGAAGCGGTCACGCTGGAAGGCGTAGGTGGGCAGGTCGACGCG
>NZ_WWJT01000442.1 GCF_009865385.1 Streptomyces sp. SID486 | reverse complement strand
GGCGCGCCGGGTGTGGCCCGTACGGAGGGCCGGGGCGGCGCGCCAGGCGGCCCGTACGGGGGGGCGGCTCGGCGCGCCGGGGTGGGTCGCACAGGGGGTGGGTCGGCGCGCTGGGGTGGTGGCCCGTACCGGAGGCTTGAGGGCGGCCGGTGGCACGTCCAGCGGTGGGTGGCCGGGTCCGGGCCGCGCCCTCTAGGTCAGGCCGGCCGCGTCCAGCAGCGCGGTCACCGTCGCCGTGACCAGCCCGTCGTCCAGCCGCTCCACCCCCGCGCCGGCCCGGGCACTGGCACCGTCGAAGACCAGGACGAGCTGGCGGGCGAGCAGCCCGGGATCGCGGGCGCCGCCCCGCTCCGCCTCGGTGCGGAAGCGTGCCGTCAGACGGTCCTTGACCTGGCGGGCGACCACGCTCGCCGGGTGCGCCGGGTCCTTCAGTTCGACCATCACGGCCAGGTAGGGGCAGCCGTGGTAGCCGGCGTCCCGGGAAGCGCGCGTCAGTCGGTCGAAGACGTGCAGGATCCGTTCGCGCGGGGTGGCGCGGTCGGCGTCGGGGTGGGTGAGCTGGGCCTCGTACCAGGGGATGCGCCGTTCCAGGCTGGCGGCGAGCATCGCGTCCTTGCTGTCGAACAACTGGTACATCGACCGCTTGGACACGCCCGCCTCACGGCACAGCGCCTCGATGCCGACGGAGACGCCGTCCTGGTAGGACAGCCGGGCGGCGGCGTCGAGCAGCCGGTCGCGGGGCGACGCCTTCCCCGGTGCTCGCTCTGTGGTGGCCATACGCCGAGACTACCGCGCCGCGGCGGAAGAGAAACCGATCGGTGTATACCGTGGCGCGGTGGCTGAACAAGCGCTTAGATAGAGGCGTCGTGACCCGCCGCCCCGCGGACCCGCCACCCCCTGCACTCCGCTCCCCGACCCGCCCGACTCCGCTCCCCGACCCGCCCGGAGGCCCCGTTGTTCACGTCCGTCGACGACGTCTCCGCCCGTCTCGCCGAGACCGGCTACCTCGCCTCCCCCGCCGTCGCCACGACCGTCTTCCTCGCCGCCGAGCTGGGCAAACCGCTGCTGGTCGAGGGCCCCGCCGGAGTCGGCAAGACCGAGCTGGCCAAGGCCGTCGCCCAGGTGACGCCGGCCCGGCTGGTACGTCTCCAGTGCTACGAGGGCGTGGACGAGTCCCGGGCGCTGTACGAGTGGAACCACGCCAAGCAGCTGCTGCGCATCAGCGCCGGCCGCGACGAGAGCTGGGACGACGCCCGCACCGACATCTTCAGCGAGGAGTTCCTGCTCCCCCGCCCGCTGCTGACCGCCATCCGCGGCGACGAGCCGACCGTGCTGCTCATCGACGAGACCGACAAGGCCGACGTCGAGATGGAGGGACTGCTGCTGGAGGTGCTCAGCGACTTCCAGGTCACGGTCCCGGAGCTGGGCACGGTCACCGCCACCCGGCGGCCGTTCGTCGTCCTGACGTCCAACGCCGGCCGTGAGCTGTCCGAGGCGCTGCGCCGCCGCTGCCTGTTCCTGCACATCGGGTTCCCCGAGGAGGAGCTGGAGCGGCGCATCGTACGGCTGAAGGTGCCGGACCTCGGCGAGGCGCTGACGGAGTCCGTGGTCCGGGTGGCCGGGGCGCTGCGCGCGATGGACCTGCGCAAGGTGCCGTCCGTCGCCGAGACCATCGACTGGGCGCGGACCCTGCTGGCCCTGGGCGCCGACACCCTGGACGAGAGCGTGGTCCGGGACACCCTCGGGGTGATCCTCAAGCACCAGGACGACATCCAGAAGGCGGCGGCCAAGCTCGATCTGGGCGCCCTGTGACCGACGTCGCCGACCGGATCACGGGCCTGGCCGGCGCGCTGCGCGCGCACGGGGTGCGGATCGGCACGGGCGAGACCGTGGACGCGGCCCGCGCGGCGCGGGCACTGGGCCTCGCGGACCGGGAACTGCTGCGGGAGGGCCTGGCCGCGACGCTGCTGCACGGCGCCGGCCAACGGGCCCTGTTCGACTCGGTCTTCGACCTGTACTTCCCGCGCGGCGTCGGCGGCCCGCGGGACGCGCCCCGGGACCGGGAGACCCTGCGCGACCGGCTCGCCGAGGCGCTCGCCGACGACGACCGGGCGCTGATGGCCCGGCTGGCGGCGGAGGCCGTCGACGGTCTGGGCGGATACGGGAACTCCCCGGGGTCGGACGGCTGGTCGGCGTACCAGACCCTGGACCGGCTGCGCCCGCAGACCCTGCTGGCCCGGGTGCGCGCGGACGTGCGGGGCCGGGACGGCGGCGGCGCGCAGTTCGCGGACCGGCTGCTGGACGACGAGATCCGGGGGCGGATCGAGGAGTTCCGGCGGATGGTCGGGGCGGAGGCCAGGCGCCGGGTCGCGGAGCGGCGCGGCCGGGACGACATCGCGCGGCGGGCCGTCCGGCCGACCGCCGACCGGGTCGACTTCCTCGTCGCGAACCGGGAGCAGCTGACCGAGCTGCGCAGGGCCGTGGCGCCGCTGGCGCGCAAGCTGGCCACCCGGCTCGCCGCGCGCCGCCGCCGGGCCGCACGCGGCACGATCGACCTGCGCCGCACACTGCGCTCCTCGCTGTCCACGGGCGGCGTGCCGATGCGGCCCGTGCTGCGCCGGCGCCGCCCGGTCCGCCCCGAACTGGTGCTGCTGTGCGACGTGTCCGGCTCGGTGTCCGGTTTCTCGGACTTCACGATGCTTCTGGTGCAGGCCCTGCACGACGAGTTCAGCAAGGTCCGGGTGTTCGCCTTCGTCAACCGGCTCGACGAGGTGACCGGCCTGCTCGGCCACGGCCGCGCCGACCCCGACGGGCTGAGCGCCCGGATCCGCGCCGAGGCCACGCTCACCGGCTGGCACGGCAGCAGCGACTACGGCGTGGCACTGGGCGAGTTCGCCGAGCGGTACGCCGGTGCGGTCGGCCCGCGGACGACGGTGTTCGTCCTCGGGGACGGGCGGACCAACATGAGCGACCCGAACCTCCCCGCCCTGCGCGAGGTCGCCGGGCGCGCCCGGCGCGTCTACTGGCTCAACCCCGAGCCGCGCGACCTCTGGGGCACCGGCGACTCGGCCGCGCCCGCCTACGCGGACCTGGTCGAGATGCACGAGTGCCGGACGGCCCGCCAGGTCGGCGCCCTGATCGCGCGGCTGCTGCCGGTGTGACGGCGGGGCGCGTGGGCGCGGGACGTGTGTGACGGGCGGATTGGTCCGGTGGTGAGGGACCTGTGTGGCGGGCCGACGGGGTCGGTGGCGGTGGCTCGCGAGTGACCCGGGACACGTGGCCCGGGACACGTGGGTGGTGCCGGTGACGCCGGGTGTACCGGCGTGATCGACTGGCCACGGTGCCGGACGCCCGGACCCGACGCGCTGACCGCACCGCCGGACGCGTCCGGTCGGACGGGCCCCCGCCGGCCCCCGCCCCCGATCCCGACCCGACCCGAGGACCCCGCCATGAGCCACCACCAGCCGGTGCCACCGCACCCGCCCGTGCCACTGGGCACCTTCCCCACTCCCGTCGAACCCGCGCCCCGGCTGGCCGCCGCGCTCGGACTCGGGGCGGACGACCTGTGGGTGAAACGGGACGACCTGACCGGCCTCGGCGGCGGCGGGAACAAGATCCGCAAACTGGAGTGGGTGGTGGGCGAGGCCCTCGCCGAGGGCGCGGACACCCTCGTGACGACCGGAGCCGCACAGAGCAACCACGCCCGGCTGACCGCCGCCGCGGGCGCCCGGCTGGGGCTGGACGTCGTCCTCGTGCTGCGGGGCTCCCCCGCCACCTCGTGCTCCGGGAACCTGGCCCTGGACGGCCTGTTCGGGGCCCGGCTGGCGTGGGCCGGTGAGGTGGACCAGGCCGGACTGGACCGGGCGGCGGCCGACGTCTGCGCGCGCCTGCGGGCGGACGGCGCCCGCCCGGCCCGGATCCCGTTCGGCGGTTCGAGCGTGCTGGGCGCCCGGGGTTACGCGCGCTGCGGCGAGGAACTGCGCGAGCAACTGCCCGGCCTGCGTACGGCGGTGGTCGCGCTCGGCTCGGGCGGCACCATGGCCGGCCTGGTCGCCGCCCTCGGCAGCGCGTCGGTGCTCGGCGTCGACGTGGGCGCGCTGGCCGACCCGGCCGCGGCGGTGGCGGAGTTCGCCGCACCGCTCACGGACGAGCCGGTCACGGCCCGGCGGCTGCGCGTCCGCCGGGACCAGGTGGGCGCCGGGTACGCGGCACTGACCGGCCCGGTGACCGAGGCGCTCCGCCTGGCCGCGCGCACCGAGGGCCTGGTGCTGGACCCGACCTACACGGGCCGGGCCCTGGCCGGTCTCCACGCGGCCGTCCGGGACGGCGACATCCGCCCGGGGGAGAAGACGGTGTTCGTCCACACCGGCGGGGTGCCCGGCCTGTTCGGCCACCCGGCCGCGATCGCGTTCGCGGAGGAGGGGGCGCGGGTCTTCGGTGAGTGAGGGGCGGCCGTGTTCCACGGCGCCGCCGGTGCCCGGCCGACCGGGGCCGCAACAGCGGAGGCCGGTACAGCCGTGAACGGCGCAACCGTGAACCGCCGGCCGTGAACGGTAAAGCCGTGAACCGCCGGGCGTGAACGGTAAAGCCGTGAACCGCCGGGCGTGAGCGGTAAAGCCGTGAACCGCCGGGCGTGAGCGGTAAAGCCGTGAACGGTACGGCCGCTGCCGTGGCGGCCGTGTCCCGCCGGCCCCTGTCAGCCCGCGCTCTCCCCCGCCGGCCGGCGCAGGGCCGGCACGTCGACGACGTCGGTCACGGTCGCACGGCGTACGGCCAACAGGGCGCCCAGATAGGCGAGATCGAGCAGGAAGCAGCCGACGTAGAGGTAGGACATGAGGGCGTTGTCGTAGCGCGGCGCCCGGTCGGGACCGGTGAGCATCGCGAGGGAGGCGCAGGCCGTGCCGAGCAGCTTGGCCAGCGCGATGCCCACGGACTGGCCACGCGTGCCCCGGCGGGCCGCGAGCATCGCGAGGAACATCGCGGACATCGCCAGGTTGCTGCCGAACGCGGTGACCGTGCCGGCGCCCTCGTCGAACTGCTCGGAGGCGAAGTCCATGCCCGGGTAGGCCAAAGCCAGCAGTACGGCGAGCGCGGGCAGGTACAAGCGGCCGGGCAGGTAGGGGAACTCGGACCGGCCGTGGCGTACGACCGTGTAGCCGACGGCGAGATCGAAGCAGAACCACACGATGTTGACGACGTGCATGACACCGGACGGGGGCCGCACGAACGCGAACGTGAACTCCCAGCTGATGTTCGTGGCGAAGGCGACGACGGGCATGCCGAAGGTGTGCTCCCGCAGTCCCGTGCGGATGAGCAGCACATAGACGACCGTCCAGAACACGCCCGTGCCGAGCAGGAACACCGTGTGCGCCATCTGCGTCCCGACCCCCGGATCAACCGTCCCTCAGGTGCACGCCGGTGACTACTCTGGCACGACGACCGCTGCCCGCACACCGTCGAGGGCGACGGACGGCAGCACGGAGCCACCCTTGCGCCCCCTGCCGGGGAGGTCCGCCCTCACGGCCGTCGGCGAGGGCGCCGACCACAGGCCGGCGTACCGGATCTCCCGCCCCCTCAGGCGCAGCGCACGCGTCGCCCACGGCGGCCGGGGTGGAGCGGCGGTCCGGTGAGGGCGGGGCGGCGATCCGGCGAGCGCGGGGCGGCGATCCGGCGAGCGCGGGGCGGCGATCCGGCGAGCGCGGGGCGGCGATCCGGCGAGCGCGGGGCGGCGGTCCGGCGAGGGCGCCGGAAATTCGTGGGACCTCACCCGCAACCTCGCCCGGGGTCGGGCGTCTGTCGGGGTGGAGGCCTCCACTTCGACCAGATGCCCGACCCGAGCGACCGAAGGAACCCATGTCCGCACAC
>NZ_WWJT01000045.1 GCF_009865385.1 Streptomyces sp. SID486 | reverse complement strand
CGCAGCGACTGCACCGCCAGGTGCAGGGCGACCAGCGACGACGAGCACGCCGTGTCCACCGTCACCGCGGGACCCTCGAACCCGAAGGTGTAGGCGACGCGACCGGTCACGACGCTGGCGGCGTTGCCGGTCATCAGATGGCCTTCGGAGCCGGCCGGTGCCTCGTGCACGCGGGGCCCGTACTCCTGGTAGTTGTTTCCGATGAAGACGCCGGTGCGGCTGCCGCGCAGGGTCGGTGCGGACACGCCGAGGCGTTCGAAGGCTTCCCAGGAGGTTTCCAGCAGCAGCCGCTGCTGCGGGTCCATCGC
>NZ_WWJT01000441.1 GCF_009865385.1 Streptomyces sp. SID486 | reverse complement strand
GCGTCCTCGGCGCCGAGGCCGGCGTCGAAGGCGCGCAGGCCCTGGGCGGGCGCCAGCGGCGGCAGGCCGAGCCGGCGCAGCCGTTCCAGGTCGGCGGCGTCGATGCCGGCGCTCATGCCGCCGGAGCCGGACCACAGACCGTAGGCGAGGGAGACGGCGGGCAGGCCGAGCGCGCGGCGGTGGGCGGCCAGTCCGTCGAGGAAGGTGTTGGCGGCGGCGTAGTTGGCCTGGCCGCCGCCGACCAGCAGACCCGCGGCGGAGGACAGCAGGACGAAGGCCGACAGGTCCTTGTCGCGGGTGAGTTCGTGCAGGTTCCAGGCGGCGTCCACCTTGGGCCGCAGCACGCGGTCGACCTGGTCCGGGCCGAGGGCGGCCAGCACACCGTTGTCGACGACGCCTGCCGCGTGCACCACGGCCCGTACGTCGTGCTCGCCGAGCAGTCCGGCGAGTTCGGCGCGGTCGGCGGCGTCGCACCGGGCGAGGGTGACCTCGGCGCCCGCCTCGGCGAGTTCGTCCCGCAGGGCGGCGGCTCCGGGGGCGTCCGGGCCACGCCGGCCGGCCAGCAGCAGGCGCCGTACCCCGTGTCCGGTGACGAGGTGCCGGGCCATCAGGGCGCCGAGGCCGCCGGTGCCGCCGGTGATGAGCACGGTGCCGTCCGGGTCCCAGACCGCCGGGCCGCCGGGCTTGGCCCGGGCCAGGCGTGGCACCCGTATCTCGCCGTCCCGTACGGCGACCTCCGGTTCGCCGGAGTCGAGCGCGGCGGCGAGGGCGGGGCCCGCAGCGGCGCTGCCGTCGCTGTCGATCAGCAGGAACCGGCCGGGGTTCTCCGCCTGGGCCGCGCGGACGAGTCCGTGGAGGGGGGCGTGGGTGAGGTCGCCGGTGCGCAGCAGCACGGCCAGCCGGCGGTCGGCGCAGCGTTCGTCGGCCGTCCAGGCGCGCAGTGTGTCCAGAGCGGCGTTCACCCGCCCGCGCACCAGGCCGGGCAGGTCCGGTACGTCGTCGGGCGCGGGCGGCACGGCCAGGACCACCAGGCCGGGCACCGGTCCGGCGGCGGTGAGGGCGGCCAGGTCGGCGTGGTGGGGCGCGTCGAGGGCGGTGTCGGCGGGGCCGCCGCTCCCCGCGCGGCCGGGCTCGGTGGGGCCGGTGGCCAGGGCGCC
>NZ_WWJT01000440.1 GCF_009865385.1 Streptomyces sp. SID486 | reverse complement strand
GTCGCCCGCACGGGCCGGCGTCTGTCGGCGCTCGGGCCGGACGACCGCGAGCGCGTCGTACGGTCGCTCGCCGCACGCCCGGGCCTGCTGCCACTCCTGGACGCGGTGAAGGTACCGCTCCTGCTGGCCGCCGGCACCGAACGGATGCTCCACCACGCCCCGGCGCCACCGGTGTCCGCCCCCGCGGACCCGCCGCTCGACTGCACCCCCGCCGGGGACTGGCCCACGCGTTCCACCGCCGACGCGGTCGTCGTCGGCTCGGGCGCCGGCGGGGCGATGGCCGCGAGGACGCTGGCCGCCGCGGGCATGAGCGTCGTCGTCCTCGAAGAAGGGGCGCACCACTCCACCGCGTCGTTCGGACGGCGGGCCCCGCTCGACCGCTTCCTCGATCTGTACCGGGACGGCGGCGCGACCTTCGCCGTGGGCAGCCCCCCGGTGCTCCTGCCCGTGGGCCGGGCCGTCGGCGGTACCACCGTCGTCAACTCGGGCACCTGCTACCGCACCCCCGACCAGGTGGCCGAACGCTGGCTGAACCGGTACGGATTCGCCGCCGCCGAGGGCCTCGGCACCCACCTCGACGAGGTCGAGCGCACCCTGCGGGTGGCGCCGCAGCCCCTGGACGTCCTCGGCGGCAACGGGCTGCTCGCCCTGGCCGGGGCGGAAGCCCTCGGCTGGCCTGCCGCGCCCCTGCGCCGCAACGCCCCGGGCTGCCGGGGTTCCTGCCAGTGCGTCGTCGGCTGCCCCACCGGTGCCAAGCAGAGCGTCCAGCTGTCCGTGTTGCCGGACGCCTGCGCGGCGGGAGCCCGCATCGTCACCCACGCGCGCGTCCTGCGCGTCCTGACCGACCGTGACGGGCCGGCCGGGCCCCGGGCCGCGGGGGTGCTGGCCCGCCGCCCGGACGGCAGCGAACTGGAGATCCTCAGTCCGCTGGTCGTGGTCGCCGCCGGGACACTGCACACCCCGGCACTGCTGCGGCGTTCCGGCCTGGGCGGACACCCGCGGCTCGGCCGCAACCTCAGCGTGCACCCCGCCATCAGCGTCGCGGGCCGCTTCGGCCACCCGGTCACCGGCTGGAAGGGCGTCCTGCAGAGCGTGGGGGTGGAGCGCATGCGTGGCGACGGCGTCCTGATCGAGGCCACCGCGGCACCGCCGGGCATGAGTTCCTTCGTCCTGCCGGGCGTCGGCCGCGAACTGCGCCGTGAGCTGGAGGGGACGGAGCGGCTGGCGACCCTGGGCGCCATGGTCGCCGACCGCCCCTCG
>NZ_WWJT01000439.1 GCF_009865385.1 Streptomyces sp. SID486 | reverse complement strand
CCGCCCGGCCCGCCCCAGGGCCGGGCGTCCGCGTCTCCGGTCACGCGCGCGCCCACGGGCCGGGTACCGCTCCACCGGCACCGGCCGCCACCGGACCGCGTACCGCCCAGCCGCCCGCCCGCACTCGGCCGGCGGTGCGGGCCCGGCCGGGAGGGCCGCCGGGACGGGTCAGTTCGGGTTGTCCCCGTGCGTCAGTGTCTCCCAGGCGACGAAGAGGTTGTCGCTGCCCGCCGGGCGGTTCCGCTGGGTCAGGGCCTGGGTGTTGGTCATGGCGATGCCCAGCCGGTTGTGCAGGGCGTTGTAGCCGACCTCGGTGACGGGCCCCAGCCCCCGCTTCACGGTGCCCCCGCACAGCCAGCTCGGGGCGGCGGTGCCCAGTTCGTACTTGGCCTGGAAGCCGAGCGCCTGCCGCAGCCGCTCGCCGACATCGGTGCCGTACAGGTCCTGTCCCTGGATCCGGCTGGTCTCGGCCACGTGCGAGATGGCGGAGATGCCGTACCCGGTGTGGGTGAAGTCGCGGCAGGTCTCCTGGGTGAGCCCGGTGACGAACGTGGACTGGCCCTGCCAGTAGGAGACGATCTTGTCGCGGGTGTTCAGGTTCTGGCTCGGTACGGTCTTCGGCAGGTCGCCGTCGGAGGCGAGGTACACGTAAGCCGCCGTCCGCGTGCGGAACTTCGCCATGGCGGTGTCGTACGACGCCTTGTCCTCCAGGAAGACGGAGATGCCGACGGCCGCCTCCATCATCGACAGCTCCCAGTTGCCGTTGGAGTTCGAGCCGTTGATGATCTCGGGCAGGTAGACGTCGCGCAGCATGGCCGCGAACCGGCCGGAGCCGGCCCAGGTGCCGGTGTACGTGTACTTGATGATCTCGGCGGCCTTCGGCCAGGAGGACCCCGCCCAGCCCGTCTGGAGGGGCGCGTTGCTGTTGGTGTGGTCCTTGAGCACGGCGGACCAGGCGTCCATCAGCTCGATCGCCTTCCTGGCGTAGCGCTCGTCACGGGTGATGTACCAGGCGAGCGCGTCCGTGTACGCCGCGATGGCGTCCTCGCGTTCGTCCGTACAGCCGTGGTCGGGATTCGAGTAGGAGCCGCACTCGACGACGGCGCGCGGCTCGGGGGTGCGGCTGAGGCTCGCGTAACCGCTGGCCATCATCTGGTCGTAGGCACCCTTCCACGGCTGGGCACCGGCCTGCACCTTGCCGCGGACGAAGTCGAGCTGGGCGCGCGAGACGGTGACGCCGGGGTGTGCGAACGCGGCGGGCGCGGCCTCCGCCCGCTGGGTGGCCGGCGCGGTGAGGAGTCCGGCGCCGAGCACGCCGGCCGCCACCGTGAGGGCGAGTGCGGAACGCTCGGACCGACGGCGGCGCCGGGCTGGTGTGTCCTTGTCCTGCATCTGATCCGTCCTCATACATGAACGACATACGGCTTCTTGAACGTCCGGGTGGACGAGACCATAGGTACGGACCATGCACCCGTCAAGTGGCCGGGAGGGGGTCCGCCGCGCCGAGCGGGCCGGGCCCGCTGCCGGCCCGGTGGTGCGGCCCTGTCGGGCTCTTCCGCCGTGGCCGGACGGTGGTGGAGACTCCGACCGGCCGGGCGGTGCCGCCGGCCGGTCGTCCCGCTCCCCCGCCACCCACCCCGAGGGCTGTCCTCATGCCGTTATCACCAGCCGCTGCCCGGCTCGCCGTCGCCACCGCGGGTCTCCTGCTCACCGCCGTCACCGCTCCGGCGACCGCCACCGCCTCGGCCACGACTGCGCCGCACCCGGCGCCCGCTCCGGCCGCCGCCGCCCCGCACTCCCCTGCCGCCCCGGCCACCGCGGGC
>NZ_WWJT01000438.1 GCF_009865385.1 Streptomyces sp. SID486 | reverse complement strand
CCCCCGGCGCCGTGCGGCCGCCGGACCTGCGGGGCGCGGAGGCTCTGCGGTTCCTGTGGGAGTGGTACCTGCTGCCGCTCGCCGACGCGATGGCGCCCGGTGTCGCCGAGGCCGTCACGGCGGTCCGCCCGGACGTGGTCGTCGCCGACCAGCAGGCGTTCGCCGGCGCGCTGGTGGCCGAGCGGCACCGGCTGCCCTGGGCGACCTCCGCGACCACGTCCGCCGAGTTCAGCGGCGCCTACGACGGCCTGCCCAAGGTCGCCGACTGGCTCCGGCAGCGCCTGGCCGAACTGCGCGCCCGCATCGGCGACCCGGCCGGCACCGCCGACCCGCGCTTCTCACCCCATCTGCTGCTGGCGTTCAGCACCCCCGAACTCATCGGTCCGCAAGCCCCGCTGGCAGCGCACATCCACTACGTCGGCCCCTCGCTCGCCGGCCGCCCGGCCGGTCCGCGCTTCCCCTGGGACCGGCTGGACCACGGCCGGGCCAAGGTCCTGGTGACCCTCGGCACGGCCAACGCCGACGCCGGCGGCAGGTTCCTCGCCACGTGCCTGGCGGCGCTGCGGGACCGCGCCGACCGGATCCAGGCGGTGATCGCCGACCCGGGCGGCGCCCTGCCCGTGGCGGCGGACGACAAGGACGTGCTGGTCCTGCCGTCCGTACCGCAACTGCCCTTGCTGGAAAGGATGGACGCCGTGCTGTGTCACGCGGGCCACAACACCGTGTGCGAGGCGCTGTGGCACGGCGTCCCGCTCGTCGTCGCACCGATCAGGGACGACCAGCCGGTGGTGGCCGGACAGGTCGTGGACTCCGGCGCGGGCCTGCGCGTCAGGTTCGGCCGGGTCACCGCGGCCCGGCTGGGCGAGGCCCTCGACACCGTCCTGCACGACCCCGTCCACCGGGCCGCCGCCGCCCGGATCCGTACCGCGTTCCGCGCGGCGGGCGGAGCCCGGGCCGCGGCGGACCACCTGCGACGACTGGCAGCGGAGAGCCGATGAGCGACGCCCGTGACAGGAAAGCCCGCATCGCCGCCCTGCGCCCCGCCTACCGGGCCGACCTGGCCGCCGGCGGCGACCGTTTCCTCGCGCCCCGGCGGACCACCTGCCCCTGGTGCGCCTCCACCCGGCTCAGCCGGCGGCTGTGCACCACCGACCTGCTCCAGCACAAGCCCGGCCGCTTCACCCTGGACGCCTGCGCCGGCTGCGGGCACATCTTCCAGAACCCGCAACTCACCCCTGAAGGGCTGGAGTTCTACTACCGGGACTTCTACGACGGCCTCGGCGAGCAGCGGATGAGCGGTACGTTCGGCGGACGGGACGCGATGTACCGGGGCCGCGCCGAGGCGATGCTGTCCCACGACCCCGCGCCGAAGACCTGGCTGGACGTGGGCACCGGACACGGCCACTTCTGCGCCGCCGCCCGCGGTGTGCTGCCCGGCACGGCCTTCGACGGGCTGGACTTCACCGACGGTGTGGAAGTCGCCGCGCGCGAGGGCCGCGTCGACCACGCCTACCGGGGTGCCTTCCCCGACCTTGCTCCCGAACTCGCCGCACGCTACGACGTGGTCAGCATGTTCCACTACCTGGAGCACAGCACCGACCCGGACCGTGAACTGCGCGCGGCCCGCGAGGCGGTACGCCCCGGCGGGCATCTCCTCATCGAGGTACCGGACCCGGAGAGCCGCTACGCCCGGCTCCTCGGCCGCTGGTGGCTGCCCTGGCTCCAGCCGCAGCACCTGCACTTCATGCCGGCCGGGAACCTGCGGCGCCGGCTCACCGACCTCGGCTTCACCGTGGTCGCCGAACAGCACGCCGAGGCGCACGACCCGGTGGACCTGCTCGCCGCGGTCTGGCTCGCGCTGGACCACGCGGCCCCGCGCGACGACGCGCCCTGGCTCCCGGAACCCCCGGGCGCCCTGCGGCGCGCCCTGCGCACCGCCCTGCTGCTGACGGGCGTCCCGGCCCTCGTCACCGCCACCCTCCTGGACCGCTTGGCGGTACGCCCCCTGTCCCACCGCCTGCGGCTGTCCAACGCCTACCGCCTCATCGCCCGCCGTCCCTGACCCCGGCCTCCCACGCCGAGCCGCCTCGCGGCCCCTCCGGCGGACGTCCGCGGTCCGCTGCGAGGCGTCTTCCTGCGGGCGGGGAGGCGGGTGCGGGC
>NZ_WWJT01000437.1 GCF_009865385.1 Streptomyces sp. SID486 | reverse complement strand
CGACGCCCTTGGGGCGGCCGGTGGAGCCGGAGGTGTGGATGACGTACGCGAGGTGGTCCGGGTGCAGCGGGGCGCGCCGGTCGGCGTCGGTGGGGTCGTTGTCCGGGGCGGTCGCGGGTACGGCACGCAGGGCGGCCTCGTCCAGGACGAGGGCCGGGTGGACGTCGTCCAGCAGGAACCGGACGCGTTCCTCGGGCAGCGCGGGGTCCAGCGGCAGGTAGCCGGCGCCGGACTTCCAGACGGCGAGGATCGCGACGATCATGTCGGCGGTGCGCGGCAGCCGCAGCGCGACCAGCTGTTCGGGGCCGGCACCCTGGGCGATGAGGTGGTGGGCGAGCCGGTTGGCGCGGGTGTTGAGCGTGGCGTAGTCCAGCCGCTCGCCGCCCGCGACCAGGGCGAGGGCGCCGGGGGTGCGGGCCGCGCGGCGCTCGAACAGCCGCGCGTGCGGTGTGTCGTCGGCGGGGTGCGGGTCGGGGGTGTTCCATTCGTGGACGACACGCCGTACCTCCTGCGCGGACAGCAGCGGCAGGCTGCCCAGCGGGCGGTCCGGGTCGTCGGCGGCGCCCTGGAGCAGGCGCAGCAGCTGTCCGGCCAGCCGCTCGGCCGTGGCCGCGTCGAACAGGTCGGTGCGGTACTCCAGCAGACCGGTCAGTGCCGTGCCGTCCGGTACGAACTCGACGCTCAGGTCGAAGGTGGCCGCCTGCCGGGGCACGGTGACCGGGGTGGTGACGAGGCCGCGCGGGGCGGTCGCGGCGGGCGGGTCGGGGTGCAGCAGGACCATCACGTCGAACAGGGGGTTGCGGCCCGCCTCGCGTGCGGCGCCCACCGCCTCCACGATCCGCTGGTACGGCGTGTCGCCGTGGGCGAAGGCGTCGTTGACCGTGCCGGCCGCTTCCGCCAGCAGGGCGCGGAAGGATCCGGACGGGTCCACCCGGGTGCGGAGCACGACGGTGTTCACGAAGAAGCCGACGGTCCGTTCGAGGTCGGTGCGGGACCGGCCGGGGGTGAGGGAGCCGACGGTGACGTCGTCCTGGCCGGACCAGCGGGCCAGCAGGGCCTGGGTGGCGGCGACGAGGGCCGTGTGCAGGGTGCTGTGCTGTTCTCTCGCGAGCTCGCGCAGGCGCGTGGTGAGGTGGGCGGGGACGGTGAAGGTGTGGACGGCACCCGGGCCCGCCTCCTCGCCGCGCCGCGGCCGGTCCAGGGGCAGCTCGGGCGCCACCGCACCGGCCAGCCGCTCCTTCCAGTGGGCGAGTTGCCGTTCGAGACGCGGTCCCGACAGCTGCTCGCGCTGCCACACCGCGAAGTCGGGGTACTGCGTGGCGACCGGGGGCAGTTCCGGCGCCACGCCCTGCGCGAGGGCGTCGTAGGCGGTGCACAGCTCGTCCAGGACGACGCCCATCGACCAGCCGTCGGTCACGATGTGATGTGCCGTCAGCAGCAGTACGTGGGAGGCGGCCGACTCGCGCAGCAGCAGGGCGCGCAGCAGGGGGCCGTCGCCCAGGTCGAAGGGGCGGGAGTACTCCGCGAGCAGGTCCGCGTCGAGGTCGTCGGTGTCCCGCAGCGGCAGCGGCACCGGGAGCGCGGGGTGCACGCGCTGCACGGGGTGGCCGTCGGCCTCCTCGAAGGTGGTGCGCAGCGCCTCGTGCCGGGCCACGACGGCGGCGAGGGCGGCGTGCAGCGCTTCGTGGTCCGGCGCACCGGTGAGCCGGACCGCGACCGCGCTGTTGTAGCGGGCGTCGCCGGGGCGCAGCCGGTCCAGGAACCACAGGCGCTGCTGGGCGAACGACAGCGGCAGCGGGCGGTCCCGGTCGGCGCGCGGGATGCCCTGCCGGGCGGCCGGGACCGCACCGCCGGTCCGTCCCGCGAGCCGCCGCCGCAGCGCCTCCCGCATCTCCTCGGGCAGGGCCTCGGCCCGGTCCCGCCGGGAGGGCCGCGCGGAACCGGACGGGTTCGAAGGGGTGGAAGGCGTCGAAGACGTCATGATCGTCGGATCCTCACCGTTCGCTGTCGTGGCCGCCGGACGCGGCGCCTTCGCTGTCGTGGCCGCCGGACGCGGCGTACCCGGGGTCATCGCCGCCGGACGCGGCGTACCGGGGGTCATGGCCGCCGGACGCGGCGTACCCGGGGTCATGGCCGCCGGGCGGGGCGTCCTCCGGGGCGGCACCGCCACCCGGCCGGGCGTCTTCGGCGTCCCCTTCGAGGCCGCCGTACGCGGCGTCTTCCAGTTCGCTCAGCACTTGGTCCTCCACGACGTCCGCCAGGGCGGCGACCGTGCGGGACACGAGGACGTCGCGCGGGGTGAGCGTGACGCCGAACGCGTCGTTGGCGCGGGAGGCGATGAGCAGGGCGCGCATGGAGTCGCCGCCGAGCAGGAAGTAGTCGTCCTCGGCGCCCACGGCCGTCCGGAGGGTCTCCTCCCAGATGGCCGCGAGCGCCTCCTCGGTGGGCGTGCGGGGTGCCACGTACTCCGGACGCTCCCGCTCCCCTTCCTCGTCCGGCGCCGGTGCGGGCAGGGCGGCCCGGTCGGTCTTGCCGTTCTCGGTGAGCGGGAAGCGGTCCAGCGCCACGAACGCCGACGGGACCATGTGACCGGGCAGCGAGCGGGCGGCCAGCGCCCGCAGCTCCGTCGCGGTGGGCGGCTGCGCGCCGGGGGCCGTGAGCAGGTGGGCGACCAGGCGGGGCAGACCCGGTTCGTCCTCGCGTACGGTCACCACGGCGTCCAGGACGCCGGGGTGACGGACCAGGGTGGCCTCGACCTCGCCCGCCTCGATGCGGTGGCCGCGCAGCTTCACCTGGTGGTCCGTGCGGCCGAGGTAGTGCAGTTCACCCGCGCTGTCCCGGCGCACGAGGTCGCCGGTGCGGTACATGCGGGTGCCGGGCGGCCCGAACGGGTCGGCGACGAACCGGGCCGCCGTGAGCCCGGGCCGGCCGAGGTAACCGCGGGCCAGTGCCGGCCCGCTCAGCCACAGTTCGCCGGTGACGCCGTCGGGGACCGGCCGGAGCCTGGCGTCCAGCACGTAGGCGCCGGTGGCGGGCAGCGGGCGGCCGACGGGCGGGGCGCTGCCGTCCGCCTCCAGGGGGGCGGACCAGGTGGCGACGACGGTGGCCTCGGTGGGTCCGTAGGAGTTGACCATGCGGTGGTGCGGGGCCCAGCGGGCGACGAGTTCGGCGCCGCACGCGTCGGCGCCCACGATCAGCGTCTTCAGCTCGGGCAGGGTGCCGGGTGCGTCGGCCGGCAGGGTGGCGAGGGCGGCCGGCGGCAGCAGGGTGTGCGTGATGCGCTCGGCCCGCAGGACGTCGGCCAGTTCGGCGCCGAGCAGCGGTCCGGGCCGGGGGACGACCAGCCGGGCGCCGTGCGGCAGTGACGCGCACAGCTCCAGCACGGAGGCGTCGAAGCTGGGCGTGGCGAAGGCCAGCACCCGGTCGCCGGGGGCGACCTGGTAGTGGGCCGCCTCGGCGGCGGAGAACGCGGCGAGTCCGCGGTGGGTGACGACGACGCCCTTGGGGCGGCCGGTGGAGCCGGAGGTGTAGATGACGTAGGCGGGGTCGTCCAGGTCGAGCGGGCGGGTCCGGTCGGCGTCGGTGGGCCGGTGGCCGGGCACGTCGTCCGGCGGGGCGGCGAGCAGGGCGGCGGCCTCCTTGGCGTCCAGGGTGAGGGCGGGGGCCGCGTCCCGCAGCATCAGGGCGATCCGCTCCTCGGGGTAGGCGGGGTCGACGGGCAGGAACGCGGCGCCCGTCTTCGTCACCGCCAGCTGCGCCAGCACCATGTCCGCCGAGCGGGGCAGCAGCAGCGCGACGAGGTCGCCCGGTCCGGTCCCGCGGGCGATGAGGCGGTGGGCCAGCCGGTTGGCCCGCTCCTCCACCTCGGTGAAGCGCAGTGCCGTGCCGCCTTCGTCCAGCGCGGCGGCCGTGGGCCACCGGTCGACGGCGGCCTCGACGAGGGCGGGCAGGGTGGCCGCGGGCACCGGGGCGAGCGCGGGGCGGACGGGCCCGCGCAGTAGCCGCTCCCGGTGTGCGGGCGGCAGCAGGTCGAGGCGGTCGAGCCGGTCGGTCCCGTCGGTGCCGGCCAGGGCGCCCAGTGCGTGCAGCAGCTGCTCTGCCAGGGAGTCGGCGGTGGCCGCGTCGAAGTACCGCGGGTCGTGACCGAGTTCGACGGTGAGCCGGTCACCGGGCGAGACGACCACGGTGAGGGGGTAGTTGGTGGCCTCCCGGGCGTCCAGGTCCCGCAGGGCGAGCCCGTGCGCGCCTGCGGTGGCGTCGCCGACCGGGTAGTTCTCCAGGACCACCAGGCTGTCGAACATCGCCGTGCCGGGCGGCAGTTCGCTGATGGCGTGCAGTTCGTTCAGGGGCAGGTGGTCGTGGCGGCGGTCCTCGGCGCGTGCCTCCTGCAGGGCGCGCAGCCAGTCCGCGCAGGCCGCGTCGCCGTCGACGCCGATCCGTGCGGGCAGGGTGGTGATGAACAGTCCGGTGATGGTGTCGGCGCCGGGCAGGTCGGCGGGCCGTCCGGAGACGGTCGTGCCGAAGCAGACCTCCCGCTCCCCGCTCCAGCGTGCCAGCAGCAGCGCCCAGGCACCCTGCACCAGGGTGTTGAGGGTGATGCGGTGCCGGCGGGCGAACTCCTGGAGCCGGCGGGTCTGCGCCACACCGAGCCGCCGGGACAGCCAGGTCCCGGAGCGGGCGGTGTCGCCCGGGGCGGGCCTGCGGTCGTACGGCAGCGGGGTCGGGCCGCCCAGCCCGGCCAGGGCGCCGAGCCAGTGCTCCCGTGCCTGGCCGGTGTCGCGGGCGGCCAGCCAGGCGGCGTAGTCCGCGAACGGCCTGCGCTCGGGCAGCCGGGGCCGCTCGCCGCGCACGAGGGCGGCGTGCGCGGCCATGACGTCGGACAGGACGTGGAAGACGCTCCAGCCGTCCAGCAGGACGTGGTGGAAGGTCCACACCACCCGGACCGCGTCCGGGCCGAGCCGGACGAGGGCGAGCCGCAGCAGCGGGGCGCGGTCGAGGGCGACGCCCCGGGCCCGCTCGTCGGCGAGCAGCCGCTCCAGCTCCGCCTCGTGCCGCTCGGCGGGCAGAGCGCTCCAGTCGTGCTCGGTGACCGGCGGGGTCGCCTCCCGGTGGACCACCTGGAGCGGGACGGGGACGCCGTGCAGCACGACGGAGGTGCGCAGCACCGGTGTGCGGTCGACGACGTGCCGCCAGGCCGCGGCCAGGGTTCCCGGGTCGTGGGCGCCGTCGGCGACGAAGGTGATCTGCTCGACGTAGAGCCCGTGTTCGGCCTCGTCCAGGCCGTGCATCACCATGCCGGTCTGGGTGGGGGTGAGCGGATAGACGTCCGTCACGTCGGCCGCGCCGCCGACCAGCCGGTCGACGGCCGCCTGGTCCAGCGGTGCGAGCGGGAAGTCCGAGGGGGTACGGCCGCCGGCGCCGGGTTCGGCGCAGTGCCGGACGATCGCCCGGAGTTCGTCGGTCAGTTCGGCCGCCAGCCGGGCGACGGTCTCGCGCCGGTGCACCTCGCGGGAGTACGACCAGGTGAACTCCAGCCGGTCGTCGACGACCCGGCCGAGGACGTCGAGCAGGTGAGGCCGCTGTGCGGCGGGGTCCATGCCGCCGGTGAGGCCGCCGTGGGGGGCGTGCAGCAGCCCGCCCGGGCGGGTGGTCCGGTCCTGCCGGCCCAGGTAGTTGAAGCAGACCGGTGGCAGGTCAGGCAGCCCGTCCCCGGCCTCGGGGTGCAGGAAGCGGAGCGCGCCGTAGCCGAGTCCGCCGTGCGGTACGGACCGCAGGTTCTCCTTGACGGACTTCAGCACGGTGCCGGTGCCGGCGTCCCGCGGCACGTCCAGGGCGACCGGGTACATGGTGGTGAACCAGCCGACGGTGCGGGCCAGGTCGGCGTCCGCGAACAGCTCCTCGCGGCCGTGGCCCTCCAGGGTCACCGCGACCCGGTCCCGGCCGGTCCAGCGGGCCAGGACCCGCCCCAGCGCGCACAGCAGGACGTCGTTGACGCGGGTGCGGTAGACGTCCGGCACGTCCTGGAGCAGGCGGCGCGTCTCCTCGGCGTCGAGTCCGGCGGTCAGGTCCTCCTCGACAGCGACGGTGTTCGCTCCTCCGGTGTGGTCGGCCGGCAGGACCGTGCCGGCGTCGAGGGCCCGCCAGTGGGCGAGTTCGGTGTCGAAGCCGCCCGCCTCGGTGTGGGCGGCGAGCCGGTGCGCCCAGGCCCGGAACGAGGTGCTCTTGGCGGCGAGGGCGGGGCGCCCGCCGTCCCTGAGCGCGGCGTAGGCGGTGTCCAGGTCCTCCAGGATCAGCCGCCAGGACACGGCGTCGACGACCAGGTGGTGGGCGGACAGCAGCAGCACCGGCCGGCCGCCGTCGGCCGGGCGGCACAGCGCGGCCCGCAGCAGCGGGCCCCCGGCCAGGTCGAAGCCGGCCCCGAGCGCGCGGGCCACCTCGTCCGGCGCCGCACCCCGGTGCACCTCCAGGTGCGCCGTGCCGTCGGCGGGCGCGGTGCCGTACTGCCGCCACCGTCCGTCGCCGTCCGGCTCGAACCGCATCCGCAGTGCGTCGTGATGCTCCAGTACGGCGGCCAGGGCGGCCCGCAGCAGGGGCTCCTCGGGGTCGGTGGCCAGCTCGTGGGCGACCGTCTGGCTGAAGTGGGCGGGGTCGCCGGTGAGGGTCTCGAGGAGCCAGTGCTGTACGGGGGTGAGCGGGGTGTCACCGGTCACCGGTCCCTGCTCGGCGGCCGCCGCGGACACGGCGGCGTCGGTCACCGGCTGGGCGGCGGCGGCGAGTTCGGCGAGGGTCTGGTGGGTGAAGAGGTGCCGGGGGTTCAGGGCGAGCCCGGCCCGGCGGGCGGCGGAGACGATCTGGATGCCGAGGACGGAGTCGCCGCCGAGGGTGAAGTAGTTGTCGTCGGCGCCGACTTCGGGCACGCCCAGCACCTCGGACCAGATGGCCGCGAGGGTCCGCTCCGCCTCGGTGTGCGGCGGCCGGCCGGTCCGGCCCGCGGCCGGGGCGGCCCACTCGGGTGCGGGCAGCGCCCGCCGGTCCAGCTTGCCGGTGGCACCGAGCGGAAGCCGCTCCAGCGGGACGACGAGGGCGGGGACCAGGTGGTCGGGAAGGCCGCGGGCGAGGAAGGCCCGCAGCTCGGCGGGGTCCGGCAGGCCGGCCGTGCGCGGCACCGCGTAACCGACCAGCCGCCGGTGCCCGCCGTGTTCGACCACCCGGGCCGCTGCCGCCGCCACGGCGGGGTGGCGGGCCAGGGCGGACTCGACCTCGCCGAGTTCGATGCGGAAGCCGCGCACCTTCACCTGGTCGTCGCCCCGGCCGAGGTAGACGAGGTCGCCGTCGGCCGTCCAGCGGACCAGGTCGCCGGTGCGGTACATACGGCTGCCGGGCGGCCCGAACGGGTCGGGCAGGAACCGGGACGCGGTCAGGCCCGGCCGGCGCAGGTAGCCGCGGGCGACACCGGTGCCGGCGAGGAACAGCTCGCCGGGCGCGCCGGTGGGAACCGGGCGCATCCGTTCGTCCAGGACGTAGGCGCGGGCACCGCCGAGCGGCCGGCCGATCGGGGGGTCGCGGTCGGGGTCGGCCGGGTCGCAGGTGAAGGCGGTGGCGTAGACGGTGGCCTCGGTGGGGCCGTAGATGTTGCGGACCTCGCTGCCGGGCACGGCCGTCAGCACCCGCCGTACGGTCCGGGCGGGCAGCCCCTCCCCCGCGAGGACGACGGTGTCCGCGGTGATCCGCACGGCGTCCTCGGCGAGCAGCCGGTCCAGGGCCGAGGGCACCGCGCTGAGCAGTCCGGCCCGCCAGGGTCCGGGGCGCTCGGTGAGGGCGAGCAGGTCGCGGACGACCTCCACGCAGCCGCCGGACAGCAGCGGGGAGAAGATCTCGAAGACCGACACGTCGAAGTTGAGCGAGGTGGAGGCCACCACGTGGGCCAGGCCGCGGCCGGTGAACTCGGCCGCCGCCCAGTCGGTCAGGGCCCGCACGGAGGCGTGGCTGACGACCACTCCCTTGGGCCGGCCGGTCGAGCCGGAGGTGTGGATGACGTAGGCCGGGTGGCCGGGCAGCAGGGTGCCGTGCCGCTCGTCGTCGCCGACGGGGGTGTCCGGGACCTGTGCGGCGTCCGGGTCCGGCCCGGTCTCCGGCGCGTCCAGCAGGATGCGGGTGAACGGGCCCGCGGGCAGCCGGGCGGCGGTCTCCGTGGCCGTGATCACGGCGTCGGGCCGTACGTCGTCGAAGAGGAACGCGACCCGCTCGGCCGGGTACTGGGGGTCGACCGGCAGGTAGGCGGCGCCGCTCTTGAGTACCGCGAGGAGCGCCACGACCAGGTCGGCGGTGCGGGGCAGGCAGAGGGCGACGAAGCGTTCGGGTCCGGCGCCGGCGGCGATGAGCAGCCGGGCCAGCCGGTTGGAGCGGGCGTCGAGTTCACGGTAGGTCAGGCAGGTGTCGGCGTGGCGTACGGCGGGGGCGTCCGGGGTGCGTTCGGCCTGCCTGCGGAACGCGTCGGGCAGGGTGTCCTGCGGGGCCTCGGCCGGCGGTCCGCCGAAGCGGGCCACCAGGTCCCGCCCCTCGGCGGCGTCCAGCAGCGGCAGTTCGGCCAGGCACCGGGCCGGGTCGGCGGCCATGCCGGTCAGCAGGGTGCGCAGGCTCTCGCCCAGGGCCCGGACGGTCGTGGTGTCGAAGGCGGCCGGGTCGTAGTCCAGGTTGACCGCCAGGGTGTCGCCGGGCGCGACGACCACGCTGAGCGGGTAGTTCGTCGGCTCCAGGTCCCGTTCCTGCTCCATGGCCAGGCCGTGCCGGGCCAGCGACCCCTCGTCGAAGGGGTAGTTCTCGAAGACCACGATGGAGTCGAACAGGCCGGTGCCGCCGGGCACCTCGCTCCACGACTGCAGCTGGGCCAGCGACACGAAGTCGTGGCGGCGGGACTCCGACTGGGCGGTCTGCAGTTCGCGCAGCCAGTCCAGCAGCGGGCGCCGTCCGTCGACGCGGACCCGGGTGGGCAGGGTGTTGATGAACAGGCCGACCATCGAGGTCACGCCCGGCAGTTCGGCGGGCCGGCCGGAGACGGTGGTGCCGAACACCACGTCGGAGCCGCCGCCGTAGCGGGACAGCAGCAGCGCCCAGGCGCCCTGGAGGACGGTGTTGAGGGTCAGCCCCGCTCGCTGGGCGGTCTCCCGCAGGCGGGCGGAGACGTCCGGTCCGAGGGTCATGCGCACCGACTCCGAGGAGGAGTCGCGGTGGGCCTCGGCGGGCCGCCGGTCCCGGGGCAGTTCGGTGGGTGCCTGGAAGCCGGCGAGGGTGGTGCGCCAGTACCGCTCGGCGCCGCCGGTGTCCCGCCCGGCCAGCCAGCGCAGGTAGTCGGCGAAGGGCCTGCGTTCCGGCAGTCGCGGGGGCCGCCCGGAGGTCAGGGCCGCGTAGCGCTCGCAGACCTCGTCGAAGACCTGGGCCGCGCTCCAGCCGTCGAGCAGGACGTGGTGGAACGTCCACACGAGGCGGACCCGGTCGGGCGTCAGGCGGATCAGCGTCAGCCGCATCAGGGGTGCGGTGCCCAGGTCGATGCCCGCCTCCCGGTCCGCGGCCAGCAGCCGGTCCAGCTCGTCCGCACCCTGGTCCGGCCGGTCCGACCAGTCGTGGTGGGTGACGGGGACGGCGGCCCGCCGACGCACGACCTGGAGCGGTTGCGGGGTTTCCTGCCACACCAGGTGGGTGCGCAGGCCCGGGTCGGCGTCCACGGTGTGCTGCCACGCGTCGGCGAGCGCGTGCGGGTCGGTGACGCCGGACAGCACCAGCTGCACCTGGTTGACGTAGGTGCGGCCGCCGGGGTCCAGCAGGCTGTGGAAGAGCATGCCCGACTGCATCGGCGTCAGCGGGTACATGTCCGCGACGTCCCGGCCGTCCCCGGCGATGCGGTCCACGGCGGTCTGGTCCAGCCGGGCCAGCGGGAAGTCCGAGGGTGTGCGGCCGCCCGCGTCCGGCCGGGCGCAGTGCGCGACGATGTCCGCGAGGGCCCGCAGCATGCCCTCGGCGAGTGCGCCGACGGTGTGCTCGTGGTGCCGGCCGGCGCTGTAGTACCAGGTGATCTCCAGCTGGTCGTCCTCGACGCGGGCCACCACGTCCAGCAGGTGCGGGCGTTCGGTGCCGGGGGCCTCGGCGCCGCCGAGGCCCCCGGGCACCGCCCCGATCAGGGTGCCGCCGTCGGCGGTCCAGTCGAAGCGGCCCAGGTAGTTGAAGCTGATGCCGGGCGCGGGCGCACCGGTGAGCCGTTCGTCACGGACGAGGTGGCGCAGCACGCCGTAGCCCAGTCCCCGGTCGGGTACGGCCCGCAGCTGTTCCTTCACCGCCTTCAGGGCGGTGCCCCAGTCCCCCGCCGGGACGGTGAGGGCGACCGGGAAGAGCGAGGTGAACCAGCCGACGGTGCGGGAGAGGTCGATGTCCTCGAAGAGCTGGTCCTCGCGGCCGTGCCCCTCCAGGCCGACGGCGACGGTGTCGCGTCCGGTCCAGTCGGCGAGGACCCGGCCCAGCGCGGTGAGCAGGACGTCGTCGATGCGGGTGCGGTAGACGCCGGGCACCCGGCGCAGCAGGCCGGCGGTGTCTTCGCGGTCCAGCCGGACGGTCACCTCCCGGACGTCGGCCGCGGTGTTGCCGCCGGTGCCGTCCACGGGAAGCGGGTCGGCGCAGGGTTCGGCCGCGCTCTCCCAGTGGGCGAGCTGTGCGGCGAACCGGTCGTCGTCGCGCAGCCGCCGGGCCCACTCCCGCACCGAGGTGGTGCGGGCGGGCAGTCGTACGGGCTGCCCGGACGCGGCCTGCCCGTAGGCGGTCTCCAGGTCCTCCAGCAGGATCCGCCAGGAGACGCCGTCGACCACCAGGTGGTGGGCGACCAGCAGCAGCCGGTCGTGCGGTGCGCCGGTGGCGGTGAACAGGCGGGCGGTGAACAGGGGGCCCGTGTCCAGGCGGAGTCCGGCGTGGGCGGCCGCCGTGAGCCGCTCCTCGTCCCGGCGGTCGTGGATGCGGAGCAGTTCGGGGACCGGTCCGTCGGCCGCGGCCACCTCCTGGCGCCGAGCGCCCTCGGGGCCGGGGACGAAGCGGGCGCGCAGGGCGTCGTGGTGGGCCCACAGGGCGGCGAGGGCGTGCCGCAGGGCGTCCTGGTCGACGGGTCCCGTCGTCTCGATGACGACGGACTGGTCGAAGAAGTCGGCGTGCTCCGGCCGCGGGTCCAGGAACCAGTGCTGGATCGGCAGGAGGTCCACCGCTCCCTCGACCGGCTCGGTTCCGGCGACGGCGGTCACCGCACCGCCGTCGGCGGCGGCGGCCAGTTCGGCGACCGTGGGATGCCGGAACAGATCGCGGGGGGTGAGGGTGAGTCCCGCGGCGCGGGCCCGGGAGACCACCTGGATGCTGAGGATCGAGTCGCCGCCGAGCATGAAGAAGTTGTCGTCCACGCCGACCCTGGCCACGCCGAGCAGCTCGGCCCAGATCCCGGCGAGCACGTGCTCGGTCGCGGTGCGCGGGGCACGGTGGGCCGCCTCGCCGCCCGCCGACCAGTCGGGGGCGGGCAGCCGGCGCCGGTCGACCTTTCCGTTGGCCGTCAGCGGAAGTTCGGGCACGGTGACGAAGGCGGCGGGCACCATGTAGTCGGGCAGTCCGGCGGCCAGGTGGGCACGCAGATCGGCGGCGGGCGGCACCTCGGCGGTGCCGGCGGCCACGAGGTGGGCCGCCAGCCGCTTGCGCCCGGCTTCCTCGTACAGGGAGACGACGGCCTCGGCGACGGCGGGGTGGGCGGTGAGCCGGGCCTCGATCTCGGCGGGCTCGACGCGGAATCCGCGGATCTTGATCTGGTCGTCGGCGCGGCCGACGAAGTGCAGCTCGCCGTCGGCGCTCCAGCGCACGATGTCGCCGGTGCGGTACATCCGGGCGCCGGGCGGCCCGTAGGGGTCGGCGACGTAGCGGGCGGCGGTGGCCCCGGGACGGCCCGCGTAACCCCGGGCCAGGCCGGCGCCCGCGAGGTACAGCTCGCCCGGGATGCCGGGGGGCTGGGGCTGCAGGGCGGTGTCGAGGACGTACACGCGCGTGTTGTCGAGCGGGCGGCCGATGGGCAGCACGGCCGGCAGCGGGTCGCCGGCGCGGAAGACGCGGCGGGTGGCGAAGGTGGTGGTCTCGGTGGGGCCGTAGCCGTCCACGACGGTCAGGCCGGGGCAGGCGTCCAGGACCCGGCGCACGGCCGCGCCCGGTACGGCCTCGCCGCCCGTCCACACCTCGCGGGCGCCGCGCAGACACCCGGGGTCCTCCTGGGCGAGGAGCCGGAACAGGCCCGCGGTCAGCCACAGGCAGCTCACCCGCTGCTCGGTGATCGCGCGCCTGACCTGGGTGGCGTCCAGGTCGGTGGGCGGCGCGAGGACGGCCGTGCCGCCGCGCAGCAGGGGCACCCACACCTCGTAGGTGGCGGCGTCGAAGGCGTGCGGCGAGTGCACGAGGACCCGGTCGTGCCCGGCGAAGGCCCGGTCGAGGGCGAGCGCGACGACGTCCCGCTGGCGCACCGCGACACCCTTGGGAGTGCCGGTGGAGCCCGAAGTGAACATCACGTACTGGACGTTGTCGGGGTGCACGACGACGGCGGCCGCGGGACCGGTGGCGTCGTCGGTGGCGGTGAGGTCGTCGGTGGCGGTGGCGTCACCGGTGGCGGTGAGGTCTTCAGGGGTGAGGCCGTGAGTGGCGGTGGCGTCACCGGTGGCGGTGAGGTCACCGGTGGCGGTGAGGTCGTCGGTGGACGTGGGGTCGTCGGTGACGCGGGGGCCGGCCGCTCCGGTGAGGGCGTCGACGCGCAGTACGCCGTCGCCGGGCAGCACCTCCCGGGCCGTCCGGGACCATCCGGCGTCGGTCAGCAGCAGACCGGCACCGGCCTCGGCCAGCATCCGGCGCAGCCGCTCGGCCGGCGCCCTGCCGTCCAGGGGTACGTTCACGCCGCCGGTACGGACGAGGGCCAGCTGGGTGACGACCAGCTGGACGGAGCGGTCCATGAGGACGCCGACCGGCTGTTCGGGCCGCACTCCGAGCCGGGCCAGCCGGGCCGCCAGCCGGGCCGCCCGGGCGTCGAGTTCGCGGTAGGTGACGTGCTCGTCCCCGGCCTCCAGGGCGACGGCGTCGGGAGTACGGCGCACCTGTGCGGCGAAGAGCTCGGCGACGGTGGTGTCGGGGAGGCCGGCGGCGGTGTCGTTCCAGTGGCGCAGCACCTGCTCGCGGCGGTCCGGGGCGAGCAGCGGCAGCCGGGCCGGCGGGCAATCGGCCCCGGCGGCCAGGCCGGTGAGCAGGACGGTCAGGTACTCCGTCATCCGCTCGGCGGTCCCCGCGTCGAACAGCTCGGGGTCGTAGCCGAGGCGCAGGGCCAGTTCCGTGCCCGGGTAAGCGGTCAGGCTCAGCGGGTAGTTGGTGCTCTCGATGCCCTCCAGGCCGCTCAGACGCAGCCCGTGGCCGGCGGCGAGGTCACCGTCCACCGGGTAGTTCTCGAAGACGACGATGCTGTCGAACAGGCCGACACGCTCGGGCAGTTCGGTGAACGCCCGCATGCGGGTGAGCGGCAGGTGGTCGAAGCGCCGGTCCTCGCTCTGGTCGCGCTGGAGCGCGCGCAGCCAGTCGAGCAGGGTGCCGTGGCCGGGGACGGTGACCCGGGTGGGCAGGGTGGTGATGAACAGACCGGTCATGTCCTCGGCGCCGGGCAGCTCCGGGGGCCGGCCGGACACGGTGGTGCCGAACACCACCTCGTCCCGGCCGGCCTGCCGGGCCAGCAGCAGCGCCCAGGCGCCCTGGACCAGGGTGTTCAGGGTCAGCCCGGAGGAGCGCGCCAGCCGTTCCAGCTCCCGGGTGGCGGCCGCGGGCAGGGTGCCGTGGACCGCGTGCGTGGACTCGGCGCGGTGGGCCTCGCGCGGCTCGCGGTCGTACGGCAGCGGGGTCGCCTCGGCGAGGCCGGACAGGCGGCGCCGCCAGTGCTGTTCGGCCGCGGCCGGGTCGCGCCGCCGCAGCCAGGCGACGTAGTCGCGGTGGGGCGGGCGGTGCGGGAGGGTGTCGGGGCCGGCTCCGGCGTGCCGGGCGAAGACGTCCGTGAGCACCTGGAACAGGCTCCAGCCGTCCAGCAGCAGATGGTGGAAGGACCACACCACGCGTACCTCGGTGCCGGAGATCCGGGCGAGGAGCAGACGCTGGAGCGGTGCCCGGCCCAGGTCGACGCCCTCGGCGCGGTCCCGGGCCAGTACGTCGTCGAGCCGGGCGCGGGCCTCCTCGGGGCTCAGGTCCCGCCAGTCCAGGTGGGTGACCGGTAGGGCCGCGTGGCGCTGCACGACCAGCAGCGGCTCGGGCACGTCCTGCCAGACGACCCGGCCGCGCAGCACCTCGGTGCGGTCGGTGACGTACTGCCAGGCGGCGGCGAGGGCCGCCGGGTCGGGGACGCCGTCCAGGACGAACGTCAGCTGCTGGAAGTAGACACCGCGGTCGTCCTGGGACAGACCGTGGAAGAGCATGCCCGCCTGGGTGGGCGTCAGCGGCAGGACGTCGGCCACCGCCGCCGGATCGGCGCCCGTGATCCGGTCCACGGCGGCCTGGTCGAGCGGGGCGAGCGGGAAGTCGGACGGGGTGCGCCCGGCGGCTCCCGGACGGGTGGCGTGCCGGGCGAGGTCGGCGAGCGCGTCGGCGAACCGCCCGGCCAGGGCGCCGACCGTGTCCTGCCGGTACCGCCGGTCGGTGTAGAACCACGTGAACTCGAGTGCGTCGTCGACGAGTCGGCCGACGACCTCCAGGGGGTGCGGGCGGCCGGCCGCGGGGTCCGCGTCCAGTTCCAGCGGCCGTACGGTGCCCCGGTAGAGGCCGTCGGTGTCCTGCGACAGCCCCATCCGGCCCAGGTAGTTGAAGCTGATCTGTGCGTCCGGGGTGCGGGGCGCCGAACCGGGCCCGGCCAGGTACCGCAGCGCGTCATGGCCGAGACCGTGCCGGGGTACGGCCCGCAGCTGCTCCTTGACCCGCTTCAGCACGGTGTCCCAGTCGGCGTCCTGCGGTACGGCCAGCGCGACGGGGTGGCGGGTGGTGAACCAGCCGACCGTGCGGCTGACGTCCAGCTCGGGGAAGATTTCCTCGCGGCCGTGTCCCTCGACGTCCACCACCACCCGGTCCCGCCCGGTCCAGGCGCACAGCGCGCGGCCGAGGGCACTGAGCAGGACGTCGTTGGCCTGGGTGCGGTAGGTGTCGGGCAGGGTGCGCAGCAGGGCCGAGGTGTCCTCGGCGCTCAGGCGGACGGTGACGGAGCGCTGGGCGCCGTAGGTGTCGGCGCCTTCCGGCAGGTCGGCGGGGAGGGCGGGTTCGATGCCGGGGACGGCCTCGGCCCAGTAGCCGCGTTCGTCGTCGAAGCCGCCGTCGGCCGCGTGGGCGTTCAGCCGGCGCGCCCACTGGCGCAGCGGTGAGGACTTCGCGGGCAGTGCCGTGGCGCCGTCGCGGCCGGCGCGGCGGGCCCGGTAGGCGCGGTCCAGGTCGTCCAGGAGCACCCGCCACGAGACACCGTCGACCACCAGGTGGTGGACGGCGAGGTGCAGCACCGGGGCCCGGCCGGCTCCGCAGTCGTGCAGTACGGCGCGCAGCAGCGGCCCGCGGGTGAGGTCGAAGGGGCCGAAGTGCGGGGTGTCCGTCTCCGGGCCGCTGTGGCGGGCCAGGCGCACGCGGGGGGCGTGGTCGTCGATGAACCAGCCGACCTCGCCCGCGTCGCCGGCCTTGCCGCCCTCACCGACCCCACCCGCCTCGCCGCCCTCGCCGCCCTTACCGGCCGCGCCCGCCGCGCCTGCCGGGCCTGCCGGGCCGACCCTGTCGCCCGCGTCGGTCCCGTCGGCCGCTCCGGCGGCGCCGGCCGGGACGAAACGGGAGCGCAGGGCGTCGTGGTGGGCGACCAGGTCGCCCAGGGCGTCCTCCAGGGCCGCCGCGTCCAGGTCTTCCGGCAGCCGGACGGACAGCGCCTGGGAGAAGTGGCCGGCGCGCTCGGCCGCGGTGGAGAACAGCCAGTGCTGGATGGGGGTCAGCGGGGCCGCGCCGGTGGCCGCCTCCGGCCGGGGAGCCGGCTCGCGCGGACCGGCGGCGGCGTCCGCGCAGCGGGCGAGGGCCGCGACCGTCTGGTTCTGGTAGACGTCCCGCGACGTCAGCGGCAGCCCCTCCTGCCGGGCACGGGCCACCACCTGGATGCTCAGGATCGAGTCGCCGCCGAGTTCGAAGAAGTTGTCGTCGACACCGATCCGTTCCACGCGCAGCACCTCGCACCAGATGGCGGCAAGCACCCGCTCGGTGTCCGTGCGGGGCGCGACATGCCGCACCGCGCGCACGACGGGACCGGGGTCGGGCAGCCGCCCCCGGTCGAGCTTGCCGTTCGGGCTGAGCGGCAGGCGGTCCAGCACGAGGACGGCCGACGGGACCATGTAGTCGGGCAGCGTGCGGCCGAGTTCCCGGCGCACGGCCTCCGGTTCCGTCCGTTCCCCGGCGGCCGGCACGACGTAGCCGACCAGGCGCCGGTGTCCCTCGCCGTCGGTGGTGACGGTGGCCGCCGCCTCCGCGACGCCCGCGCAGCCGCGCAGCGCCTCCTCCACCTCGCCCAGTTCGATGCGGAAGCCGCGTACCTTGACCTGCTGGTCGGTGCGGCCCACGTACTCCAGTGAGCCGTCGGCCCGGCGGCGCACCAGGTCGCCGGTGCGGTACATGCGCTCCCCCGGCGCGCCGAACGGGTCGGCGATGAACCGGGCGGCGGTCAGTGCGGGGCGGTGCAGGTAGCCGCGGGCCAGGCCGCCGCCGCCGAGGTACAGCTCCCCGGTGACGCCGACGGGCTGGGGGCGCAGGCCGTGGTCGAGGACGTAGGCGCGGGTGAGGGCCACCGGGCCGCCGATGGGCGGGGCCTGTTCCGGCAGCCGGTCGCCGGCGAACCACGCGGTGGCGTAGACGGTGGCCTCGGTGGGGCCGTAGATGTTGGCGATCCGGCTCCCGGGCATGGCGTCCCGCAGCTCGTGCACGGTCTGCGCCGGCAGGGCCTCGCCGGCCAGGACGACGGTGTCCGCGGTCACGGGCGGCGTACCGCCCGCGAGCAGCCGGGAGACGACGGACGGCACCCCGCTGAGCAGCCCGGCCCGCTGCGGGCCGGCGCCGTCGGCGAGGGCGGGCAGGTCGGCGACCACCTCGACGGTGCCGCCCGCCACCAGCGGGCAGAGCAGTTCGAAGACCGAGACGTCGAAGTTGAGGGAGGTGGAGGCGATGACATGGGCCAGTCCCTCGGCACCGAACCGCTCCCCCGCCCATTCGGCCAGGGCGGCGACACTGCGGTGGGTGACCACCACTCCCTTGGGGCGGCCGGTGGAACCGGAGGTGTAGATGACGTAGGCGGGGTGGTCCGGCAGCAGCGGCCGAAGCCGGTCGGCGTCGGTCGGCGTCGTGTCGGCCACGGCCGCGTCGGCGCACGTCTCCAGGAGCAGCGGCGCGCAGTCCGGGGGCAGTGCGGCGGCGGTCTCCCGGGTGGCGAGGACGATGGCGGGGCGGGCGTCGGCGAGCATGAGGCGGACGCGCTCGGCGGGGTAACCGGGGTCGACCGGGAGATAGCCGGCGCCCGAGGCGAGCACCGCCCACAGCGCGGGCACGAGGTCGGCGGTGCGCGGCAGGCACAGCGCGACCAGCTGCTCCGGTCCGGCGCCGCGCGCGATGAGCAGCCGGGCCAGCCGGGCGGCGCGCCGGGCGGTCTCGGCGTAGTCCAGACGGACCGGGCCGCAGACGACGGCGGTGCGGTCGGGGGTCCGGGCGGCCTGGGCCTGGAGCAGCCCGGGCAGCGTGGCGTGCCCGGTGTCACGCGCCCGGCGGGCGGGCGGGTTCCAGGTGTCCACCAGTGTCCGCTGTTCCTCGGCCGAGAGCATGGACAGCTCGGCCAGCCGGCGGCCCGGGCCGTCCGCCATGCCCTCCAGCAGGCGGTGCAGGTGGGCGGTCAGCCGGGCCACCGTGGACGCCTCGAACAGGTCGGTGTTGTACTCGGCGGTCAGCACGCAGCCGCCGGCCGCGTCCGGCGTGAACTCAAGGACCAGGTCGAAGCGGGCGGCCGGGCGCGGCAGCGGATGGTCGGCGAAGCGCACCCCGCCGGAGAGGGGCGGCACGGGCCAGGCGGTCTGCTGCACGACGAGCGCCTGCACCAGCGGGGTGCGGCTGGGGTCGCGGGGCGGTGACAGCTCTTCTACCACCCGGTCGAAGGGCACCGCGTCGTGGGCGAAGGCATCCAGCACGGTGGCGCGCATGGTCTCCACGAACCGGTCCACGGTCGACCGTTCGTCCACCTCGCCCCGGAGGACCACCGTGTTGGCGAAGAAGCCCGGGACGTCCTCCAGGTCCCGCCTGCCGCGCCCGGTGGTGACGGTGCCGAACGCGACGTCCTGCTGTCCCGAGTAGCGGGAGAACAGCAGTGTGGAGGCGGCCGCGAACAGGGTGAACGGCGTGGTGCCGCGTCCGGCGGCCAGCCGGCGCAGCCGGGTGACCAGATCCGCCGGGAGGAGGTGGCGGTGGGCCGCCCCGGCGGTGGTGCGCACGGCGGGACGCGGCCGGTCGGTGGGCAGTTCGAGGTGCTGGATCCCCGCCAGGTGCCGTTTCCAGTAGGCCAGGTCGGCGGTGTCGGCTCCGGCCGCCCGCTGCTGTCGTTCCCACACCGCGAAGTCCGGGTACTGCACTGCGGGCCGGGGCAGCCCGTCCGGCTCACCGGTGGTCTGCGCGTGGTAGAGAGCGGCGAGTTCACGGGTGAGGACGCCCACCGACCAGCCGTCGGTGACGATGTGGTGCTGGCCCAGCAGCAGCAGGTGGTCCTCGGCGGCGAGCCGGACGAGCAGGGCCCTGGTGAGCGGGCCGGTGGACAGGTCGTAGGGCCGGCTCAGTTCCTCGGTGAGCAGCGTCTCGGCGGCACCGGCGCGGCGCGCCTCGGGTACGCCGGTGAGATCGGCCGTCCGCAGCGGCAGGTCGGGCTCCGGCGCGACACGCTGGACGCCCTGGCCGTCGGCGGTGGTGAACGTGGTGCGCAGGGAGGCGTGCCGGGCCGCGAGGCGGTGCAGGGACAGCTGGAGCGCGTCCGGGTCCAGGGGGCCCCGCAGGCGCAGGGCCACACCGGTGTTGTACTCGGCGCCGCCCGCGCTCAGGTCGTCGAGGTACCAGAGCCGGCGCTGTGCGCTCGACAGGGGCAGGTCGCCGTCGGCCGGGGCCGGCGGGATCGGCTCCGGCGGTGCGGTGGCCGACGGGGTGGCGAGCAGCGGGGCGAGGGCGGCGACCGTCCGCGCGGTGAAGACGTCCCGTACGGTCAGCCGGACGCCGAGTTCGTCACGGATGCGGGACAGGGCGCGGGCCGCGAGGATCGACTCGCCGCCCAGGTCGAAGAAGTCGTCCGTCACCCCGACCGTGTCGACGCCGAGGACGTCCGCCCAGATCTCGGCGAGAGCCCGCTCCGGCGCGGACCGGGGCGCGACATGGCCGGACGTGACCGTGCGCTCCGGGACGGGCAGGGCGTTGCGGTCGATCTTGTTCTGCGGGGTGAGCGGCATGCGGTCCAGGACCACGACCGCGGACGGCACCATGTGCGCGGGCAGCACGGCTGCCGCGGCCGCGCGCAGGGCCGCCGGGTCCAAGGCGGCGTCGCGGGCGTCGGTGGCGGCCGACGCCGGGGCGGGGGTGACGTACCCGACGAGCCGCTGGTGCCCCGGCTCGTCCTCGCGTACGACGACCACGGCCTCGCCGACACCGCCGGCCCGGCGCAGGGCCGCCTCGATCTCGCCGGGCTCGATACGGAAGCCGCGGATCTTCACCTGCCGGTCCAGCCGGCCCAGGAACTCCAGCTCCCCGCCGGGGGTCCAGCGCGCCCGGTCGCCGGTGCGGTACAGGCGGGCGCCGGGCGGCCCGAAGGGATCGGCGACGAACCGGGCGGCGGTCAGTGCCGGGCGGCCCAGGTAGCCGCGGGCCACCGCGTCACCGCCCACGAACAACTCGCCGTCCGTGCCGGGCGGTACGGGACGCATCGCGGAGTCGAGGACGTACACCCGGGTGTGCGGCAGAGCACCGCCGATCGTGGGTGTGCCCCCGCCGGCGGTGAGCGGACCGGTCCAGGTGGCGACGATGGTGGTCTCGGTCGGACCATAGGAGTTGATCATGCGGCGGCCGGGTGCCCAGCGGTCCACGAGGCCGGCCGGGCACGCCTCGGCGCCGACGATCAGCGTGCGCAGCCGGGGTGCGGTGCCCTGTGCGGGGTCGGGCAGGGTGGCCAGGGCGGCGGGCGGGATGAGGGCGTGCGTGATGCCGTGCTCGTCCAGTACGGCGGCGAGTTCGTCGCCCAGCCAGGGGCCGTGCGGCGGTACGACGAGGGTGGCGCCGGTCAGGACGGAGACGAACAGCTCCAGGACGGAGGCGTCGAAGCTCGGCGAGGAGAACTGGAGCACGCGGTCACCGGGGCCGACCGCGTACCGTTCGGCGGCGGCCGAGGTGAATCCGCCGATGCCGCGGTGGGTGACGGTCACGCCCTTGGGGGTGCCGGTGGAGCCGGAGGTGTAGATGACGTAGGC
>NZ_WWJT01000436.1 GCF_009865385.1 Streptomyces sp. SID486 | reverse complement strand
CGGCGCGGCTTGGCCTCGACTGCCTCGGCCGTCTCCACGGCGGCCTCTGCGGTCGCGGCGGTCTTCCGCGTCCGGCGGGGCTTGGCCTCGGTGGCTTCGGCCGTGTCGGCGGCGGTCTCGGCGGCTGCCGCGGTCTTGCGGGTGCGGCGGGGCTTGGCCTCCGCTTCGGTGGCCTCCGGCGCGGTTGCCGCAGTCGCCTTGCGGGTCCGGCGCGGCTTGGCCTCGACGGTGTCGGCGGCGGCCTCGGCGGCTTCGACGGTGTCGGCGGCGGCCTCGGCGGCTGCCGCGGTCTTCCGGGTGCGGCGCGGCTTGGCCTCGGTGGCCTCGGCCGGGTCCGCCACCGCTGCCGTCTCGGTCGTCGGCTGGGCCGCCTTCCGGGTGCGGCGGCGCGGTGCGGGCTCCCCGGCCGGTGCGGCCTCGGGCTCCGTCACCGGGGCGTCCGCGATCACCGGCTCGGTCGCGGGCGCGACCGCGGGGGCCTTCGCCTCCGCCGGCTCGGCCGCGACGGCGGCCTCGGCCGCCTCCGGCTTCCGGGTACGGCGGCGGCGCGGCTTCTCCGGGGTCTCCGCGACGGTCGGGCCCTCCGCCGTGGCCACCGTCTCGACGGCGGCACTCTCGACGGCGGTCTCGGCGGCGGTCACCGGCGCCACGGCGGGCGTCACCGGCTGCCCGGACGCTCCGCTGCGCGTACGGCGGCGGCGGCGCGGGGTGCGCGTCGCGGCCTGGGTGTCCTCCGTGCCGGCGGTCTCGGCGGCCGGCGCCGATCCGGCGAGGGCGGCGTCCACCGGCGCTCCGCCCCGGGTGCGGCGGCGACGGCGCGGCGTACGGGCCGGCCGCTCACGCTCGGCCTGGGGTGCGGCGGCGCGGTCACCGCGGTCACCGCGGGCACCGCGGTCGTCACGGGCACCGCGGTCGTCACGGTCGTTGCGGCCGCCCCGGCCACCACGGCCGCGCGCGCCCCGGCCACCGGTCTCGCCCAGGTCCTCCAGCTCCTCCGCGTCCAGACCCGCGCGGGTCCGCTCCGAGCGCGGCAGGGTGCCCTTGGTGCCCGCGGGGATACCGAGGTCGGAGAACAGGTGCGGGGAGCTGGAGTACGTCTCCACCGGGTCGTTGAAGTCCAGCTGCAGCGCCTTGTTGATGAGCTGCCAGCGCGGGATGTCGTCCCAGTCGACGAACGTGATCGCCGTACCCTTGGCGCCCGCGCGGCCGGTACGGCCGACCCGGTGCAGGTACGTCTTCTCGTCCTCGGGGGACTGGTAGTTGATGACGTGGGTGACGCCCTCGACGTCGATGCCGCGCGCGGCGACGTCGGTGCAGACGAGGACGTCGACCTTGCCGTTGCGGAACGCGCGCAGCGCCTGCTCGCGGGCGCCCTGGCCGAGGTCGCCGTGGACCGCGCCGGAGGCGAAGCCGCGGCGCTCCAGCTGCTCGGCGATGTCGGCGGCCGTGCGCTTGGTCCGGCAGAAGATCATCGCCAGCCCGCGGCCGTCGGCCTGCAGGATGCGGGCGACCATCTCCGGCTTGTCCATGTTGTGCGCGCGGTAGATGAACTGCTTGATGTTCGCGACCGTCACGCCCTCGTCGTCCGGCGCGGTGGCGCGGATGTGCGTGGGCCGGGACATGTAGCGGCGCGCGAGTCCGATGACGGCGCCGGGCATGGTCGCCGAGAACAGCATGGTCTGCCGCTTGACCGGTAGCATGTTGATGATCTTCTCGACGTCGGGCAGGAAGCCCAGGTCGAGCATCTCGTCGGCCTCGTCGAGGACCAGGCACCTGACGTGCTTCAGGTCGAGCTTCTTCTGGCCCGCGAGGTCCAGGAGACGGCCCGGGGTGCCGACGACCACGTCGACGCCCTTCTTCAGGGCCTCGACCTGCGGCTCGTAGGCCCGGCCGCCGTAGATCGCCAGCACGCGCACGTTGCGGGCCTTGCCGGCCGTCAGCAGGTCGTTGGTGACCTGCGTACACAGCTCGCGCGTGGGGACGACGACGAGCGCCTGCGGGGCGTCCGTCAGAGCCTCGGGGGCGGCGCGTCCGGCCTCGACGTCGGCGGGGACGGTGACGCGCTCCAGGAGCGGGAGACCGAAGCCCAGCGTCTTGCCGGTACCGGTCTTGGCCTGGCCGATGACGTCCGTGCCGGAAAGGGCGACGGGGAGTGTCATCTCCTGGATGGGGAAGGGGGTGATGATGCCGACGGCTTCCAGGGCCTCGGCGGTCTCGGGGAGGATCCCAAGTTCACGAAACGTCGTAGTCAGGGTGCTGCCTCTTCTGTGTGCGCGGTGCGAGGCGAGCGCGGGGGTCATGTCTGACCGTGCCGGGGACGTCGGCCGCCGTACGGGCGAACCACTCGGGCTAGCCGTATGACACGGGACCTCTGCCGACGCTCTAGCGCTCGTACCGCTGAGGGTGTCCCTCCGGTCGTCGTACGTACTGCGCCGTACGGCCAGGGAGGGCTGTCGGGTCGGAGCCGATCGGGCCACCGACCGGGCATCCTCATGCGTGCGCCCCGTCCGGGCACGTCGATGACCATCGACGCACTCGGCAGGCGCATTACCACCATACCCCGGATTCGCGCACATGTGATGGCCGATTTGGTCACGTAGTCGTCGTCACAGTGATCGGCCGGGGGGTCGGGGGAGGCGCTGAGCGGGCTATTGTGCGCCTCATGACTAGCTCTGACAAGCCCGAGACCGCGTCCGCCGAAGCCGCCGAACCCACCGGTGTCGCCGCCCAGGACTGGGCGCAGGCGTCCGCCGAGCCGCAGTACCGTGCCGCGGTCGTGGACCTGCTCGGCGCGCTCGCGTACGGGGAGCTGGCGGCGTTCGAACGGCTCGCGGAGGACGCCAAGCTGGCGCCGACCCTCGCGGACAAGGCGGAGCTGGCCAAGATGGCCTCGGCCGAGTTCCACCACTTCGAGCGGCTGCGGAACCGGCTGACCGAGATCGGCGAGGAGCCGACGGCCGCCATGGACCCGTTCGTGGCCGCGCTGGACGGGTTCCACCGGCAGACGGCGCCCTCGGACTGGCTGGAGGGCCTGGTCAAGGCGTACGTCGGCGACTCGATCGCGAGCGACTTCTACCGTGAGGTCGCGGTCCGCCTCGACTCCGACACGCGTGAGCTGGTGCTCGCGGTGCTCGACGACACCGGGCACGCCGGGTTCGCGGTGGAGAAGGTGCGCGCGGCCATCGACGCCGACCCGCGCGTGGGCGGCCGGCTGGCCCTGTGGGCGCGGCGGCTGATGGGCGAGGCCCTGTCGCAGTCGCAGCGGGTCGTCGCCGACCGCGACGCGCTGTCCACGATGCTCGTGGGAGGCGTGGCCGACGGTTTCGATCTCGCGGAGGTCGGGCGGATGTTCTCGCGGATCACCGAGGCGCATACGAAGCGGATGGCGGCGCTGGGCCTGGCCGCGTAGCGCTGCGCGCAGAGGCGGGACGCCGGCCGCCGGCGGCCCCGGGGCGCGTCACGGCCGGTCGTGCGGTGGACGCGCGGTGGACGCGCGGCCGCCCGCGGCCCCTTCGGGCACGGGCGGCAGGAGAACGGCGTCTACGCGGCCCCTCCAGGCGCGGGTGGCCGGAGAACGGCGTCTACGCGGTCGCTGATCGCCGGCGCAGGTGGCCCGCCGGGCGCAGCAGCAGGGACAGGGACGCGACCGAGATGATCGCGGCGCCCACGATGCTGAGAACGGCGGTGCCGGGACCCAGGGCGGTGCGGGTGACGAAGTCGCCGAAGAGGGCTCCGGCGACACCGGTCGCGTACACCAGCGGGCGGGTCGGCAGCCGGTGGCCGAGACGGTGCGTCGCCGCCCAGGCGAGGATCAGGCCGAGCACGGCGGAGCCGAGCGCTTCCAAGATCATGTCGGGGGTCCCTCCCACGGCCGGTCTGGCTCGACGGTCGTAGCCCGTCATACCCGTGACCTGCGGATTGCAATCATCGGCTGTGGAGAAGTTGTGCTCCGTCCGTGTGCGCGGTCATGTGCCGACACGCGGACAGGGCCGGGCACGTCACACGGAAGGGCCCGGCGGCAGCGCCGCCGGGCCCTTCTGACGACTCCGGCTCAGAGCGTGCCGAAACCCACCTTGCGCACGGTCGGCTCGCCGATCTCCACGTACGCCAGACGCTCCGTCGGCACCAGGACCTTGCGACCCTTCTCGTCCTGGAGGCTCAGCAGCTGCGTCTTCCCGGACAGCGCGTCGCCCACGAGGCGCTCGACCTCCTCGACGCTCTGACCGCTCTCCAGAACGATCTCGCGGGGCGCGTGCTGCACGCCGATCTTGACCTCCACGGCTATGTCCCTCCGACGGTCAGTGATGTGCGCGATCATCGCGCCGTACTCCGCACACATTAGCCCGGTGAGGGGACGTACACGCTGCGGGCCGGAACGCCAGGAGCGAACACCGCGCGGGAACGGACCCGCGCGCGGGCGGCCGTCAGTGGTGCTCCGTGCCGTGCAGCGGGAATCCGGCGATGCCGCGCCAGGCCAGCGACGCCAGCAGCTGCACCGCCTGGTCGCGCGGCACGCTGCGGTCGCTGTGCAGCCAGGAGCGGGCGACCACCTGGGCGAGCCCGCCGAGGCCGGAGGCCAGCAGCATCGACTCCGCGCGCGACAGACCCGTGTCCTCGGCGATGACCTCGCAGATCGCCTCGGCGCACTCGTTGGTGACCTTGTCCACGCGCTCGCGCACCGCGGGCTCGTTCGTCAGGTCGGACTCGAACACCAGCCGGAAAGCCCCGCCGTCGTCCTCCACGTACGCGAAGTAGGCGTCCATCGTCGCCCGGACGCGCTGCTTGTTGTCGGTCGTCGACGCCAGGGCGCCGCGCACCGCCTGGATCAGCGACTCGCAGTGCTGGTCCAGCAGGGCGAGGTAGAGGTCGAGCTTGCCCGGGAAGTGCTGGTACAGCACGGGCTTGCTCACACCGGCGCGCTCGGCGATGTCGTCCATCGCCGCCGCGTGGTAGCCCTGCGCGACGAAGACCTCCTGGGCGGCGCCCAGCAGCTGGTTCCGCCGGGCTCGGCGCGGCAGACGGGTGCCGCGTGGGCGTGCCGCCTCAGTTTGCTCGATGGCTGTCACGCCGCCTCCCAAAGTCGTCCACTTGCGGTGTCGGCCGCGCGGCCATCGTACTTTTCGGTAACCCTGGTGTGCGCGGTGCGAGCGCAGAATTTCACGTACCGGACGACGGCGAAAGCCGTGCGGCACCGCGGAGGCGGCCCGTGGGGTCCCGCGAGGTCAGCGGTAGTCGTCCTCGTCGAGTGAGACCACGCGCGCCTGTTCGATGAGATCGGCCTCGTTCGCCCGGTCGGGGTCCACGTCCGTCAGCGGGTCGTCGCGGTCCGGCGCGATGTCCGTGTGCTGCTCGGCGGCGTCCACCTCGGGCGCCTCGACGTCGATCTCCTCCGCCGTCCCGGCCGCCGGGTCGGCGATGTCCTCGATCGCGTCGGGCTCGATGGGGTCATAGGTCATGGTGGGCTCCCTTCCTACGGACGTCGTCCCTGAAGCGGCAGGGGCCACACGCGGGTGCCCTCTGTACCGAGCCTAGGAGACAGCTGATCGGGACGCCATGCCGTCAGGCACGTCGGCTGACCGGTTCTCCGGATGCGCACGGCTCAATCTGTGACGGCGAACACACCGGGCCCGACGTGATCACCTCGTAACATTGCCGCATGTCTTCGACCGAGTCGCCGTCCGTTTCGGCCGCCAGTGTGCTCCCCAGGGTGGCGCCCGTCCGGGTCGGTGAGGGTGAGCGGCTGCGGACGGTCGGCCTCCCCGGCGTCACCCTGTCGATCCGTTCCCGGCCCCCCGCGCGCGAGGGCCTGCCGCCCGCGCTGTACGTCCACGGGCTGGGCGGCTCCTCGCAGAACTGGTCGTCGCTCATGGCCGAGCTGGACGGCCTCGTCGACAGCGAGGCGGTCGACCTGCCGGGCTTCGGTGACTCGCCGCCACCGGACGACGGCGACTACTCGGTCACCGGGCACGCGCGCGCGGTGATCCGTCACCTCGACGCGGCCGGCCGCGGCCCGGTCCACCTCTTCGGCAACTCGCTCGGCGGCGCGGTCGCCACGCGCGTGGCCGCCGTACGTCCCGACCTCGTCCGCACGCTCACGCTGGTCTCGCCGGCCCTGCCGGAGCTGCGCATCCAGCGCACCGCGGTGCCGACGGGCCTGCTCGGGGTGCCCGGCATCGCCGCTCTCTTCACCCGGTTCACCCGGGAGTGGACGGCCGAGCAGCGGGTGCGCGGCGTCATGGGTCTCTGCTACGGCGACCCCGGCCGGGTCTCGCCGGAGGCGTTCCGGCACGCCGTGGAGGAGCTGGAGCGGCGGCTGCAACTGCCGTACTTCTGGGACGCGATGGCCCGCTCCGCGCGCGGGATCGTCAACGCCTACACGCTCGGCGGCCAGCACGGGCTGTGGCGCCAGGCCGAGCGGGTGCTGGCCCCCACCCTGCTGGTCTACGGCGGCCGGGACCAGCTGGTCGGCTTCCGCATGGCACGCAAGGCGGCCCGCGCCTTCCGCGACTCCCGTCTGCTGACCCTGCCGGACGCCGGACACGTGGCGATGATGGAGTACCCCGAGGTGGTCGCCGACGCCTTCCGGGACCTCATGGCACGGGCGGCCGGCCCGGCCGAGGAGACCGCCGCCACCGCCGTGGGCACGGGGAGCTGAGGGCCGCAGTGGGACGTCACAGCCGCCGCGGACCGGCTCCGAAGAGCGACTCCGCCGACATGACCGCGAAGCGGGGGGACCAGGGCGCCCGACGGGACGCCGCCCCGGCCCGCTCCGACGCCCGGGGGGAGACCGCCCCCCGGCCGCCCGCGGACACTCCGGCCCACGGCACACCCGGGCCGTCCGGTGGCACCCCCGCGCGCGGTGTGCCGGGTTCCCGGGAGGGTGCCCCCGCGCGGGG
>NZ_WWJT01000435.1 GCF_009865385.1 Streptomyces sp. SID486 | reverse complement strand
CGGGACGTCGTGGTCGGCCAGCACGGCGGCCCCGAGGACAGCGCCGCCGCGCTGCGGTTCGCCTTCGAGACGGCCGCGGCCCGCGGCGCGGCCGTCCGGGCCGTCCGGGCGTGGACCCTGCCGCCGGTCTTCGCCTACAGCCCCGGTTCGCTCAGGCTGCTGGACGACGCGGGCGGCCTCGAACCCTACGAGAAGCAGGCGCTGGCCGAGGCGCTGGAACCCTGGCGCGAACGGTTCCCCGAGGTGCGCGTCGCCGAGCACGTGGAGATGGGCAGCGCGGGCCAGGTGCTGCTGTCCATGTCCGGCCGGGCCCAGCTGATGGTGGTCGGGCGCCGGGCGCACCGCACCGCCGTCGGCGCCCGGATCGGCTCGGTCGCGCACGGGGTGCTGCACCACGCCGGCTGCCCGGTGGCGGTGGTCCCGCACGACTGAACCGCCCGCCGCCGGCCGCCTCACGCGGGTGCCGGCGGCTCCAGGGTCTCCCGGGCCCGGGGCAGCACGTTCCTGACGTAGTCGGCGACGGCGGTGTCCAGGCCGATGTCGTGCTGCGCCTGCTCCGACAGGTACCAGCGGTGTTCGAGCAGCTGGTGGTAGATCTCGGCCGGGTCCACGGACCCCCGCAGGTCCGGCGGCACCGCCCGCACGGTGGGCCGGAACACGTCCCTGACCCACCGGTGGGCCAGCACCTCGGGGCGCGCGGCGAGGGGATCGCCGGGGGCGTGGTCGTCCTGGGTGGCCATCCAGCTCTCCAGGTCGTTCAGCAGCCGCCGCGCCTGGTTCTCCTCGGTGTCCAGACCGGTCAGCCGGAGCAGCTGGCGCTGGTGGTGGCCGGCGTCGACGACCTTCGGCACGAAGGTGACCGTGTCGCCGCCCGGCGAGTGCTCGATCTGCATCTCGGCCACGTCGAAACCGAGGTCGTTCAGCCGGCGGATCCGGCGCTCGATGTAGTGGTACTCGCCCGCCGGGTACACCGAGGTGCGGGTCAGCTCCTGCCACAGCCCCTGGTAGCGGGTGCAGATCTCATGGCCGAACCCGACCGGGTCGACGGCCGGGTGCAGCGCGCCGGACGCCTCCAGGTCCAGCAGCTCGCCGCTGATGTTCACGCGGGCCAGGTCCAGGTCGTACTCCCGCTGCCCGGGGCTGAGCCGCGGGTGCAGCTCGCCCGTCTCGGCGTCCACCAGATAGGCGGCGTAGGCGCCCGCGTCCCGCCGGAACAGGGTGTTGGACAGCGAGCAGTCGCCCCAGGCGAAGCCCGCCAGGTGCAGGCGGACCAGCAGCACGGCGAGGGCGTCCATCAGCCGGTGCATGGTCGCCGGGCGCATGGTCGTCTCGAACATCGACCGGTACGGCATCGAGCCGCGCAGGTGCCGGGTGACCAGCACCGGCTCCAGCGGGCCGCCCGACCGGCCGGTGCGGCCCGTGACCACGGCGAGGGGGTCGACGGCGGGGATACCGAGCCGGTCCAGGTCGCGCAGCAGCCCGTACTCGCGCACGGCGGGCCGTTCGGCGAGTTCCTTGACGGCGATCACCTCGTCACCGGCGCGCGCGTAGCGCACGACGTGCCGGGAGATGCCGCGGGGGAGCGGCACGAGGTACTCCTCGGGCCACTCCTCAAGCGGTGTGTCCCACGGCAGGGCGAGCAGGAGCGCGGGGTGCTCCGGATTGGTGGCGTTGATCTGCAAGGCCATGTCGTGAACCCTAGGGCCGGGCCCGGGCTAGGAGGCACGCTCCCGGGCCAGGTCCGCGGCGGCCCGTACCGGGCCGTGGTGGACGGGCCCGTGGCCGGGCAGCAGCGTGTCGCCGTCGAGCGCCCCGATCAGCTCCAGCGAGTCCAGCGCCCGCGCGCGGTCGTGGTGGAAGAAGTCGCGCAGCATCTGCGGGCCCTCGGCCCGGGAGACGGCGTGCCCGGTGACCAGGGCGTCCCCGGAGATCACGATCCCGGCGCCGGGCAGGTGGTAGACGCAGTGGCCGTCCGTGTGACCGGGGGTGTGCACGGGGACCGGCCGGCCGGGCAGGTCGAGCGGCCCCCCGGCCGGGAACGGCTCCGGCGCCGTGACGGGGTGGCTCGTCAGACCGTCCACGCGCTTCACGTGCAGCGCCCAGGACAGGACGCCGGGCCGCCAGGCGTTGCGGACCACGTCCGAGACGCGGGCCTGCTGGAGGAACTCACGGCGGGCGTGCGGGACTTCGGCGGGATGCAGATAGACGGGGGTGCCGTGGGCGGTGCGCAGGTACTCGGCCGAGCCCAGGTGGTCGTTGTGCGCGTGGGTGATCAGGACGGCGGCGACCGCGTCCGGTGAACTGCCCACAGCGGCGAGGGACTCCAGCAGCCCCGGCCGGTCCCCGGGGTACCCGGTGTCCACCAGAGTGACGGCGTCGCCGTCCTTGAGGATCACCCAGTTGGTGTCGTGCCCGTGCACCAGGTAGGTGTCGTCGGCGACTTGGGTCACGTCGACTGGCATGGTCTCTCCGAGCCCTGAGCGGCGAATCGTCGGGGACAGCCAATCAGACCGGACGCCGTCCCGCACCAGGGGGGTCCGGCGCCTGTGCGGCCGGCCGCGGCGCCGGCGAGTTCGCGTCACGCGAGTCCTGGCCGGCACCGGCGACGTGTCCGCGCCCGCCGCACGGTGTGAGTGCGCGCCGGGTCGGTACCGGTGACGTGTTCGCGGCCGCCGCGCGGTGTGAGTGCGCGCCGGGTCGGTACCGGTGACGTGTTCGCGGCCGCCCCACGGTGTGAGTGCACGCCGGGCCGTTACCGGCGACGTGTCCGCGGCCGCCGCGCGGTGTCAGTGCACGCCGTGCGGCCGGAACTGGATGCTGATGCGCGGGCCGGCGGCCCGGCCGGTCTTCGGGACGCAGTGCTCCCAGGTGCGCTGGCAGGAGCCGCCCATCACGATGAGGTCGCCGTGTCCGAGGGGGCGGCGCACCGTGCCGCCGCCCCCGCCGGCCGGGCGCAGCAGCAGGTCGCGGGGTGCGCCGACGGAGAGGATCGCGACCATGGTGTCCTCGCGGGCGCCCCGGCCGATGCGGTCCCCGTGCCAGGCCACGCTGTCCCGGCCGTCCCGGTAGAAGCACAGCCCCGCCGTGGTGAACGGCTCGCCCAGTTCCTCGGCGTAGTGCCGGGACAGGGCGGCGCGCGCCTCGTCCAGCACCGGGTGCGGGAGGGGGTCGCGCGCCCCGTAGAAGGAGAGCAGCCGGGGTACGGCGACCACGTTGTCGTACATCTTGCGGCGCTCGGCGCGCCACGGCACGTCCGCCGCCAGCCGTTCGAACAGCGCGTCGGCGCCGCTCAGCCAGCCGGGGAGGACGTCGATCCAGGCGCCCGCGCCCAGCTCGGTCCGGTGCAGCCCGCGCAACGGGCCGAGCCGCAGCTCGTCGGTCTGGTCGAACAGGGAGCCCTGGAGGTGCGTGGACATGGGGCCAGCGTACTCCTGAATCGAAAATACGTTCCATTCGCACGTCGGCCGGAGGCTCCCTGGGCTTCGGCGCGTTCCCGTCGCGTGCCGGCCGGCGGTCCTGTGGGCCTCGGCGCGTTCCCGTCGCGTGCCGGCCGGAGGTCCGTGGGCCCCCGGTGTGTCCCCTTCGCACGCCGGTCCGAGTCCCCACCCGGTTCGAACTCCTTCCGCGGAGGTCTTTCGATACACCGGTGTATCCGATACATTCGCGTATCCGATGCAGGGAGCGGAGCCGATGGAAGAGACACCCAGGCGCGTCACCCGGCGCCGGGTCCGCACCCGGGCCCGGCTGCTCGACGCCGCGTTCGCCGTGTTCGCGGCCAAGGGCTTCGGGCGTGTCTCCATCGAGGAGGTCTGCGAGGCGGCCGGATTCAGCCGGGGCGCCTTCTACTCGAACTTCGCCACCCTGGACGAGCTGTTCTTCGCCCTCTACCAGGAGCGCGCCGACCTCATCGCGGCCCAGGTGACCGACGCGCTCGCCCAGGACGGCCCCGACCTGGACGTGCCCGCCGCCGTGGACCGGGTCACCGAGGTACTGCTGCTCGACGTGGACTGGCTGCTGGTGAAGACCGACTTCCTGGTGCACGCCGCCCGCGACCCCGCCGTCGCACGTGCCCTGCTCGACCACCGCGCACGGCTGCGGGCGGCCGTCGCCGACCGGCTCTTCCGGGCCCGCGGGCACACGGCCCTGCCCGCAGTCCTCGGCGGCGCGGACGGCGCCGCGCACGCCGTGGTCGCCGCGTACGACGGGGTCACCACCCAACTGCTGCTGGACCGGGACGTCGAGACCGCCCGGGCCTGGCTCAAACAGCTGCTCACCGCGCTGCTGACCGATGGCAGCCGCATCCCCGCCTAGCCCCGCGACGGGCCAGTCACGAGCACCGGACAGGAAGGACAAGGACGCCATGGACGCGGACGTCATCGTCGTCGGAGCGGGCCTCGCCGGCCTGGTCGCGGCACACGAACTCACCAGCCGGGGCCGCCGGGTGGCCCTGGTCGACCAGGAGAACGCAGCCAACCTCGGCGGGCAGGCGTTCTGGTCCTTCGGCGGGCTCTTCCTCGTCGACACCCCCGAGCAGCGCCGCCTCGGCATCAAGGACTCCTTCGGCCTCGCCTGGAACGACTGGCAGGGCAGCGCCCGGTTCGACCGCCCCGCGGACCAGGACTCCTGGGCCATGCGCTGGGCCCGCGCCTACGTCGAGTTCGCGGCCGGGGAGAAGCGGTCCTGGCTCCAGGGCCACGGGATCGAGCTGCTGCCCACCGTCGGCTGGGCCGAACGTGGCGACCTGCGGGCGGACGGACACGGCAACTCCGTGCCCCGCTTCCACATCGCCTGGGGCACCGGCACCGGCGTGGTCGAGCCCTTCGTGCGGTACGCCCGGCAGGCCGCCCGGGACGGACTGCTGACCTTCCACCACCGCCACCAGGTGGACGAACTGGTCATCGAGGGCGGCACCGCACGCGGTGTGCGCGGCACCGTCCTCGCCCCCGACGACTCCCCGCGCGGTGTCGCCTCCAGCCGGGACCGCGCCGGCGACTTCGAGCTGACCGCCCAGGCCGTCGTCGTGACCACCGGAGGCATCGGCGCCGACCACGACATCGTCCGCCGTCACTGGCCCGAGCGGCTCGGCACGCCGCCCGCCGAGATGGTCACCGGCGTGCCGGCCTACGTCGACGGCCGCATGCTCGACATCAGCGCCGACGCCGGCGTGCGGCTCGTCAACCGCGACCGCATGTGGCACTACACCGAGGGCCTGCAGAACTGGGACCCCGTCTGGCCCGGCCACGGCATCCGCATCCTGCCCGGACCGTCGTCCGTCTGGCTGGACGCCCTCGGCCGCCGGCTGCCCGACCCGTGCCTGCCCGGCTACGACACCCTCGGCACCCTCAAGTACCTGCGCACCACCCCCGACATCGCGCAGTACGACCACTCGTGGTTCGTCCTCACCCGGAAGATCGTCGAGAAGGAGTTCGCGCTCTCCGGTTCCGAGCAGAACCCCGACATCACCGCCAAGGACCGCAAGGCCGTGCTGCGCGACCGGCTGCTCGGCAAGGGCGCTCCGGCGCCCGTGCAGGCGTTCCTCGACAAGGGCGCGGACTTCGTCACCGCGGGCAGCCTGGAGCAGCTGGTCGAGAGGATGAACAGCCTGACCGGCAAGGCCCTGCTGGACGCGGCCGCGATACGCCGGCAGATAGAGGCCCGCGACCTGCAGCTGGCCAACCCCTACAGCAAGGACTCCCAGGTCCAGGGCATCCGCAACGCCCGCCGCTACATCGGCGACCGGCTCGGCCGGGTCGCCGCCCCGCACCGCATCCTCGACCCGGCCGCCGGCCCCCTCATCGCCGTCCGGCTGCACGTGCTGACCCGCAAGACCCTGGGCGGCATCCAGACCGACCTGGACTCCCGCGCCCTCGGCACCGACGGCACCCCGATCGAGGGGCTGTACGCGGCGGGCGAGGTCGCCGGGTTCGGCGGCGGCGGTGTGCACGGCTACAACGCCCTCGAAGGCACCTTCCTCGGCGGCTGCCTCTTCTCGGGCCGGGCCGCGGGCCGTGCGGCGGCGCGGCAGACCGCCTGAACTCAGCTGCCCAGCAGCTCCGCCAGCACGGTCGCGTGGTTCTGGTCCGGCTTCTTCGAGGCCGTCAGCAGCGTCACCCGCCCCGCCCGTGCCGACTCCCGCAGGCCGTCGAGCAGTTCCGCGGCCTGCGGCGCGTCGAGTTCCGCCTCGTACCGGCGGCGGAACTCCTCGAACGAGCCCTCGCCCGCGTGGTACCACGTGCGCAGCTCGGCGGACGGGGTCAGCTCCTTGGGCCACGCGTCGATCCGCGCCGCGTCCTTGGCCAGGCCGCGCGGCCACAGCCGGTCGACCAGCACCCGCAGGCCGTCGTCGGGCTCGGGCGGTTCGTAGATCCGGCGCACGCGCACGCTCACGGTCGGGGCCCTTCCGGGTCGGGGACGGTGCCGCGAGCGTACTGCGCGGCGCCCCGCCCACCGGGCGGCGACGCGGCGGGACTTGACCGGAACAAGGGGGAAAGCCGGGTGCCGCCCCGCCTACGCTGACGGCCAGTCGATCAACGGCCACCCCGAGGAGCGCACGTGACGCCATCCCGCAGGCACCCCGCCCGACGCCGTACCGCCACCCTCGCCACCGTCCCCGTCGCCGTGGCCGCGCTCCTCGGTGCCGCCGGGCCCGCGGCGCCCGGCGGCACCGGCGGGCCGGGCGCGGGCGACCCGTACTTCCCGCTCAGCGGCAACGGCGGCTACCACGTCCGCCACTACGGCCTGACGCTCCGCTACGACACCGCCTCCCGCCGCCTGGACGCCACGGCGGTGCTCACCGCCCGCGCCACCCAGCGGCTCACCCGGTTCGACCTCGACCTGTCGGGTCTGACGGTCACCGCCGTCACCGTCGACCACCGGGCGGCGGCGTTCCGGCGCCAGGGGCAGGAGCTCGTCGTCACCCCGCGCCGGGCCCCGCGCGCGGGGCAGCGTTTCCGGGTCGAGGTCGCCTACCACGGCACGCCGAAGCCGGTCACCGACCCCGACGGCTCGCCGGACGGCTGGATCCCCACCGACGACGGCGCGTTCGTCGCGGGCGAGCCCCAGGGCGCGATGACCTGGTTCCCCGCCGACAACCACCCCAAGGACAAGGCGGCCTACGACTTCACGATCACCGTGCCGCAGGGCCGCACCGCCGTCGCCAACGGCGTCCTGCTCGGGCAGCGCACCGCCCACGGCCGGACCACCTTCCGCTGGCGCGAGACCCGGCCCATGGCCGCCTACCTGGCCACCGCCACCATCGGCACCTTCCGGACCGAGCGGTACACCACCCCGGACGGCATCCAGGTGTACAACGCCGTGGACCCCCGCGAGGCGCACGCCGCCGCCCCGGTCCTCAAGCGGCTGCCCTCCGTGCTGAAGTGGGAGAGCGCACTGTTCGGGCCGTACCCGTTCCGGGCCGCCGGCGCGATCGTCGACCACGCCCCGGACGTCGGCTACGCCCTGGAGACCCAGTCCCGGCCGCTCTACGACTCCGCGCCCGGCCTGGACACCCTCGTCCACGAGAGCGCCCACCAGTGGTTCGGCGACTCCGTCTCGCTCACCTCCTGGAAGGACATCTGGCTCAACGAGGGCTTCGCCACCTACGCCGAGTGGCTGTACACCGAACAGCACGGCGGCGACAGCGCCCAGCACACCTTCGACACCCTCTACGCCCGGCCCGCGGGCGACAGCCTGTGGGCCTATCCGCCCGGTGACCCCGGCAGCGGGGCACGGATCTTCGGCACACCCGTCTACGCACGGGGTGCGATGGCCCTGCACGAACTGCGCCGGGCCGTCGGCGACCGCGACTTCTTCCGCGTCCTGCGCGCCTGGGCGACCACCCACCGCGGCGGCCACGGTACGACGGCACAGTTCGTCAGGCTTGCCGAGGAGAAGTCGGGGAAGCAGCTGAAAGGGCTGTTCCACACCTGGCTGTACACGTCGGGAAAGCCGGACAGCGCCTGAAACCAGGCCCCTTGAGCACCATCCGAGAGTCGACCCATCCCGAACGGCATGATCCCTGACCATTTCCAAACAAGTGTCGGCCAAGGTCGACCCATGATCCAGCGCAGAACCGCCGTCGCCCTCCTCGCCTCCCCGCTGCTGCTCACCGGCTGCGGCGGCGGAGCCGAGGCGACCGAGCGCCGCACGGCCACCCGGTCACCGGCGCCCGGGACGTCCACGGCCCCGGCAGCCACCGCGAGTCCGGCCCCGAAGCCGGCACCGCGAGGCATACCCGGGCTCGGTCCCCGGCGGCTGGCGGCGATACCCGGGCGCTGCGGGCAGGTCGTCGTGGTCACCGGCCGCGGCAGGAACTCCCCGCTCTGCACGGTCGTCCTGTACGAGCGCACCGCCCACGGCTGGCAGGGAGGTGCCGCCTGGCCGGCCCACAACGCGCTGCACGGATGGAGCGACCACCACCGCAGCGGCGACCTGCGCTCCCCGCTCGGCGTCTACACCCTCTCCGACGCGGGCGGACTGCTCGCCGATCCCGGCAGCAGGCTCCCGTACCACCGCTCCGGCGGCTTCCACTCGCCCGGCACCGGCTTCGAGGGCGAACCGCTGGAGGGCTCCTTCGACTACGTCGTCGCCATCGACTACAACCGCCGGCCCGGCACCTCGCCCCTGGACTGGTCCCGTCCGCTCGGCCAGGAGCGCGGCGGGGGAGTGTGGCTGCACGTCGACCACGGCGGCCCCACCCACGGCTGCGTCAGCGTCGCCAGAACCCATATGAAGGATCTCCTGCGCACCCTGGACCCCGCCCGGCACCCGGTCGTCGTCATGGGATACGCCGACTGGCTGGCCCGCTGAGGGGCCTAGGATCCGGACCCGTGTGCGCACATGTGCTGGTCGCCGAGGACGACGAGAAGCAGGCCGAACTGATCCGCCGGTCGCTGCTGGCCGACGGGCACACCGCGACGGTGGTGCACGACGGCGCGGCGGCGCTGGACGCGGCCCGCCGGCTCGGTCCCGACCTCGTCGTCCTCGACCTCATGCTCCCCGTCGTCGACGGCTTCGGCGTGTGCCGGGCGCTGCGGAGCCGGGCGGAACAGCCCGACGTCCCCGTGGTGATGCTCACCGCCCGCTCCGCCGAGGACGACGTGCTGCTCGGCCTGGAACTCGGCGCCGACGACTACCTGACCAAGCCGTACAGCCCACGGGAGCTCATGGCCCGGATCCGCACGGTCCTGCGGCGCAGCGGCCGGGGCGCCGGCGCCCGGGACGACGACCCCGTCGTACGCGCCGCCGGGATCAGCGTCGACCCGGTGCGGCACGAGGTGCGCCGCGACGGCGTGCCCGTGGAGTGCACGCCCGCCGAGTTCCAGCTGCTGCTGGCCATGGCGAGCGAACCGGAGCGGGTCTTCAGCCGGCGGCAGCTGCTGCACTGCACCAGCGGTTTCGACCGGGCCTCCACCGAACGGGCCGTCGACGTGCACATCATGAACCTGCGCCGCAAGATCGAGGCCGACCCGCGGCGGCCCGTGCGGCTGCTGACCGTTTTCGGCGTCGGCTACAAACTCAGCGGTTCCCGGCCGTGAGGCGCCGCGAGCCCCGGGCCGGCCCACGGACCGGCCGGCCGGCGCCCGTGAAGCGCCGCATACCGCTGCGCAAACGGCTGCTCGTGCGGCTGGTGTCCGTCTCCGCGCTGATCGCCGTCTGCTCGGTGGCGGCCACCGCGTGGCTCGCGGTGACCACCACCACCCGAGCCCTCAAGGAGGAACAGGGCCAGGACCTGGCCGCCGACAACCGCATCCTCGCCGAACTCAGCGGCTACGCCGCCGCCCACGCCGGCTGGTCGGGTGTCGGCGGCACCGTCCGCGACCTCGCCGCCCGCACCGGCCGCCGGATCGCCCTCACCACCGCCGACCGCACCGTCGTCGCCGACTCCGCCCCCCGCGGTACCCCGCTGCCGCCCCGGCCCGCCGCCACCGTCGACCCGCTGCGCACCGACACCTACACCGAGAGCGGCGCCCAGCTCAGCGGCATCGACCCACGGGCGGTGGGCCCTTACCGGCTACCGGACGAGGAACGCGCCCGGCTGGACGCGCTGGCGGTCAAGAGGCAGCGGTGCGACGAGCGCCACGGCCTGCGGTCCACCCTCGTACGCAGTGCGAGCGGACGGCCGCTCCTCACCACGCCGGACGGCACCGACCCGGCCCGCTACGGCGCCGAGTCCTGCGAGGACGGGCAGCTCCCCACCCCCACGCCGACGGAACGACGGGCCCTGGACACGCTCGGGGAACTCGCCCAGCCCTGCCTGAGCCGGGCCGGCCTCGGCCCCGGCGGGCGGATGTTCCTCACCTTCGACCCGGGCGCCAAGGATCCGTTCACCGGCCACCAGCTGCTCCTGAAGTACGCCGAGCCGGGCACCGGCTACACCGGCCGGGCGGTCCAGCGCTGCCTGCGGAACGCCCGCCGCGTCCAACTTGAGCCCTACGTCGCGCCGGTGGCCGAGCTGTTCCTCGGCATCGGGGACCGGAACCCGGCCCGGTTCGACATGTCACCCGACAACAAGGCCAGGGTCGTCGGCGTGGTCGGCCTGGTCCTCGCCGTGACCGTGGTGGTGACCGCCGTCGTCGCCGTCCGGCTGGTACGGCCCCTGCGCGCGCTCACCCTGGCCGCACAGCAGCCGCCCGAGCTGCACGTACGCGTCCCGGTGACCACCCGGGACGAGACCGGCATCCTCGCCGAGGCGTTCAACGGCCTGACCGAGCGGCGCGAGCGTCTGGAGGCGCAGCGCAAGGCCATGGTCAGCGACATCGCGCACGAACTGCGCAGTCCCCTCACCAACATCCGGGGCTGGCTGGAGGTCGTCCGGGACGGTGTCGTCGACCCCGACCCGCCCCTGCTGGACTCGCTGCACGAGGAGGCACTCGTCCTGCAGCGGATCATCGACGACCTCCAGGACCTCGCCGCCGCCGACGCCGGCACACTCCGTCTGCACCGGGAGCCGCTGCGGGCCGGCGAACTGCTCGACCAGGTCGCCGCCGCCCACCGTGTCGCCGCCGACGCCGCCGGGGTCACCCTGCGCACCGAGACGGGCGGCGCCGCCTGGCTGGACGCGGACCCGGTCCGGATGCGGCAGGCCCTCGGCAACCTGGTCTCCAACGCGCTGCGGCACACCCCTGCCCACGGCACCGTCACGCTCGCCGCGCACCCGGACGGTGACGACGTCGTCCTCACCGTCGCCGACACCGGCCCGGGCATCGCGCCCGACGATCTGCCGCGTGTCTTCGAGCGGTTCTGGCGTGCGGAGAAGTCCCGCAGCCGGCGCACCGGCGGCAGTGGCCTGGGCCTGCCGATCGTCCGGCATCTGGTCGCCGCCCACGGCGGCACCGCCACGGCCGCGAGCGAGCCGGGGGAGGGCGCGATGTTCAGCCTGCGGCTGCCGGCGGTGCCGCCGCCCGCGGACGAGCCCTGAGCGCGCGGGGACCGG
>NZ_WWJT01000434.1 GCF_009865385.1 Streptomyces sp. SID486 | reverse complement strand
GCCGGTCCGGGCGTTCCGGGCCCGCCCGATCGGCCCGGCCGCCCCGCCCGCGCGGCCGCTCCGGCGCCAAGGCGTGCTCCGCTACGCCCTGTCCGGCAGGCGGTCCGCGAAATCCCTCACGGCCTCGCGGACGTCGCCGGCCGTCCACTCCAGGCCCGCGGCACGGACGCCGACCTCCGTGCGTGCCAGGCCCGGTCCCGCGGTGTCCCAGGCGTTCGCGAAGAGCAGCACCGCGGTCTCCTCGCCCTGCCGCACGGCCGCCTCGGCCACCACCTCGGGGGCGTACGGCAGCCAGACCTGGAACTCGTGGGTGTGCGGCACCTCCGGGTGGACGCGGGCCCAGGGCACTCCGGCCGCGGCGAAGCCCTCCCGCAGGGCCGCGGCCACCACGCGCGCGTGCCGCACGTACTCCGGCAGCCGGGGCAGCTCACGGTCCAGGCCCAGGAGGGCGGACAGGACGGTCGGGAACTGCTGGAAGACCGTGCCGCCATATCGGTGCCGCCAGGTCTTCGCCTCCTCGACCAGCGTCTTCGGGCCGGCCAGCGCAGCACCGCCGAAGCCGTCGAGCGACTTGTAGAACGACACGTAGACGCTGTCGGCCAGGCCCGCGATCTCCGCCAGAGAGCGCCCGAAGTGGTCCGTGCACTCCCACAGGCGCGCGCCGTCGAAGTGCACCACCGCGTCGCGCTCCCGTGCCGCCCCGACGACCTCGGTCAGCTCCTCCCAGGTGGGCAGCACGTAGCCGGCGTCCCGCAGAGGCAGTTCCAGCATCAGCGCCCCGAAAGGCTCCTCGAGGTCACGTATCTCGGCCGCCGTGGGCAGCGCGGGCCCCTCGCCGACCCGGACCGGACGCAGTCCGCTGACCTGGCTGAAGGCGTGCCGTTCGTGCACCTCCGGATGGGACAGCGGGTGCAGGGCGACCACCGGGTCGCCGGTGCGGCCGGCCCAGCAGCGCAGGGCCACCTGCTGGGCCATGGTGCCCGTCGGGAAGAACGCGGCGGCCTCCGTGCCGAGCAGCGAGGCGACCCGCGCCTCCAGGCCGGCCACGATCCCGGAGCCGTAGACGTCGGCCGGCTCGTCCAGGTCGCAGACCTCCGCCGCCCCCTCGGTCAGGAGTGCCAGCCGTTCCCCGATCGTGCCCCGCCAGCCCGCGCGGGACAGGGCGCGCCGCGCCTGCCGCTGGGCCGCCACGCGCCGGTCCCGCAACCGCTCCCACGCCGGCGCCTGCGCGCCCGGCCCGGTCTCCTGGTCAGTGCTCTGCTCAGACGTGTCGGTCATGCCGCGATCATGCCGTGTAGGACCGGCGGGGACACCGGGATTTCCGGGCCGTGGGGGCCTTCGGGGCGGCGTGGTGAAACCCACAGCCTGTGGACAACCGGTCGGCGCCGGAACGAGATAGCGTTAACATGACGAGAAATCGTCCGGTACCCAGAGCGGACTGGAACGGGAAGGCCGCCGTCGCGTGAGTACAGTCCACCAGCCAGACCTCAAGGACCGCCCCGCGCGGCTCACCGTCGGTGTCGTCGGCGCCGGCCGGGTGGGTCCCGCGCTCGCCGCGTCCCTCCAGCTCGCCGGGCACCGCCCGGTGGCCGTCTCCGGGGTCTCCGACGCCTCCCGCAGGCGGGCCGAGGCCATGCTCCCGGGCGTCCCGCTGGTGCCGCCCGCCGAGGTCCTCCGGCGGGCCGACCTGGTGCTGCTCACGGTCCCCGACGACGCGCTGCCCGGACTGGTCGCCGGCCTCGCCGGGACCGGTGCCGTGCGGCCGGGACAGCTGATCGTGCACACCTCCGGACGGTACGGCGCGCGGGTCCTCGACCCGGCCCTGCGCGCGGGCGCGCTGCCGCTGGCCCTGCACCCGGCCATGACCTTCACCGGCACCCCCGTGGACGTCCAGCGCCTCGCGGGCTGCTCCTTCGGCGTCACCGCGCCCGAGCAGCTGCGGCTGGCGGCCGAGGCGCTGGTGATCGAGATGGGCGGCGAGCCGGAGTGGATCAGCGAGCAGGACCGCCCGCTGTACCACGCGGCCCTCGCCCTCGGCGCCAACCACCTGGTCACCCTGGTCGCCCAGGCCATGGAACTGCTGCGGACGGCCGGCGTGGAGGCGCCCGACCGGATGCTCGGCCCCCTGCTCGGGGCCGCCCTGGACAACGCGCTGCGCTCCGGTGACGCCGCCCTGACCGGGCCGGTCGCGCGCGGGGACGCCGGCACGGTCGCCGCGCACGTCGCCGAGCTGCGCGCGCACGCACCGCAGACCGTGGCCGGCTATCTGGCGATGGCCCGCGCGACCGCCGACCGCGCCCTCGCCGCGGGCCTGCTGAAGCCGGAACTGGCCGAGGACCTCCTCGGGGTACTCGCCGACGGGGGCCGCCCGGCCGACGCGGCCCGGAACGGCACCGACAGCACCGGCGGCCCCGCCACCGACGGTCCCGACGGCACCGGCGGCCGGGACACCGACGCCACCGACGGCCGGGGAACCGACGGCATCGACGGCCGCGACACCGAGGGCACTGACGGCCCCGGCACCGAGGGCACTGACGGCACGACCGGCACCGAGGGGAACGACCGATGACCACCGCCCTGCTGAGCACCGCCGAAGAGCTGCACGCGCGCGTGCGCGAAGGCCGCCGTGCCGTCGTGATGACCATGGGCGCGCTGCACGAGGGCCACGCGACCCTCATCCGCTCCGCGCGCGAGATCGCCGGCCCGGACGGCGAGGTCGTCGTCACGGTCTTCGTCAACCCGCTGCAGTTCGGCGCGGGGGAGGACCTCGACCGCTACCCGCGCACCCTGGACGCCGACCTCAAGCTCGCCGAACAGGCCGGTGCGGACGCCGTGTTCGCACCTTCCGTGGACGAGGTGTACCCGGGCGGCCGGCCCCAGGTGAGCATCTCCGCCGGACCCATGGGCGAGCGCCTGGAGGGTTCCTCCCGGCCCGGCCACTTCGACGGCATGCTCACCGTCGTCGCCAAGCTGCTGCACCTCACCCGCCCCGACGCCGCCCTGTTCGGGCAGAAGGACGCCCAGCAGCTGGCCCTCATCCGGCGCATGGTGCGGGACCTGAACTTCGGCGTCGAGATCGTCGCCGTACCCACCGTCCGCGAGGAGGACGGGCTGGCCCTGTCCAGCCGCAACCGCTACCTCTCGGCCGACGAGCGCCGTACCGCGCTCGCGCTGTCCCGCGCGCTGTTCGCCGGCCGGGACCGGCACGCGGCCCAGGAGGCGCTGCGCGCGCGGGCCCGCGAAGTGCCCTCCACGCACGCGCGTGCCGAGGCCCTGAGCGCCATAGGCGAGTCCCGCGCGGCGGCCGACGCGCACGCGGTGGCCACCGCCGCGCCCGGCGGCCCGGCGGCCGTGCGTG
>NZ_WWJT01000433.1 GCF_009865385.1 Streptomyces sp. SID486 | reverse complement strand
GTCGGCCGTTCCTCGGTTGGGGTGTGCTGTGCGCGTCGGCCGTTCCTCGGTTGGGGTGTGCTGTGCGGGTCGGCGCTTCCTCTCTCCGGTTCTGCTCCGTGGGCCGGCCGTACCCCGGTCCGTTCCGGTCCGGTCCGGCCCGTGCGGGGGGACGGGGGCCGGTTCTGCGATCCTTGCCTGGCGAAGGTGGGCCAGGGGCCCGTGAGGCGGCTGGAGGCAGGGGTGCGGGTGGAGGCTGACGCGGTGGGCGGATCCAAGGCCCCGGAGCGCGATCCGCGGCGGATCCTGCGGGACGAGACGCTGCTCGTCCTCGGGGTCTCGCTCGGGGCGAGCGGAGTGTCCGCGCTGATCAGCTTCATCGGCTCGGTCACCAAACCGGGCGGCCTGAAGGACCAGGCGGCCACCCTCAACGCCTCGGCCGCGCCCGGCCGTCCGTGGCTCGACCTCGCCTGGCAGCTCTTCGGCATCGCCTCCGCCCTGGTCCCGGTCGCCCTCGTCGCCCACCTGCTGCTGCGGGAGGGCCGGAGCATGCGGACCCTCGGGTTCGACCGCACCCGGCCCTGGCCAGACCTGGCCCGGGGCGCCGGGATCGCGGCCGTGATCGGCAGCACCGGTATCGCCTTCTACCTCGCCGCCCGCGGCCTCGGCTTCAACCTCACCGTCGTACCCGAGGCGCTTCCGGACGTGTGGTGGAAGTTCCCGGTGCTGATCCTTTCCGCGGTGCAGAACGCCGTCCTGGAAGAGGTCATCGTCGTCGGCTACCTGCTGCGGAGGCTGGGCCAGTTGGGCTGGTCCCCGGGCACGGCGCTGGTGGCCAGCGCGGTCCTGCGCGGCTCGTACCACCTCTACCAGGGCATCGGGGGCTTCCTCGGCAACATGGTCATGGGCGTGGTGTTCGTCTGGCTGTACCGCCGCTGGGGCCGGGTCGGCCCGCTGGTCGTCGCGCACTCCCTGCTCGACATCGGCGCGTTCGTCGGCTACGCCCTCCTCGCGGGCAAGGTGGGCTGGCTGCCGACGGCGTGAAGGCCGCCGGCGGTCGGCTCAGGCGTGCAGCTCACCCTCGATGACCGTCACCGCGCGGCCGGTCAGCAGGGTGCGCTCGCCGCGCAGGCCGGTTCGGACCAGGCCGGTGCGGCGGGACGCCTGCAGGCCGGTGAGGTCGTCGCGGCCCAGGCGCGCGGACCAGTGCGGGGCGAGCGCGGTGTGGGCGCTGCCGGTCACCGGGTCCTCGTCGATGCCGACGTTCGGGAAGAAGCAGCGGGAGACGTAGTCGTAGCCGCGGCCGGGGTCCTCGGCACGGGCGGTGGCGATGACGCCCCGCGAGGAGTAGCCGGCGAGGGCCTTGTGGTCGGGGGAGAGACCGAGGACGGTCCTTTCGTCGGCCAGTTCCACCAGCAGGTCACCGACGTTCGGGCCGGTGTCGAAGACGGCGACCGGCTCCGCGCCGAGCGCGTCGGCGACACCGTCCGGGATAGCGGCGGGGGTGAGCGGGGCGGTCGGGAAATCGAGCGTGATCGAGCCGTCGGCGGCGGGTGTGGCGGTCAGCACGCCACTGCGGGTGGCGAACCGCACCGGGCCCTCGTGGGCGCCGGTGGTGTGCAGGACGTGCGCCGTGGCCAGGGTGGCGTGCCCGCACATGGCGACCTCGGTGACGGGCGTGAACCAGCGCAGCGCCCAGTCCGCCGCACCGTCTCCGGGCAACCGGTGCGCGAACGCCGTCTCGGCGTGGTTGACCTCCATGGCGACGTTCTGCAGCCAGTCGTCGTCCGGGAAGACGTCCTCCAGTAGCAGGACCCCGGCCGGATTGCCGGCGAAGGGGCGGTCGGTGAAGGCGTCCACGATTCGCATGCGCATGGCGCCGACGCTAGCGTCCGCTGCGGCTCCCCGGCCAAGGCCAATCCAAGAGAACCGGACCGTTTCCCGCCGCGCCGTCGTGCGGGTGCGCGGCCGGGGGCCAGGGGTGGGAGGGGCCAGGGGTGGGAGGGGCCAGGGGTGGGAGGGGCCGGGCGGGCTCGGCCTCGGCCAGGACCGCCCGGCCGGTGCTCACGCGGCGACGACGGCGACGGTGGTGCGGCCGCCGTCCACGTCGAGCACGATGCCATGCACGAACGCCGACTCGTCGGCGGCCAGTCATGGCGGCGTTCGCGACGGCGTCGGGCGTGCCCATGCGGCCCGCGACGACGACATGGGTCCCTCCGCCGCGAAGCCCTCCGCGATCGCTCGCCCGAGGTTGCTGATGTTGCTGGTCGCCCCGGTCACCAGGGCGGTCTTGCCCGCAAGCCGCATCGACATCGTTTCCACTCCACTGCTCGGTCCTCATGGCGGGATGCCTGCCACTCCGCGATCCGAAAAAGGGACCCACAAATCCGAAGTGGCTCGAGGGGGCCCGAGGGGTGAGGCGTCCCGCATCGGCTGACGCCGGTGACGGCGAGCCGGGGTGAGCGGCTTCCGTGAGGGGGTTGTCTCAACCCTCCTTTCCGATATATCGTTGAGCCATCGCGAACGATACGCGATGCAGACGTGACAGATCAGCGATGGAATGGAGTGATCGCGATGCGTTCCCACGGATTCGAGCGTGGACATCGGCACGAGGGGTTCGGCCGCCGGGGGATGGGCGGCTTCGAGGGGCGGCGGGCCGCCTTCGGTCCGTTCGGGCCGGGCGGCCCCGGCTTCGGGCCGGGTGGCCCGGGGTTCGGCCCGGGCGGGCCCGGTTTCGGACCCGGCCCCTGGGGGCCGCGAGGGCGGGGCGGGCCGCGGGGGCGGGCACGGCGCGGTGACGTACGCGCCTCGATCCTGGCCCTGCTCAAGGACCGGCCCATGCACGGCTACGAGATGATCCAGGAGATCGCCGAACGCAGTGGCGGCGCCTGGAAGCCCAGCCCCGGCTCGGTCTACCCCACCCTCCAACTGCTGGAGGACGAGGGGCTGATCGTCAGTGAGACCGAGGGTGGCAAGAAGCTGTTCGCCCTGACCGAGGTGGGGCGTACCGCGGCCGAGGAGGGGGCGGACGCCCCCTGGGAGGAAGCCTCGCGCGGGGTCGACTGGGAGGCGCTCACCGAGATCCGCCAGGCCGGCTTCGGGCTGATGGAGGCGTTCGGCCAGGTGTGGAAGACCGGGAGCAAGGAGCAGCGCGAGAAGGCGCTCACCGTCATCAACGACGCCCGCAAGAAGCTGTACCTCATCCTCGCCGACGAGCACTGAGGCTCTTGGGGCCGGCGCAACTCGTACGGCAGGTGTGCCGTACATGCGGCAGGTGCCGCTCGTACGGCAGGGCCGGGCGCCCCGCGCGATGTGTCCGCGCGGGGCGCCTTCGCCCGTCGCGGCTCAGGTGACCAGGCCATCCAGCTTGCGCAGCGACTCGTTGAGGGCGGCCGTCGCCGAGTCCTTCAGCTTGCCCGCCATCAGTGACACCGCGGCGCCCGTGAACTCGCCGTCGATCCGGACCGTCGTCCCCTCCCCGTCCGGGACCAGGGTGTAGCGGGTGACGACGGTCACCGCCATCGGGCCCTTGCCGCGGATGGCGAACAGCCTGGCCGGTTCCAGCTCCTCGATGGTCCAGTCGACCTCGGCCGGGAAGCCCATCAGCTTCATGTTCTCCTGGAACGTCCCGCCGACGGCCATGATCTCGGGGCCGCCCTTGGGGAAGCTGGTGTGGGTCGCGTTCCACGCCCCGTACGACGGCCAGTCGGTGAGCTGGGCCCACACCTTCTCGGCCGGCGCCTGGATGCGTGCCTCCGCGCTGACTTCGGCCATGCGACCACCCCTTCGGATCGGGCGTATCGGGCTACGGTGTCGCGGAACGTAGTCGCCGGGGCGCGAACATTCAAGACTGATGAACCGTCAGGCCGACTCCGGAGGTGCAAGGTGTGGGCAGATCTCCTCCGCAGGGATGAGATCCGGGTGGACGGTGTCCACTGTGTGCGGGACGCGAAGATGGTTCCCCTCGTGGATGTCCTGGCGCGAGGGGACTGGTGAGGTAGGGGATGTGCAAGCCCGTACAGCCCATCCGGCCGCCCATCTGACCGCCCATGCCGCAGCCGCTTCGCACCAGGACGACGCCGCCGGGCTCGGTGCCGGGCTGGCGTCGGTGGTCGCCGGTGCGCGCCGCAGGGCCGTCCGGGACGGGGACCGGCAGACCGACACCGCTCATCTGCTCCACGCCCTGCTGGAACACGACCCCGAGGTCCGGGCCGCCATGGGCGAGCCCCGGCGGCTCGCCCGGCTCCTCGGCTACCTCGTGCAGCGCAGCATCGGTTACGGACTGCGCTGGCAGAGCCGTGTGGAGGACTCCGGCGCGGTTCCCCTGGTCGCCGATCCCGATCCCGATCCAGATCCCGCTGCCGCTCCGGATCCCGATCCCGCTGCCGCTCCCGCCGTCGGCCCCGCTGCCGCTCCCGCCGTCGGCCCCGCTGCCGCTCCCCCCATCGGCCCCGCTGCCGCTCCCGCCGTCGGCCCCGGTGTCGACCCTGCCGTCGGCCCCGGTGTCGACCCTGCCGTCGGTTCCGGTGTCAACCCTGCCGTCGGCCCCGGTGCCGGCCCCTCCGTCGGCGGGGGCCGTGGCGACAGGGATGCCGGCGGCTGGTCTCCGGCCGCGTCCGCGGCACTCGCGGACGCCCGGGCCCGTGCCCGGGAGCGGGGAGCCTGCGGTGTCTCCGGCACCGACCTGCTCGCCGCGCTCGTCGCCGATCCGCGGTCCAGGGCCGCCGAGGTCCTCCAGCGGGCCGGTGTCCCGGCCCGCGAGCTGACCGCGCGGATCGAGTCCCGGGGCGGCGGGCCTGCCGCCGACGAGGAGGCCGCCCGCTGACGGCCTGGGCGGTCCACCTGCTGAGACAGGTGTCAACAGGGGTGACGCTCCTGTCGACGCCTGTCATCATGTGCCGGTGCATACGTCTGTGAGCAGTCAGGACACCCCCGGCAAGGGAGCCGGCCTCGGCCTCGCACTCGCCTCGGCGCTGGCCTTCGGCGGGTCCGGAGTGGCCGCCAAGCCGCTGATCGAGGCCGGCCTCGACCCGCTGCACGTGGTGTGGCTGCGGGTGGCGGGCGCCGCCTTGGTGATGCTGCCGCTCGCCGTGCGGCACCGCGCCCTGCCGCGCCGCCGGCCCGCGCTGCTCGCCGGGTTCGGGCTGCTAGCCGTCGCCGGTGTCCAGGCGTGCTACTTCGCCGCGCTCTCCCGGATCCCGGTCGGGGTGGCCCTGCTCGTCGAGTACCTGGCGCCCGCCCTGGTGCTGGGCTGGGTCCGCTTCGTGCAGCGGCGGCCCGTCACCCGTGCCGCCGCGCTCGGCGTGATCCTCGCCGCGGCCGGCCTCGCCTGTGTGGTGGAGGTCTGGTCGGGGCTGAGCTTCGACGCGCTGGGGCTGGCGCTCGCCCTCGGCGCCGCCTGCTGCCAGGTCGGCTACTTCGTGCTGTCCGACCAGGGCGGAGGCGCCGACGGGACGGCGCCGGACCCGCTCGGGGTCATCGCCTACGGGCTGCTCGTCGGCACCGCCGTGCTGACCGCGGTGGCCCGCCCCTGGACCATGCACTGGTCGGTCCTGGCCGGTTCCGCCGACCTGAACGGCACCGCCGTACCGGCCGCCGCCCTGCTCGCCTGGGTCGTGCTGGTCGCCACGGTGGTCGCGTACATCACCGGCGTGCTGTCCGTGCGCCGGCTGTCGCCGCAGGTCGCCGGGGTGGTCGCCTGCCTGGAAGCGGTCATCGCGACCGTCCTGGCCTGGGTGCTGCTCGGCGAGCACCTGTCCGCGCCGCAGGTCGCCGGCGGCGCCGTCGTCCTGATCGGAGCGTTCATAGCCCAGTCCTCGGCCCCCGCCGTGCACTCCGCGGAGCCGGTCGCCTCGGGCGGCGCGGAAGCGGAACGGGAGCTGGCGGCCCGCGGTACCGCCACTTGAAAGCTGGCGGCCCGCGGAACGGTCGCTTGAAAGTTGTCGGCCCGCGGTACCGCCGCTTGAAAGTTGTCGGCCCGCGGAAAGGTCGCTTGGAAGCTGTCGGCCCGCGGAACCGTCGCTTGGAAGCTGTCGCCCGCGGTACCGCCGCCTGAAGGGGGCAAGGCCGCACCTCGCTGCCGGGTGCGGCCCACGGTCACCCTGGTATCCGGCCGGGGAACCGGGCACGGTCACCCCGGCCGGGCGCAGGACGGGCGGCGCCGGGAGGGGCCGGGAGACGTACGCGGCCGGCCGGGGGGGCCTACCGCGCCACCAGGTAGTCCGGGAGCTCGATGCCGGGCGTGAGATCGGCGTTGGCGACCGGGGCGTCGTAGCCCTTGCGGAGCGGCACGACCCCGGCCCAGTGCGGCAGGGCGAGGTCGGCCGGCTCGTCGTTGGCGCCGCCCGTACGGACCTTGGCCGAGACCTCCTCCAGGTCCAGGCGGATGACCGCGGTGGCGGCCAGCTCCTTCTTGTTCGCGGGCCGGGAGTCGGCGGCCCGGCCCGGTACGACGTGGTCGACCAGCGCGTCCAGGGCCAGCCGGCGCTCCTCGGGGTCGGTGACCTCGTGCGCGACGCCGTGCACCACGACCGAGCGGTAGTTGATCGAGTGGTGGAAGGCGGAGCGGGCCAGCACCAGCCCGTCGACGTGGGTGACCGTCAGGCACACCGGCAGGCCGGGGTCGGTCTCACCCGTCATCCGCAACGGGCGCGACCCCGTCGAACCGTGGACGTAGAGCCGCTCGCCGACCCGGCCGTACAGCGTCGGCAGCACCACCGGGGCGCCGTCCCGGACGAAGCCGAGGTGGCACACGTACCCCTCGTCCAGTATCGCGTGCACCAGTTCCTTGTCGTACGACGCCCGGTCCGCGGAGCGCGTGGGCACGGTCCGGTCGGTCGGCGTGTAGGCGGCGGCCCGCGTTTCGTCGGTCGTGCCCTGCATGACGTGCCCTCCAGAGTGATCCGGGTTGGAGAAATGCTTTGTACTAGTGCATAATCTTCTTTGTGCTAGGAGAATATCGGATCGCGGGACGTGGTGCAGCCGAGATCGCGGCGGGCATCGAGGAGGCGGTCGGTGCCGGGGAGCTGGAGCCGGGCCAGACCCTTCCGCCCATGCGGGAGCTGGCCGCCCGGCTGGGCGTGAACCCCAACACGGTCGCCGCCGCCTACCGGACCCTGCGCGAACGCGGCGTGATCGAGACGGCCGGCCGCCGCGGCAGCCGTGTCCGCCCCAAGCCCGCCACCACCGGCCGTGAGCAGCTGCGGGTGGAGGTGCCTCCCGGGGGCCGTGACCTCTCCACCGGCAACCCGGACCCGGCCCTGCTGCCCCGTCTGGCCCCGGCGCTGGCCGCCGCGGCCGAGGCGGCCGACCGGCGGCCCGTCCTCTACGGTGACGACCCCGTCGACGCCGGTCTGGTCCGCACCGTCCGCGCCGAACTCGACGCCGACGGCGTCCCCGCGGGCCCGCTGACCGTGACCTCCGGCGCCCTCGACGCCATCGAACGCGTCCTCACCGCGCACCTCAGGCCGGGTGACACGGTCGCCGTCGAGGATCCCGGCTGGGGGAGTGTCGTGGACCTCGTCCCCGCGCTGGGCCTGCACCTGGCCCCCGTCGGCGTGGACGACGACGGGCCCCGCCCGGACGACCTGCGCCGCGCCCTGGAGGCCGGGGCTCGCGCCCTGATCGTGACCGCCCGCGCCCAGAACCCGACCGGCGCCTCGGTGAGCGCCACGCGCGCGCGTGCCCTGCGCGCGGTGCTCCGGGAGCACCCGGGGACCCTCCTGGTCGAGGACGACCACGGTCACGGCGTCGTCGATCTGCCGGTGCACCCCCTCGCGGGCGTCACCCGCCACTGGGCCTTCGTCCGCTCGGCGGCCAAGACCTACGGTCCCGACCTGCGTCTCGCCGTCCTGGCCGGCGATCCCGTCACCGTCGACCGGGTCCGCGGCCGGCAGAGCCTCGGCCCCGGCTGGGTGAGCCTGCTCCTGCAGCGCGCCGTGGCGCACCTGTGGGCCACCGGTGCGGTGGACCGGTCGGCGGTCGCGCGGTCGTACGGGGCCCGCAGGACCGCCCTGATCGAGGCGCTGGCGGAGCGCGGGGTCACCGCCCACGGCCGCAGCGGCATGAACGTCTGGGTACCGGTGCCCGACGAGACGGGCGCGGTGGCGCGGCTGGTGCGCAGGGGCTGGGCCGTCGCCCCGGGCGCCCGCTTCCGCCTCGCCTCCCCGCAGGGCATCCGCGTCACCGTCTCCACGCTGACGGCGCGGGACATCGCCCCGCTGGCGGACGCGATCGCCGCGGCGGTACGCCCGAGCCCGGCGCGGGTCTACGGATAGGCGGCGCCGAGGGCGTCGTCCGGGAGATGCCGACGGGGAAGCGTGATGTGCGTCGTCCGGGGGATGCCGACGGGTAAGCGTGATGTGCGTCGTCCGGGGATGCCGACGGGGAACCGTGGTCTGCGTCGCGTCGTCCAGGGGATCCCGACGGGGAAGCGTGGTCTGCGTCGTCCAGGGATCCCGACGGGAAGCGTGGTCTCCGGACGGTTCGACGCCCCCGGACGCACTTCGGGGCCGAGGGGCCGGCCTTCCCTCAGGGCTCGTCGGTCCGAGCCGGGTCAGCGCCGCCCCTCAGCTGGCCTCCGGCCTGAGCCGGGTGAGCGGGGTTCCTCAGGCGCTCTCCGGCCTGAACCGGGTGGGCGTGGCTCCTCAGGCGCTCTCCGGCCTGAACCGGGTGAGCGTGGCTCCTCAGGCGCTCTCCGGCC
>NZ_WWJT01000432.1 GCF_009865385.1 Streptomyces sp. SID486 | reverse complement strand
TGTCAGCGGCGACCCCGCCGCAGCGGCGCGGGCCCGCGCCGCTGCGGCGGTGCTGCTCGGGCCGTGAGGGCGGACGCGGACCGCGCGGCGCGCCGCCGGCCCGGGGTCAGAGGATCACGTGCGGCAGGAAGCGGGCGTACTCGTCCGTGATCAGGCCCGCGGACTCGCGGATGCCGAGGCCGGCCGACTCCTCGCCGACCACCCAGGCGCCCAGGACGACGTGGTTGCCGTCGAAGGCCGGGAGGGGCGCCAGCTGCTGGTAGCAGCAGGGTTCGTCGCGCAGGACGGGCGGCGCTCCCGCCTCGTGCACGGTGACGCCCTCGCCCTCGCGGCCGAGCAGGGGCTTGGCGACGTAGCCGGCCGACCCGGCCAGTTCGCGGGGGCCGTCCAGGTAGGCGGGCAGGAGGTTCGGGTGGCCGGGGTACAGCTCCCAGAGGACCGCCAGCAGGGCCTTGTTGCTGAGCAGCATCTTCCAGGCGGGTTCGATCCACAGGGTGCTGCCGGTGCCGCCGCCGTTGTCGAGGGTGTCCAGGACGTGCCCGCCGAAGGCGTCGGTGGTCAGCCACTCCCAGGGGTAGAGCTTGAAGATGCCGCGGATGAACCGGAGCCGGTTGTCGACGAAGCGGCCGGAGAGGGTGTCCCAGCCGATCTCCTCGACGGCGAGCCAGTCGGTGGTGAGGCCGGCCTGTTCGGCGGTCTCCTTCAGATAGGCCACCGTCATCAGGTCCTCGCCGAGTTCGTCCACGGCGGAGTGCGCGAAGTGCAGCGGGCTGCCGGGCGGGAGGAGCGCGGCCTGCGCACGCCAGGCCGCGACCAGCCGTTCGTGCAGGGAGTTCCACTGGTCCGCGCCGGGGAAGCGTTCCTCCATCCAGAACCACTGCGGGGAGGCGGCCTCGACCAGCGAGGTGGGGGTGTCGGCGTTGTACTCCAGGAGCTTCGCCGGCCCCGTCCCGTCGTAGCGCAGGTCGAAACGGCCGTAGACCGAGGGGAGTTCGGCGCGGCGGCGCCATGCCTCGGTGACCGCCCCGGCCACCCGCGGGTCGGTGATGCCGAGGTCGGCGAGCCGGTCCTCGGCCACCATGTGCTCGGCCGCCGCCAGGCACATGCGGTGCAGCTCCTCGACGGTCTCCTCCAGCGCCTCGACCTCGTCCAGGGTGAAGACGTAGTAGGCGCTCTCGTCCCAGTACGGGTACAGGGAGCCGTCGGGCCGGCGGGTGAGCGGGTAGATCAGCCCCTGCTCCTCGACGGTCCGCTGCCAGCCGGGGCGGGGGGTGATGGTTCGGCGTTCCATGTGTCCGCTCCGGTCAGCCGCCGGAGCTGCCCTTGCCGCCGCCGAAACCGCCGCGGTGGACGCCGCTCCCGCCGTGGTGGTCGTCGTCGTCCGAGGAACCGCCGCCGGAGCTGCCGCCCGAGCCGCCACCGGACCTGGTGAAGGAGCCGCCGTCGACCCAGCCGCTCTTCTCCTTGCCGCCGTAGTACCAGGCACCGTCGGGCTGCTTCGTGACGCCCTTCCTGGCGGACTTCCTCCCGCCCGTCGACGTCCCGGAACCGCCGGAGGTCTTGCAGTTCTTGTCGGCGACGACCTTGTAGCCCTTGTCCAGGCTGTAGCTGTCGCGGTCGACGCAGCGCTTGTCCGGGTCGGACGAGCAGGCGGTGAGCGCGGTGGCCAGCAGGCCCACGCTGCCGAGGACGACCGTGCCGGACCGGAGTCGCCTGCGTGACTGTGCCATCGTGTGTCTCCCCCGTCGGATGCGCTGTGCGGCGCCAGCCTAGAGACCGTTCCCGGCCACCGCACAGGGACCCCCGCGATCTCCCGCTCGCCTAGAGTCGCTTCGTGCTTTTCGGAATGATGTGCGCTCTGGGCGCTGCGGTCTGTTTCGGTACGGCGACGGTGTTGCAGGCGGTGGCCGCGCGGGCGGCCGGCGCCGGCGGGGAGGGGGGCGGTGACGCGGCGCTGTTGCTGCGGGCCCTGCGGCAGTGGCGGTACCTCGCCGGTCTGGCACTGGACGGGCTGGGTTTCCTGCTCCAGATCGCGGCCCTGCGCTCCGTGCCGATCTACGCCGTGGGCGCCGCGCTGGCGGCCAGCCTCGCGGTGACGGCGGTGGTGGCGGCGCGGCTGCTGGGGGTCCGGCTGAGCGGGCTGGAGTGGGGCGCGGTGGGGGTGGTGTGCGCGGGCCTGGCCATGCTGGGCCTGGCCTCGGGCGCCGAGGGCGAGCGGAGCGGGCCCGCCTGGCTCAGCTGGGCGATGGTCGCGGTGGCGGTCGGGGTGCTGCTGCTCGGCGGGATCGGCGGACGGCTCTCCGGCCGCAGCCGGGCACTGCTGCTGGGGCTCGGCGCCGGGTTCGGGTTCGGCGTGGTGGAGGTGTCGGTACGGCTGATCGGCTCCCTGCGGCCGGCGGACCTGCTGGCCAACCCGGCGACGTACGCCCTGCTGATCGGTGGCGGCGCCGCGTTCCTGCTGCTCACCTCGGCCCTGCAGCGGGGCTCGGTGACGACGGCCACCGCCGGCATAGTCATCGGCGAGACCCTCGGCCCGGCCGCGGTGGGCGTGATCTGGCTCGGTGACCGCACCCGGGAGGGCCTGACGTGGCTGGCGGCGCTGGGATTCGCGGTCGCGGTGGCGGGGGCGCTGCTACTGGCCCGGTTCGGAGAGGCACCGGAGACACCGCAGGAAGGGTGAGCCGCCGGATCAGGCGCTCGTCGGATCGCGAGATCGTCCCTTTCCGTAGGGCGCGAGGGACCTTCGCGCCCTATGCCATGCCGCTCCTTGTCTAGGGTCACGGCAGCACCCGGCACAGTGCCTCCAGTGCTCCCGCCCACGCGCTGTCCGGGGGTGTGCCGTAGCCGACCACCAGCGCGTCCAGGGGGCGGGTGGTGGCCTCGGGGTGCCGGTGGTGGGCGAGGCCGTGCAGGGCCAGCCCCTGCCAGGCCGCGGCCCGCACCACCGGCTCCTCGGTGCCCGGGGGCAGCCGCAGGACCGCGTGCAGACCGGCCGCGATGCCGGTGACCCGTACCTCCGGTGCCCGCTCGGCCACCGCCGCGGTGAGGGCGTCGCGGCGGCGCCGGTAGCGCAGGCGGGCCGAGCGGACGTGCCGGTCGTAGGCGCCGGAGGCGAGGAACTCGGCCAGCGTCAGCTGGTCGAGCACCCCGCAGGTGTCGATGTGCCCCTTGGCCGCGGTGGCCTCCTCCGCCAGGGACGGCGGCAGCACCATCCAGCCCAGCCTGAGGCCGGGCGCGAGGGACTTGCTCGCGGTGCCGAGGTAGACGACCCGGTCGGGGTCGAGTCCCTGGAGGGCGCCGACGGGCTGGCGGTCGTAGCGGAACTCGCCGTCGTAGTCGTCCTCCAGGACCAGCCCGCCGGTGCGCCGCGCCCAGTCCACGACGGCCGCCCGCCGGTCGGGACGCAGGGCCGTGCCCATCGGGAACTGGTGGGCGGGGGTGAGCAGGACGGCCCCCGCACCGCCCGGCGCGCCCGGGTCGGTGCCCAGGTCGTCGTACGGCAGGGCGGCGGTCGCGAGGCCCGCGTCCCTCAGCAGGTTCCAGTGGACGTCCAGGCCGTACGACTCGACGGCCACCGTCCGCGTGCCGCGGGCCCGCAGGACGGTGCCGAGGACGCGCAGGGCGTGCGCGAAACCGGCGGTGATCACGACGTTCTCGGGGGTGGCGCGCACGCCACGGGCGCGGGCGAGGTAGCCGGCGAGGGCGGTGCGCAGTTCGGGGCGCCCGCGCGGGTCGCCGTAGCCGAGGGCGTCGAAGGGGGCGGCGGCCAGGGCCCGGCGGGCGGCCTTGAGCCACTCGGCGCGGGGGAAGGCGGCGAGGTCGGGGACGCCGGGGATGAGGTCGTAGGCGGGCCGGCCGGGGACGCGACGGTGGCGCGCGGTGTCCGCGGGGCGGACGACGGCCCGTTCCGCGACCCGGGTGCCGGAGCCCTGCCGGGCGGTGAGCCAGCCCTCCGCCACCAGGTCGGCGTAGGACTCGGCGACGGTGTTGCGGGCGACGCCGAGGTCGGCGGCCAGGGAGCGGGAGGAGGGCAGCCGGGTGCCGGGGCCGAGCCGGCCGGAGCGCACGGCGTCCCGCAGCGCGTCCGTCAGGCCCCGGCGCAGACCGCCCGGCGCGTGTGGTTCGAGGTGCAGGTCGACACCCGAAGTGGCCCACTGATTCGCCATGGAAATGGACCATACTCCTGGGCTGCCCGGCTCCTAGGGTCGAGTGCATGAGTACTGCACAGGACATCGCACAGGACACCGTCGAGTACGCACCCGAGCACGCGCCCCGGCTGAACTGGGCCGAGCACTCCCCCGAGGTCTACAAGGCGATGATCCGCCTGGACACGGCCGCCAGGCGGGGCCTGGACCCCAAGCTGTACGAGCTGGTGAAGATCCGCGCCTCGCAGGTCAACCACTGCGCGTTCTGCCTCGACATGCACACCAAGGACGCCCTCGCGGCCGGCGAGAGCGTCGAGCGGATCGTCCAGCTCGGCGCGTGGGAGGAGTCGCGGCACTTCTACACCGAGAAGGAGCTGGCGGCGATCGAGCTGACCGAGGCGATCACCGTGCTCACCGACGGGTTCGTGCCGGACGAGGTGTACGAACGGGCCGCCGGGCAGTTCGAGGAGGCCGAACTGGCGCAGCTGATCGCCGCGATCACGGTGATCAACGCCTGGAACCGGTTCGGTGTGAGCACGCGGATGGTCCCGGGCCACTACCGGCCGGGCCAGCACAAGTGAGCCGGGCGGAGGCGTTCCGCGCGCTGCACCTGCGCCGCGCCCAGGGCGACCCGCTGGTGCTGCCCGGGCCGTGGGACGCGGCCAGTGCGCGGGTCCTCGTGGCGGCCGGGTTCCCGGCACTGGCCACGCCGAGCGCGGGGGTGGCCGCCTCGCTCGGGTACGAGGACGGGGCCACCCCGGCCGACGAGATGTTCGCGGCCGTCGCCCGGATCGCGCGGGCGGTGGACGTGCCGGTGTCGGCGGACGTCGAGGGCGGCTACGGGCTGGCTCCGAAGGAGCTGGTCGAACGGCTGCTGGAAGCGGGTGCCGTGGGCTGCAACCTGGAGGACTCCGACGGGGGCGTCCTCAGGGACGCGCACGCCCACGCCGCCTTCCTCGCCGAGGTGCGGGCCGCGGCCGGCGCCGGGCTGTTCGTCAACGCCCGCATCGACGTCTTCGCGCACGGCGACGGTGATCCGGAACGGGCCATCGAGCGTGCCGCGCTGTACCGGTCGGCGGGCGCCGACTGCGTGTACCCGATCCTCGCCCCGACGGCCGTGGTACCGCTGCTGCGGTCGGGGATCGCCGGCCCGCTGAACCTGCTGGGCCGGCTGGACGGGGACGGCCCCTCGCCCGCCGCGCTCGGCGAACTCGGGGCCACCCGCGTCACGTTCGGCCCGGGACTCCAGCGGCGGGCGTCGGCCGTGCTGCGGGAGACCGCGGCCGGCCTGCTCCCGTGAGCCGGGTCAGGGCAGCCACTTCTTCCACACGTCGGGGTGGCTGTCCACCCACTTCGCCGCCGCGTCCTGCGGGCTCAGCTTCTGCTCGGCGATCATCAGGGAGACCTCGTTCTGGTCCTCCGTCGTCCACTTGAACCTCTTGAGGAAGGCCGCGGCCTTGCCGCCGGAGTGCGCGAAGCCGGCGTTGAGGTACTTCTGCAACGGGGTGTGCGGGTAGGAGCAGGCGACCTTCGCCGCGTCCGCGTCGCAGCCCTCCTTGTACGGCGGCAGCTTCACCTCCGTCATGGGGACCTTCTCGAACAGCCACTGCGGCGAGTACCAGTACGTCAGGAAGGGCTTCTTCTCCTTGGCGAACTGCTTCATCTGCGTGATCTGCGCCGCCTCGGAACCGGCGAAGACGACCTGGTAGTCCAGCTTCAGGTTCTCCACCAGGGCCTTGTCGTTGGTGACGTAGGACGGGGAGCCGTCCATCAGCTGGCCCTTGCCGCCGCTCTCCGCGGTACGGAAGAGGGAGGCGTACTTGTCGAGGTTCCGCCAGTCCGTGATGTCCGGGTGCTGCTTGGCGAGGTACGTCGGCACGAACCAGCCGATGTGCCCGGTCACCCCGAGGTCGCCGGCGGGCGCGATCGTCTTCTTGTCGTCGACGTACCGCTTCTGCTGGTCCGGGTGGCCCCAGTCCTCCAGGAGGGCGTCGACCCGGCCCTGGCTGAGCGCGTCCCAGGCGGGCACCTCGTCGACCTGGACGGTGTCGACGCGGTAGCCGAGCTTGTGCTCCAGGATGTACTGGGCGACGGCCACGTTGGACTGCGCGCCCACCCAGGACTGCACGGACAGGGTGACCGTCTTCGCGCCGCGGGCGTTGGCGAACGGGCTGGCCTGCTTGGTCATGTCGGCCGCGCCGCAGCCGGTCAGCAGCGCGAGCGCGGACGCTCCGGCGGCCACCGTGAAGGTCGTACGGAATCGCATGTCACGCTCCCTTCTTCGGGCGCCGTGCGGTGGGCTGCGTCACCCGGTCCAGCATCAGGCCCAGGCAGACGATGGCCGCGCCGGCCACCAGACCGGTCGCCAGGTCGCCCTGGGCGAGGCCGAAGGCGACGTTGTAGCCGAGCGCACCGCCGCCGACCAGGCCGCCGATGATGACGACGGCGAGGACCAGGACCACGCCCTGGTTGACGGCGAGCAGCAGCGCGCGCCGGGCGAGCGGGAGCTGCACCTGCCACAGCTGCTGCCGTCCGGTCGCGCCGAGCGAGCGCGCGGACTCCAGCGCCGCCTGGTCGACCTGGCGCAGGCCCTGCGCGGTGATCCGGACGACGGCGGGCAGGGCGTAGACGACGGCCGCGGCGACGGCGGGCGCACGGCCGACACCGAAGAGGGCGACGACCGGGATCAGGTACACGAACTGCGGCATGGTCTGGAAGACGTCCAGGACGGGACGCAGCACGCGTTCGACGCGGTCGCTGCGGGCCGCGGCGATGCCCGTCGCGAGGCCGAGGACGAGGGTGACGGCGACGGCGGCCAGCACCTGGGAGAGGGTGTCGAGCGACGGCTCCCACACGCCGAGCACGCCGATCGCGGCCATGGCGAGGACGGCGGTCAGCGCGGTGCGCCAGGTGCCGATCAGCCAGGCCAGGGCGGCGACGATCAGCAGCACCGACCACCAGGGCAGCCACTGCAGGCCGTCGCGGACGGGGTCCAGGATCCAGGTGGTGAAGTGGGCGGCCCAGTCGGCGGTGCCGCCGACGACCGGGACGCCGGAGTAGAGGTGGTCGGTCATCCAGTCGACGGCGCGGTTGACCGGTTCGGCGATGTCCAGGGTCCAGCCGTCGGGCCAGTCCAGTGCGCCGAGGAGGCGGGTGGCGAGGGCCGCGGCGACGGTGACGGCCAGGGCGTAGGGCCAGCCGATGGTACGGGGGCGGTCGGCCGCCTCGGTGCCGTCGCCGGCCGCGGCGGTGACGCGGTCCAGGACCACGGCGAGCAGGACGATCGGGATGCCGGCCGCCAGGGCCGCGCCGACGTCCACGGAGGCGAGGGCCTGGTAGACGCGGTCGCCGAGGCCGCCCGCGCCGATGACGGCGGCGATGACGGCCATGGACAGCGCCATCATGATCGTCTGGTTGAGGCCGAGCAGGAGTTCCTTGCGGGCCAGGGGGATACGGGCGGTCAGCAGCCGCTGGCGGTGGGTGGCGCCGAGCGACTCCACGGCCTCCAGGACTTCGGGGTCGGCGCCGCGCAGGCCGAGCGCCGTGAGGCGGGCCATCGGCGGGGCGGCGTACACGACGGTGGCGAGGACGGCGGCGGGGACACCGATGCCGAAGACCAGGACGACGGGGAGGAGGTAGGCGAAGGCCGGGAGCACCTGCATGGTGTCCAGGACCGGCCGCAGGGCGCGGTCGAGCCGGTCGGAGAGGCCGGCGGCGAGGCCGAGGAGCGCGCCGACGACCACGGAGGCGAGGACCGCCACGACCATCAGCGCGAGGGTCTGCATGGTGGGGATCCACATGCCGAGGGCGCCGCAGGCGAGGAAGGCGACGGCCGTACCGGCGGCCAGGCGGACACCGGCGACCCGCCAGGCGAGCAGGGCGCCGAACGCCGTGACGCCGGCCCAGCCCGCGGCGAGCAGGACGAGGTAGACGGCGCGGACGGCCAGGACGACGGCGTTGCTGACGTGGCCGAGGAAGTACAGGAACAGGGGGTGGCTGTCCCGGTTGTCGATGACCCAGTCGCTGGCCGTGGTGAGCGGTCTGTCGAGGCTCACGGTCAGCTCGTGGGGCCAGGTGGCGCCGGGCCAGTGGGTGGCGGCCCAGGGCGCGAGGACCGCGGCGACGAGCGCGAGCAGGAGGAGCTTGCCCGCGGCCCGGCTCTTCAGGACGCGGGATTCGGCACGGCCGGAGGCCGGGAGGCTGAGCGTTGCCATCAGACGGCCTCCGGGCTGGTGCGGGAACCCTCCGGGCTGGTGCGCGGAGCGGGCCGGGCGGCTTGCCGGCGCCTGCCGGGGGCCGGTCCTTCCTTCGGTCCGTGTGCCTGGCCGGCGCCCGGGCGGCCCGCGGGGGCGGGGGCGGGGGCGGCGC
>NZ_WWJT01000044.1 GCF_009865385.1 Streptomyces sp. SID486 | reverse complement strand
CGGGGCCGTGGCTTCCGCCCGCCGCCGCGTCCACATCGCGCTGGACGACCGGTGCGGCGGCCCGCACCACGGGAGCCGCCCGGACCGGTACGGCCTGTGCGGCAAGGCCAGCCGGGGCCGGCTGCACGGTGGGGGGCTGCGGCCCGGTCACGGGCAGCGGCGGCCGCGCGCGGGAACCCGGCGCGGTCTGCGTGGATCCCGGTGGCACGGGGCGTACGACGCGCACGGGCGGGGGAGCGTCCACCGCTCCCACCGGCGCGGCGGGAGCACCCACGGGCAGAGCGGGGCCCGGCGCACCCGCGCCCGGCGTACGACCTGGAGCACGCTGGACGGCCCCGCCGCCCGGCTCGGAGCCGGGGCGGGCACGCACGGCCCGGGCGCTGTCCGGCGGCGTCGCCTCGCGAGCCCACCGCGCCGGCACCACGGGGCGTGCGCCGCCGTGGCGGGCAGCGGCGGAAATACCGTCCACCACAGGGGTGCTGAGGCCGAGCGGCCGGGCGGACAGCAGCCGGACGGTGGGCGCGGGCGCCGCGGCGGCGGACGTGACGGTGGACGCGGTGTCCCTCTGCGCGGTCACCGCACGAGCGACGACCAAGGGGACCCGGCCCTGCTGCGGGGCACCGGACGAGGTGCCACCCGGCCGGCCGGGTGTGCGGGGCCCGGCCGCG
>NZ_WWJT01000431.1 GCF_009865385.1 Streptomyces sp. SID486 | reverse complement strand
CCGCACCCGCACCCGCACCCGCACCCGCACCTGGTGGAACGTCCCGGTACCCGGCGGGGATCCCGACCGCGACCACTCCTTCGGGTGAGTTCGCGGCGGAGAGGGGTTCCCGCTAGAGCGGCACGATGTCCGGCGCACCCAGACGTGCCGCGTCCGCCGTCTGGTCGTCGGGCTGGAGCTGCGACTCGCGCTCGGCCTCCACCCGCTTCTCGTAGTGCTCGACCTCGCGTTCTATCTGCTCCTTGTCCCAGCCGAGGACCGGTGCCATCAGCTCGGCCGCCTCGCGGGCGCTGCGGGTTCCCCGGTCGAACGTCTCGATGGAGATGCGGGTGCGGCGGGTGAGGACGTCGTCCAGGTGCCGGGCGCCCTCGTGCGAGGCGGCGTACACCACCTCGGCGCGCAGGTAGTCGTCGGCGGCGTGCAGCGGCTCGCCGAGCGCGGGGTCGGCCGCGATCAGGTCCAGGACCTGGTCGGTCATCGAGCCGTACCGGTTGAGCAGGTGTTCCACCCGGACCACGTGCAGCCCGGTGCGGGCGGCGATCCGCGCTCGCGCGTTCCACAGCGCCTGGTAGCCCTCCGCGCCGAGCAGCGGGGTCTCCTCCGTCACGCAGTCGGCGACGCGCATGTCGAGCCCGTGCACGGCCTCGTCGACGGCGTCCTTCGCCATCACCCGGTAGGTCGTGTACTTGCCGCCCGCGACGACCACCAGTCCCGGCGCCGGGTGGGCGACCGTGTGCTCGCGGGACAGCTTGCTGGTGGCGTCGGACTCGCCGGCCAGCAGCGGGCGCAGTCCGGCGTACACGCCCTGGACGTCGTCCCGGCCGAGCGGCACGGCCAGCACGGAGTTCACGTGTTCCAGCAGGTAGTCGATGTCGGCGCTGGACGCGGCCGGGTGGGCCTTGTCGAGGTCCCAGCCGGTGTCGGTGGTGCCGATGATCCAGTGCCGGCCCCAGGGGATGACGAACAGGACGGACTTCTCGGTGCGCAGGATCAGGCCGCTGGTGGAGTGGATGCGGTCCTTGGGCACGACCAGGTGGATGCCCTTGGAGGCGCGGACGTGGAACTGGCCGCGCTCCCCCACCATCGCCTGCGTGTCGTCCGTCCACACCCCGGTGGCGTTGACCACCTGCTTGGCGCGGATCTCGTACTCCCCGCCGCCCTCCACGTCCTGCACCCGGGCGCCGACCACCCGCTCGCCCTCGCGCAGGAAGCCGGTCACGCGGGCACGGTTGGCCACCTTCGCGCCGTAGGACGCCGCCGTGCGCACCAGCGTGGTGACGAACCGGGCGTCGTCCATCTGGGCGTCGTAGTACTGCAGGGCACCGACGAGGGCGTCCTTCCTCAGGCAGGGTGCCACGCGCAGGGCATGACGGCGCGACAGGTGGCGGTGCAAGGGCAGACCCCGGCCGTGGCCGCGCGCCATGGACATCGCGTCGTACAACGCGACGCCCGAGCCCGCGTAGAGCCGCTCCCAGCCCTTGTGCTGCAACGGGTACAGGAACGGCACGGGCTTGACCAGGTGCGGGGCCAGGCGCTCCAGGAGCAGGCCGCGCTCCTTGAGAGCCTCGCGGACCAGGGCGAAATCGAGCATCTCCAGATAGCGCAGTCCGCCGTGGACGAGCTTGCTGGACCGGCTGGAGGTGCCGGACGCCCAGTCGCGGGCCTCGACCAGGCCGGTGGACAGTCCGCGGGTGACCGCGTCCAGTGCGGTGCCGGCCCCGACCACTCCGCCGCCGACCACCAGCACGTCCAGTTCGCGCTCCGCCATCGCCGCCAGTGCCTCGGCGCGCTGCGCCGGCCCCAGAGTCGCTGTCCTCACCGCTGCCTCCCGCTGTCGCAGACTCGCTCGCGTCGGCCGCACCCGGTGGGCGAAGCCCGGATCATTCCCTCCTCATGCCCAAATTCTGACCGCGATGCCCGACTTCAGCCACCACAGGCTCCCAGCCTGTGGACAACTCACGCACAACCCTGGGAAGACACACAAACACAATCACACAGAACGGTCATATGTGTACCTAGTCTGACACTGCACTCGCTCATGCTGTCCACAGCGGTTGCGCACCTGTCCCGCTTCGGCTACTGGGAAGGACGGCCCACGCATGCCCGCAGACCTCGCCGTCATCGGACTCGGCCCCTACGGCTTGCCGCTCGCCCAGGCCGCCGTCGCAGCCGGCATCTCCACCGTCGGCTTCGCCACCGGCCCCGAGGCCGGCCCGCTCAGCCCCGCGGAGCTGCGCCGGATGCACACGGCGGGCTTCCGGCCCGGCACCGACCCGGCCCAGCTCGGCCGGGTGCGCACGGCGGTGATCTGCGCGCCCACTCCGCGCGGCACCGACGGGGGGCTCGACCTCGGCCAGGTCGAGGCGGCTGCCCGCGCCCTGGCGGAACGGCTCCGCCCGCACACCACCGTCATCCTGGAGTCGCCCGTGCTGCCGGGCACGACGGAGCGGTTCCTGCGGCCGCTGCTGGAGGAGGGCTCGGGGCTGCGCGCCGGCCGCGACTTCCACCTCGCGTACTCCCCCAGCCGCGTCGACCCCGGCAGCCGCGGCCACGCCCCCGCCAGCACCCCGAAGGTCATCGGCGGCCTCACCCCCGCCTGCACCGAGTCCGCCGCCGCGTTCTACGGCCGGCTCACCGACAAGGTGGTGCGCGCGCGAGGTCTGCGCGAGGCGGAGACCGTGCAGCTGCTGGAGACCAACTACCGGCACGTGAACATCGCGCTCGTCAACGAGATGGCAGTCCTCTGCCACGAGCTGGGCGTGGACCTGTGGGACGTCATCCGGTGCGCGGAGACCAAGCCCTTCGGCTTCCAGGCGTTCCGGCCGGGTCCGGGCGTCGGCGGACACGGCGTCCCGCAGGACCTCACCGGGCACGCGACCCGCACCCTGCGCATGGTGGAGCTGGCCCAGCAGGTCAACAGCCGGATGCCCCGGTACGTCGTGCAGCGCGCCGCCACCCTCCTCAACGAACACGGCAAGTCCGCGCGCGGGGCCCGCATCCTGCTCCTCGGCGTCACCTACAAGCCCGACCTCGCCGACCAGCACGGCACCCCGGCGCAGGAGATCGCCGTACGGCTGATGGGGCTGGGGGCCGCCGTGAGCTACCACGACCCGTACGTCCCGGAGTGGGAGGTCCTGGAGCGCCCGGTCCCGCGCGCGGACTCGCTGTACGAGGCCGCGGCCGACGCCGACCTGACGATCCTGCTCCAGCAGCACCGCACGTACGACCTCCAGGGCCTCTCGGTGAAGGCGCAGCTGCTGCTGGACACGCGGGGGGCCACACCGACGGGGGCGGCGCACCGGCTGTGAAGGAGGCGCACGGGAGCGCGGGGCCGGGGAGCCGTCGGCACGGGGGAACGGCGCCGGCGTCTTGACGGGTGGCAGCCACCGTATGGACATGCCGAGGGCCGGTCACCCCGCTCGGGGTGACCGGCCCTCGCCGTTGTTCCGGGGCCGCCGCGGCGGCTACCGGCGGTGCTGGCTGTCCGCCACCGTCACCTCGACCCGCTGGAACTCCTTCAGCTCGCTGTAGCCGGTGGTGGCCATGGCACGGCGCAGGGCGCCGAAGACGTTCATCGAGCCGTCGGGGGTGTGCGACGGGCCGGTCAGGATCTCCTCGATCGTGCCGACCGTGCCGAGGTCGACCTTCTTGCCGCGGGGCAGCTCCTCGTTGACCGCCTCCATGCCCCAGTGGTGCCCCTTGCCGGGGGCGTCCGTGGCGCGGGCCAGCGGGGAGCCCATCATCACCGCGTCGGCGCCGCAGGCGATCGCCTTGGGCAGGTCGCCGGACCAGCCGACACCGCCGTCCGCGATCACGTGCACGTACCGGCCGCCGGACTCGTCCATGTAGTCACGGCGGGCCGCGGCGACGTCGGCGACGGCCGTGGCCATCGGGACCTGGATGCCCAGCACGTTGCGCGTGGTGTGCGCCGCGCCGCCGCCGAAGCCGACGAGGACACCGGCCGCGCCGGTGCGCATCAGGTGCAGCGCGGCGGTGTACGTGGCGCAGCCGCCGACGATCACCGGGACGTCCAGCTCGTAGATGAACTGCTTCAGGTTCAGCGGTTCGTGCGAGGACGAGACGTGTTCCGCCGAGACCGTCGTACCGCGGATGACGAAGATGTCCACGCCCGCGTCCACGACCGCCTTGGAGAACTGGGCGGTGCGCTGCGGGGAGAGCGCGGCGGCGGTGACCACGCCGGAGTCGCGCACCTCCTTGATGCGGGCACCGATCAGCTCCTCCTTGATCGGAGCCGCGTAGATCTCCTGGAGGCGGCGGGTGGCCGCCTCGGACGGCAGCTCGGCGATCTCGTCCAGCAGCGGCTGCGGGTCCTCGTACCGCGTCCACAGGCCCTCGAGATTGAGCACGCCGAGGCCGCCCAGCTCGCCGATGCGGATGGCGGTGGCCGGGGAGACCACGGAGTCCATGGGGGCGGCCAGGAACGGCAGCTCGAAGCGGTAGGCGTCGATCTGCCAGGCGATCGAGACCTCCTTCGGGTCCCGGGTACGGCGGCTGGGGACGACGGCGATGTCGTCGAAGGCGTACGCCCTGCGGCCGCGCTTGCCGCGCCCGATCTCGATCTCAGTCACGTTGGTGGCCTTTCCCTATGCGTTGCAGCGCCTTCCAGTATCGCCGACGGGCACGGCGAGGGCGGCCCCGGATGCTCCGGGGCCGCCCTTTCCGGCCTCACGCGCGCGCGTGGATCACTTCTTGCTGCTGTAGTTCGGCGCCTCGACCGTCATCTGGATGTCGTGCGGGTGGCTCTCCTTCAGACCCGCCGAGGTGATCCGCACGAACCGGCCGTTGGACTGGAGGTCCGGCACCGTCTGGCCGCCGACGTAGAACATCGACTGGCGCAGGCCGCCGACCAGCTGGTGGACGACGGAGGACAGCGGACCGCGGTAGGGCACCTGGCCCTCGATGCCCTCGGGGATCAGCTGCTCGTCGGAGGCGACGCCCTCCTGGAAGTAGCGGTCCTTGGAGAACGACCGGCGGTCGCCGCGGGTCTGCATGGCACCGAGCGAACCCATGCCGCGGTAGGACTTGAACTGCTTGCCGTTGATGAACAGCAGCTCGCCCGGCGACTCCTCGCAGCCCGCGAGCAGCGAGCCGAGCATGACCGTGTCGGCGCCCGCGACCAGGGCCTTGGCGATGTCACCGGAGTACTGCAGACCGCCGTCGCCGATCACCGGGACGCCGGCCTCCCTGGCGGCGAGCGCGGCCTCGTAGATCGCGGTGACCTGCGGGACGCCGACGCCGGCGACCACGCGGGTGGTGCAGATCGAACCGGGGCCGACACCGACCTTGATGCCGTCGGCACCCGCGTCGACGAGGGCCTGGGCGCCGTCGCGCGTGGCGATGTTGCCGCCGATGACGTCGACGCCGGAGGAGTTCGACTTGATCTTGGCGATCATGTCACCGACCAGGCGGGAGTGGCCGTGCGCGGTGTCCACGACGATGAAGTCGGCGCCGGCCTCGATCAGCGCCTGGGCGCGCTCGAAGGCGTCACCGGCCACGCCGACCGCCGCACCGACCAGCAGCCGGCCCTCGGCGTCCTTGGCCGCGTTCGGGTACTTCTCCGCCTTGACGAAGTCCTTGACGGTGATCAGGCCCTTGAGGACGTTCTCGTCGTCGACCAGCGGGAGCTTCTCGATCTTGTGCTTGCGCAGCAGCTCCATGGCCTCGGGGCCGGAGATGCCGACCTTGCCCGTGACCAGCGGCATCGGGGTCATGACCTCGTGCACGCGGCGGCTGCGGTCGCTCTCGAAGGCCATGTCACGGTTGGTGACGATGCCGAGGAGCTTCTTGTCGGGGCCGGTCACCGGGACGCCGCTGATGCGGAACTTGGCGCACAGCGCGTCGGCCTCGGCGAGGGTGGCGTCCGGGTGGATGGTGATGGGGTCGGCGACCATGCCGGACTCGGAGCGCTTCACCAGGTCGACCTGGTTGGCCTGGTCCTCGATGGAGAGGTTGCGGTGCAGCACGCCGACGCCGCCCTGGCGGGCCATCGCGATCGCCATGCGGGACTCGGTCACCTTGTCCATGGCGGCGGACAGCAGCGGGATGTTGACCCGCACGTTCTTGGAGACGTACGAGGCGGTGTCGATCTCGTCGGGAGCCATGTCCGACGGGCCCGGCAGCAGCAGCACGTCGTCGTAGGTCAGCCCGAGTGTCGCGAATTTTCCGGGCACTCCGTCGACGTTGGCAGTCATGACACCTTCCCCAAATGGCCTTGCTCGGTGCGGATGTCCATGCTAACGGGAAGCCTCGCTAGCAAATTCCACGGTACGGGGTCGCTTCAGGCTTCGTATGTTCGTACGGAAACGGGGGCGCGCCCGTTCAGTGCCGGAGCTACGGCGGCCCGGCGCAGGGTGGTTACTGTTCGGCGAGCGCCCTGAGGCGGCTCAGCGCCCGGTGCTGGGCCACGCGGACCGCACCGGGTGACATTCCCAACATCTGTCCCGTCTCCTCCGCGGTCAAGCCCACGGCGATGCGCAGCAGCAGCAGTTCGCGCTGGTTCTCGGGGAGGTTGGCCAGCAGCTTCTTGGCCCACTCGGCGTCGCTGCTGAGCAGGGCGCGCTCCTCGGGGCCGAGGGAGTCGTCGGGGCGCTCGGGCATCTCGTCGGACGGCACCGCGGTCGACCCCGGGTGGCGCATCGCGGCGCGCTGGAGGTCGGCGACCTTGTGGGAGGCGATGGCGAAGACGAACGCCTCGAAGGGGCGGCCGGTGTCCCGGTAGCGGGGCAGGGCGAGGAGGACCGCCACGCAGACCTCCTGGGCGAGGTCCTCCACGAAGTGGCGCGCGTCGCCGGGCAGCCGGGACAGCCGGGTACGGCAGTAGCGCAGTGCCAGCGGGTGGACGTGGGCGAGCAGGTCGTGCGTGGCCTGCTGGTCGCCGTCGACGGCACGGTGGACGAGCGCGCCGAACGCCCCAGGGGCCGTGCCCGCCTCGTCGTCGCGCATCGGTCCATGGTGCCTTGCGGCCGTCCGGTCCGTCGCATCGTGTTCGTGGTTGTGCACCGAAGCGTTATGAGCAGGTGCGCCGGCACTCATCCCCTGCGCCCTCCCCTTCCGCTCGACCGACTCGTCCCCGAGAGACTCCACACCTCAAGGATGCGGCATCCGCGCCGAAACGAGCAGCGCGCGTCCGGCGGGCCGCCTTGCGCACGCCCTTGCGGGGGTCCGCCGGCGGCTGTGCGCCGCTGCGGCC
>NZ_WWJT01000430.1 GCF_009865385.1 Streptomyces sp. SID486 | reverse complement strand
GAGCGGGGCCGCGGCGCCCGTGGCGAGGGCCGCGCCCAGCGGTGCGCCGGTCAGCAGGGTACGGGCGGCCTCCCGGCGGCCGGCCGCCATCCGCAGGTGGGCGCGGTGGCCGAGTGCCTGGCCCCACGCCCACGAGACCAGGCCGGCGACGATCAGGGCGGCCGCGTGCCGGCCGGGGTGCCACAGGGGTGCGGTGAGCAGGTAGGCGAGTCCGGGCAGGGCGAACAGCAGCCCGCGCAGCAGGCAGCGGACGGTGTCCGGGCGCCAGGGATCGGCCGCCGGTGCGGGTTCCGGGAAGGTCCGGGGTACCTGCTCGTAGAGGGCGGTGGCGAGGGAGAAGAGGTTCGGGTGGCCGTACCGCTGGGTGATCTGTTCGGCGGTCAGGCCCTCGGCCTCCAGCAGGGCGGCCACCTCGTAGGGGTGGACGGCGGGTCCTATGCGGTCGGCCAGGTCCGCGGCCAGCCGGCTCACCGCCTCCGGGTCGGCGGCGAAGCCGGGCAGCCGCAGGGCCAGGGTGCGGTCGTCGCCCCGGGCGGGCGTCCCGGCGAGCCGCAGTGCGAGGGTGTCCTGTTCGGCGCCGCCCGGTTCGAGCGCCATGGGCCCGCTCATCCGGCCAGGCTCCCGGCGGCGACCCGGAGCCCCTGGCCCTGCGCGGCTGGTACGGCGAACGGCCGGGCGTGGGTGGGCAGTTCGAGGTATATGGCGCGGAAGGTGTCGATGGTCTGGCGCAGGGTGAACTGGTCGATGACGCGCAGCCGGGCCGCCTCCCCCATCGCCCCGCGCCGCCCGGCGTCGCCGAGCAGTTCCAGTGCCGCCGCCGCCATCCGGGCCGGGTCGCGCGGCGGGACGACGATGCCGGTGTCGCCGACGGCCTCCCGCACCCCGCCCACGTCGGTGGAGACGGTGGCCCGGCCGCAGGACATGGCCTCGATCAGGGTGAACGGGAAGCCTTCGCTGATGCTGGAGAGCATCACGACGTTCCCGGCCGCGTAGGCGTCCTTGATGTCGTCGACCCGGCCCTCGAAGGTGACGGCGTCCGCGTGCCCGAGTTCGGCGGCGAGGGCCTCGCAGCGTTCGCGGTACGCCTCGCCGCCGCGCGGGGTGCCGCCGAAGAGCCGCAGCCGTGCCTGCGGTATCTCCCGGCGGACCAGGGCGAAGGCGCGGATGAGGGTCTCCAGGTCCTTGATGGGGTCGACGCGGCCGGCCCAGCTGAGCGTGGGGACGGCGGGCTCGGGTCCGGCCGGCGGGAAGGCGGAGGGGTCCACGCCGTTGTAGACGGTGCGGATGGCCTCGGGGGCGGCGCCGCCCTGTTCCTCCCAGAGCCGGTTGTAGCGGTTGCCCGGGGTGATCAGCGCGGCCCGGCGGTAGCTTTCCTCGGCCAGCAGCCGGAAGAAGCCGAGGACGACGGCCTTCACCGGCCAGCGGTAGGGCGCGGTGCGATACCCGAGGTAGCGTTCCCGCAGGTAGACGCCGTGTTCCGTGAGCAGCAGCGGGACTCCGTACCGCTCCAGGCCGGCGAGGCCGGGCAGTACCGCGACGCCGCCGCTGACGGCGTGGGCCACGCCGTGCCGGGGCACGGGTGCGGCGAGCGGGCGCAGGGCGTGTTCCAGCAGGGCGGTGGCGGTGACCGCGTCGTGCAGGGTGGGCCGGGCCTCCCGGACGGCGAGTCCGGGGCGGTTCCACACCCCGGCGAGGATGGTGATGGCCCGGTCGCCGCGCAGGAACGGGCTGAGCGTGCCGTCCGAGGCGGCCCTGGCCATGGTGTACAGCGCCGCCGGGAACCGGTCCTCGGCGTGCGGGTCGAGCAGTGCGGTCAGGAAGTCCTCGTAGGCCGCGGCGAGCCGGCCCAGGGCCCGGCCCCGGGGCGGCCGGCCGTCGGGCGGGGCTCCCCACATGGGTACGGAGAGCACGCTGTGGACGTGGTCGGGCAGCTCCCAGACGACGGGTTCGCGTCCGGTGCCGGTGACGGCGGTGACGTCGAAGTCGAGGTCGGGCATGCCCTGGACGAGTTGGTCGCACCAGACACTGACGCCGCCGTGACTGTGCGGGTAGGTGCCTTCGGTGAGCAGGGTGACGTGCGCCGCGCCGGTGCGGCGCGCGCCGTGGTGAACGTGCATCGATGGGGCTCCACGGCCGAGGTGTGGGGTGGTCGTGCGGGTCCCGGCCGCTCATGGGCGGCCGGGAGCCGGGCCCGTCCGGTCGCCGCCCGTCATCGACGGGCGTGCGGCGCGGGCGGGCCCTCGGGGCGGTGCGCCGTTCAGCTGTCCGGGGTGTACGGCATCTGTTCGGTGACGCCCGCCGGGACCTTGGTGTCCGGGGCCGGGGCGGTGGCCGCGGCCGAGGTGGCCGCGGGACCCGTCGGTGCCGCCATCGCGGACGCCGGCAGGGTGAAGGTGAGCGCGGTGCCGGTGGAGGCGGTCCAGCCTGACCGGGCGCCGGCGTAGGCGGTACCGAAGGCGCCGGCGCCGTAGGTGGTGCCGCTGGGCAGGGTCGCCGGTACGGCGGTGCCGTTCGGCCCCTGCACGGTCACGGTGTCGCCGATGCGGTAGGCGGTCACCTGGCCGGCCTGCACGGCGCTCTTCCAGGCGGCACGGCGCTGGAGTTCGACGCCGGTGTCCTTCATCCGCAGGTTCACCACGGGGGTGTCGGCCGCGAACAGGGCGGCGTAGCCGTCGAGGACGCCGTCGAGCACGGGGTAGGCGATGCGGTCCTCGGCGAGGTTGGACTGGTGGATGAAGTGCGGCCTGGGGTCGTTGGACAGCACGTGTCCGAGGGCGATGCGGGTCTCCAGCGGCACGATGTAGCCGCTGTAGCCGGTGGTGGTGTTCAGCGGGGCCGGCAGGCAGGTGGTCGTGGCCGGGTTGTCCTCGCAGATGCCGCTGCCGCCCTGGGCGCGGCTGGTGTAGAGCCAGTTGTACTCGTCGACCTGTTCGGCCGCGTGGCCCGCGTTGTAGAAGACGTTCATCGGGTAGCGGGAGACCGTGGTGGCGGGCCCGACCTGGCGCTGCTGCGGGTCGCGGGAGTTGTCCGAGGCGAGCCACTTCACGCCGTCGTCGGCGAGCGAGAGCGCGAGGTTGGGGTTGTCCTGCGGCTGCTGCGGCAGGATCTTCAGCCCGGAGTGCTCACCGGTGACCAGCTCGTCGGTCTGCAGCGGGAGCCCGTTGGCCTGGCCCCAGGCCCGGTTGGTGGCGATCTCGTAGTCGATCGTGGCGCGGCTGACCCACTTGGTGCTGCCGTCGGTGTTGGTCTGGCAGGTCCACGGCACGACGGTGACGTTCTGCTCGCAGCCGAGGAAGGCGTGCGTGTAGGTGTGGTTGACCCAGCGGAACAGGTTGCGGTCGGCGATGAGCTTGTCGGCGAGCTGGTCGACGCCGTCGTTGTCCTCGCGCTGGTCGACGCTGCCCGCGCCGTTGTAGACGAGGTCGAGGGTGAAGTCGTGGCTGTTCTGCCAGGCGGTGGCGTAGTCGACGTCCGCCGGGGTCATCCGGATCGGGTTGGGCGTGCCCGCGCCGTTGGCGCAGTCGACGTCGCCGGGGGTGCAGTTGAGCTGCGTGTCCCAGCGGTCGTCGGCGGCGAAGACGTCGTCCACGTGGACCGCGAAGTAGTTGCGGGAGGCGCCGAGGTGCACCCCGCCGGTCATCCACTCGACGATGCCGCGGGCCAGCAGCCGGAACTGCTGCTGGTACTGGTTGTAGACGAAGGTGACGACCAGTTCGCGCCGGCCGTCGTGCCGGTACTCCCCGACCAGGGAGCCCTGCCTCGTGGTGCCGGGGACGGTGGCCTGCACGTACGGCGTGAAGTCGGCGCCGGCGGCGGGCGCGGCCAGGTAGGCGTAGCTCTCGCCGACGGTGGGCGAGTTGTCCTCGAACGGCACGGGGCCGTCGAGGTAGCCGAAGGGGCCCGCCTGCCCGGCCGCGGTGACCTGTGCCTGGGTGCCGTCGATGCTGCCCGAGTAGCCGCCGGAAGTGGGGACCTGGAGGCCGACCTGGGGCCGGGCGTAGGTGTAGGCGTCGACCTGCGGGATCGCATAGGTCTTCTCATAGGCGGTGAGCGCGGTCATCTCGCTCGAACCGGACGCGAACGGGTTGTCGTTGGGCAGGACGACGGCCTGGAACCTGGCGCGGGGCCGGCCGTCGACGGTGTCGGCGAGGAAGCCCGCGTCGATGGTGGGCCGGTCGGAGCGTGTGAGGTCGAGCTTCGTGTACGGCGTTCCGGCGGTGTCGAGTTCGGCGGCGATGGCGTCGGTGGCCGGACCACCGTCACTCACCACCAGAACTCTGAGATCGACGCGCGGTGCGGTGCCGTCGGCCTGTGCCGGGCCGGCCGGCAGGCCGAGCGCGGCGGTGAGCGCGCCCACCGTCAGCGCGGTGGTGCGTATGGTCCGCTTCATGCGGTGAAGTCCCCTCCCCGGGCAGGGGTGAGCACGGCTCCCGTGGAGCGGACGCACCCCCTCGCGTGACGCCGGCGTCCCCCTCAGAAGCCGGTCGTCGACGCATTCGTCGCGTCACATATGGTGAGGCCTCTGTGTAGCTTTTGTGGTCGAGTTACGAAACCTGACGGAAAAGTGCAGGTGTCCGACGGCGTCCGGAGGCAACCCGTAAGGCCGTTTTCCCGTCGCCCCCTCAGGGAGCGTCACGGTAAAAGCCCGGGTCCGCGGGGGTGCGGCCGCGTCGCGACGCACCGGCGGACCGTGGCGGTCCGCCGGGCGACGTGTCGGGAACGGTTCCGCGCGGGACATTTGTTCGGAAGGTGATTCCGGTCAGCCGGTCCACGGAACCGAAGCGTCCGTCAGGCGCAGAGAACCCGGGTCTCGGGCGTGTAGACGGGGCCGCCGTTGGTGTTGGAGCTGTCGCTGAACTCGGCGTAGAAGTACGAGTAGAAGCCGATGTTGCCGTTGCAGCCGGAGTCGGCGGCGACCCGGAGGGTCAGCGTGACGGTGCGGCTCTGGCCGGGCGGGATGGTGGCCCCGTAGTTGCCGCCGAGGTTGCTCGGGCCGGTGCCGGAACAGGGGGTGCTGCCGCTCGCGGTGGCCAGACTGCAGCCGGTGAAGCTGTACTTCAGGTCCGGACGCTGGGTGGTGAGCCAGGTCGGGTCGATGGTCTGGTACACGAACCAGACGTCGTAGGTCTTGTTGTTGGTGATCGTCATCGACAGGTTCACCGCACCGCCGGGGGTGGTGGTGGCGCTGTCGGTGGTGAAGGTCAGCGCGGCCGGCGCGGGGTCGGCGCTGGCGCTCGGCGCGAGGCCGAAGACGGCGAGGAGGAAGGCGAGGACGGCGGTGAGACCGAGGCGTCTCGACAGAGAAGATCGCATGGCCCGGGAGGCTAGGACGGGCCCGGCGTGGCGTCTGCACCGCCGCATCGGGCACGCACCCGCATCGGCCGAAAGTGATCGCCCTGTGAAGAACCTGCGGGGATGCCGTGGCGAGTCGTCACTCACCGTATACGCGCACGCAGGAGCCGGGGGGCGGGTGGGAGGCGTGGGTTCCGCCGGACCGGTGGGACGCCTCGCGGTATTGGCTCGGACGAGACGCCCCCGCGCGGGCGGAATCGGGGAATCCGCTTGTGGCCTGGGGCCGTTCTCGGCCAAAAGGTCGGTTCCGGCCGGGACGCCGGGGCCCCGGCCGGCCCCACCGGGGGGGCGCGGGGGCGCGATGACAGGCGCACGGCGACGCCGGGACGGACCGGGGGACGGCCGTCCCGGCGTGGGGCCGGACGCGATCAGCGGGACGAGCGGGCGTGCGCCTGCTCGAAGGCGGCGAAGGCGGCCTCCTGGCGCCATTCGAGGCCGGCCTTGGCGCTCTCCGCTAGCAAGTGCCGGCAGGCCGCGCCGCGCACGGGCAGGCCGGGGCGTTCGGCGCGGCAGGCGGAGACCGGGCGGTAGCCGGTGGCGGTGGGGTTGCCCTGCCACAGGCTCGTGCCGGTCAGGAAGCCGTACTCCAGGGACGCTCGGGCCAGGTCCTTCAGTTCGGGGTAGCTCAGCCCGTAGGTGGTGGCGGCATACCGGTACTCGTGGCTGATGTCGATCCGGGAGACCCCGGGGTCGTCGGTGGCGAGGACGACCGGCACGCCGTAGCGCCGGTAGGTGCCGAAGGGGTGCTCGGCGCCCTTGACCCCGAGGATCTGGGCGTTGCTGGAGAAGGGCACCTCCACGGCCACCTCGTGGTCCGCCATGGTGCGTGCGGTGCGTCGCCAGTCGTCCTCGTGGACGAGGTCCACGCCGTGTCCGACCCGCTCGGTGCGGGCGACGTCCACGGCGTCCTTGATGTGGAAGGCCAGATCCTCGGGCTTGACCAGGCCGGGCCACAGCTCGCCCGCGTGCAGGGTGACGTGGGCGCCCGGGTACCGGGTGCGCAGGTAGCCGACCATGCGCATCTGCAGGCTGTAGTCGCGCAGGGAGACGGCCGAGTCCTCGGGCTGGACCAGGTTCACGGCCACGAACCGCGGGTCGGCCTCGGCCAGCCGCATGCCGAGGGCGAGCTGGGTGAAGACCCGCTCCGGCGCACTGCCCCGGGACGCCTGCGAGATCCAGCGCACGGTCAGGCCGCAGGCGGGACGTGCCGAGGGGGTGCCGCAGTGCTCGGTGGCGCGGAACTCGGCGTCGCCGTCGTCGGCCTCCGCGCGGGCGTCGGCCACCAGCTTGTCCAGCCGGCCGCCGGCGAGCAGCTTCCGGTGCAGGGCGGCGAGGTCGTCGTCCCAGCCGACCTGGGCGGCGAGGTTGCGCGCGCCGTCGGAGGCGGGGGTGACCATCGTCTCCAGGTAGAACTGGTTGTTGCGGACGGCGGTGTCGGCGGCCTCGGCGAGCAGTTTGCCCCGGTGCCGCCAGGTGACCTCGCCGAACTTGCCGAAGGTGTCGAAGAAGTGGTCGTGCCCGTTCCCGCCGGGCGGGAAGTCCTGCATGGACCAGGCGCGGATCACCGCCGCGCGGAAGGCGCGGTCGGTGAGCGCGTCGGCGGCGGGGCGGGTGCCGGCGCCGCAGGGCGGGACGACGGCGGTCAGCGTCGCGGTGTCGATGCACAGGCCGTCCTCGGCGGCCAGCTCGATCAGGTACTCCGTGGAGACGGCACCCGAGAGGTGGTTGTGCAGGTCGCCGCCCTTGGGAAGGAGCCGGAAGAACTCGCGCCGGGCGGCGGGCCGGTCGCGCAGGGCACGGAGGTAGGCGTCCGTGCGCGCCTCCGCCGCCGTCGACGGCCGGGGCGGCGGCGCGGCCG
>NZ_WWJT01000429.1 GCF_009865385.1 Streptomyces sp. SID486 | reverse complement strand
AGGGCATGGCCGTGCTGGACCCCGAGCGCCCCGCGTTCTGAGCCGGCGCCGGTGACGTCCCACCGCGGCCGGGGCCGCCGCCGGGGCCGGTGACGTCCCACCACCCCGCCCGCGGCCGACGCCGGGGCCGGTGACGTCCCACCACCCCGCCCGGGGCCGCCGCCGGGGCCGGTGACGCCTCGTCGCCCGTCGGCGCACCGCCCGTCACCGGGGGCCGGGAGGCCGGGGCCCGCCGTGGAGCGCGTGTGCCGGCGGTGAGGCGGGCTGGGGGCGTGTGTCGCGTCACAGGTCGGCTTCAGTACCGGTGCAATGCCGGTGGGCGGGGCGGTCGTCCCGGTCCTGGCTCGTAGACTCGCCTCTCGTGGATACGACCCTTCAGGACCCCCTCGTCGGGCAGGTGCTCGACGGCCGGTATCGCGTGGACGCGCGGATCGCGGCGGGTGGGATGGCCACGGTCTACCGGGCCCTGGACACCCGCCTGGACCGCGTTCTCGCGCTGAAGGTGATGCACCCGACCCTCGCGTCCGACGGGGCGTTCGTCGACCGGTTCATCCGGGAGGCGAAGTCCGTCGCGCGGCTGGACCACCCCAACGTGGTGCAGGTCTTCGACCAGGGCACCGACGGGTCGTACGTCTACCTGGCGATGGAGTACGTCGCCGGCTGCACCCTGCGGGACGTGCTGCGCGAGCGCGGTGCCGTGCAGCCGCGGGCCGCGCTGGACATCCTGGAGCCGGTGCTGGCCGCGCTCGGTGCCGCGCACCGGGCCGGGTTCGTGCACCGCGACATGAAGCCCGAGAACGTGCTGATAGGCGACGACGGCCGGGTGAAGGTCGCCGACTTCGGGCTGGTGCGCTCCGTGGACACGGTGACCAGCACGACCGGTGCCGTGCTCGGGACCGTCTCCTACCTCGCCCCCGAGCAGATCGAGCAGGGCACCACGGACCCGCGCGTCGACGTGTACGCGTGCGGTGTGGTCCTGTACGAGATGCTGACGGGCGCGAAGCCGCACTCCGGGGACTCCCCGGCCCAGGTGCTCTACCGGCACATACACGAGGACGTGCCGCCGCCCTCGGCGCTGGTGCCCGGACTGCCCGGCGAGCTGGACGCGCTGGTCGCGTCGGCCACCGCGCGCATACCGGACCGCCGGCCGTACGACGCCGTGGCGCTGCTCGCCCAGGTGCGTGAGGCCCGCCGGGCGCTGAGCGACGAGCAGCTCGACGTGGAGCCGCCGCAGGCACGGTCCGCCGGCCACGACAACGCCGAGGACCGGACGAGTGTGATCCCGCGCGCGCTGACCGTGCCCCGGCCGGCGGCCGTGGACGAGGACGCCCCGGGCGACGGCATCGACCGCACCGCCCGCTTCCAGAGCCCGCCCGTGCCGCCCCGCAGGCGCCCGGCGCGGCCCCGGCGCGCGGTGCTGGCGCTGATCGCGGCCGTGCTGGTGGTGTTCGGCGTGGGCGCCGGGGTCTGGTACATCAACTCCGGTCAGTTCACCCAGGTCCCGCCGCTGCTGTCCAAGACCGAGACGCAGGCGAGGGACCGGCTGAGGACGGCCGGGCTCGACGTCGGCCAGGTCAAGCGGGCCTACAGCGACACCGTCGAGCGGGGCACGGTGATCGGCAGCGACCCGGCGCCGGGCGCGCGCATCCGGGACCACGACTCGGTGACGCTGACCGTCTCGCTGGGTCCGGAGACGGTGAACGTGCCCGACGTGGCGGGGCAGCCGCTCACGAAGGCGCGGGCCCGGCTGAAGGCGGACGGCCTGGAGCCGGGCATGGTCACCCGCGAGTTCAGCGACGACGTCGACAAGGGCTCGGTGGTCCGCACGACACCGGGCGCGGGCACCGAGCGGCACGCGGGCTCGGCGATCGCCCTCGTCGTCAGCAAGGGCAGCCCGATCGACGTGCCGGACGTCACCGGTGACGACCTGGACAGCGCGAAGGAGGAGCTGACGGACGCCGGGCTGAAGGTGCGGGTCGCCGCCGGGCGGGTCAACTCCGAGTACGACAAGGGCAAGGTCGCCGCGCAGGACCCGGGTGACGGCCGCAGGGCCGCCGAGGGCGACACGGTGACGCTGACGCTGTCCAAGGGCCCGGAGATGATCGAGGTCCCGGACGTCGTCGGGGACAGCGTGGACGAGGCGCACGACGCCCTGGAGGGCGCGGGCTTCGAGGTGGACGAGGACCGCGGCCTGCTCGGCCTGTTCGGCGACACCGTGAAGAAGCAGTCGGTGGAGGGCGGCGACAAGGCGCCCAAGGGGTCCACGGTCACGATCACCATCCGGTGACCCGGGTCACCGGTGACCGTGGTCCGGGCGCGGGGGCGGACATGACACCCTGAACGGGTGAGTCCCGTTCAGTCCTCCCTCCCCGGCGTCCCCCGCAACCCCGTCGGCGGCCATGTGCCGGTGGCCGGCGGCCTGCACTCCGTCGGGCTGTCCTACGCCCGCGACCTGAAGGCGGAGGCCGTGCAGGTCTTCGTCGCCAACCCGCGCGGCTGGGCCACGCCCGCCGGGAACCCGCGGCAGGACGAGGCGTTCCGCGCGGCGTGCGCCGAGGAGTCGGTCCCGGCGTACGTCCACGCCCCCTATCTGATCAACTTCGGCTCGCACACCGAGGCGACCGTGGAGCGGTCGGTGGAGTCGCTCCGGCACTCGCTGCGCCGCGCGCGGGAGATCGGCGCGCTGGGCGTGGTGGTGCACACCGGGAGCGCGACCGGCGGGCGGCCCCGGGAGACGGCGCTGCGGCAGGTGCGCGAGTACCTGCTGCCGCTGCTGGACGAGCTGACCCATGACGACGACCCGTTCCTGCTGCTGGAGTCGACCGCCGGGCAGGGCTCCTCGCTGTGCTCGCGGACGTGGGACTTCGGGCCGTACTTCGAGGCGCTGGACGCCCATCCGATGCTCGGCGTGTGCCTGGACACCTGCCATGTCTTCGCCGCCGGGCACGATCTCACCGGGCCGAGCGGCATGCACCAGACCCTGGACCTGCTGGTCGGCACGGTCGGCGCGGGCCGGCTGAAGCTGATCCACGCCAACGACTCCAAGGACGTGGTGGGCGCGCACAAGGACCGGCACGAGAACATCGGTGCCGGCCACATCGGCGAGGACCCGTTCCGGGCGCTGATGACACACCCCGCGACCGAGGGCGTGCCGCTGATCATCGAGACGCCCGGCGGGAAGCAGGGGCACGCGGCGGACGTGGAGCGGCTGAAGAAACTGCGCTGGACGACTCCCTGACGGAATACCCCCAGGGGGTATACGGTTCCTGTCCGGTGAAGGAACCGACATCCGGCTTGGGGGCAGTCATGGAACACGAGGCACACGCACACCACACGCACCACGGACACGCGGCGCACGAGCACCACGAGGCCGCCGTGCCCGCGGATCACCACGCGCACCACCACGAGGCCGCCGCGCCCACGGACCGCCAGGGGCACCACCGCGAGGCCGCCGTGCCCACGGACCACCAGGCGCACCACCACGCACCCGCCGCCACCTGGCGCATGGCCGCCCAGGCCACCCTGCACTGCCTCACCGGATGCGCGATCGGCGAGGTGCTGGGCATGGTCCTCGGTACGGCGTTCGGGTGGGGCAACCTGCCGACCACCGTGCTCGCGATCGCCCTGGCCTTCCTCTTCGGCTACTCGCTCACCCTGCGCGGCGTGCTGCGGGCGGGCGTCGGCTTCCGCACGGCCTTCCGGGTGGCGCTGGCCGCGGACACCCTCTCCATCGCCGTCATGGAGCTGATCGACAACGGGGTCATCCTGGTCTGGCCGTCCGCCCGGGACGCGATGCTGGGCGACGCGCTGTTCTGGATCTCGCTCGCGATCTCACTGGTCACCGCCTTCGTGGTGACCACCCCGGTCAACAAGTGGACGATCGGCCGCGGCAAGGGACACGCGGTGGTGCACCGGTACCACCACTGAGCGGACCGGCGGTCACAGCTCGGGGCCGTCCCCGGGTCCCTCCTGGTAGGAGTAGCGCTGCTCCTTCCAGGGGTCGCCGATGTTGTGGTAGCCGCGCTCCTCCCAGAAGCCGCGGCGGTCGGCGGTCATGTACTCCACGCCCCGCACCCACTTGGGGCCCTTCCAGGCGTACAGATGGGGCACGATCAGGCGGACCGGGAAGCCGTGCTCGGCGGTGAGCAGCTCGCCGTCCTTGTGGGTGGCGAAGATCGCGCGGTCGGCGGCGAAGTCCGACAGGCGCAGGTTCGAGCTGAAGCCGTACTCCGCCCAGACCATCACATGGGTGACGTCCGGCGCCGGCGGGGCCAGGTCCAGGATCGCGCGGGCCGGGACCCCGCCCCACTCCGCGCCGACCATGCTGAACTTCGTCACACAGTGCAGATCGGCCACCACGGAGGTGTACGGCAGGGCCGTGAACTCCTCATGACTCCAGGTGCGCTTGTCACCGTCGGCGGTGGCGCCGAAGACCCGGAACTCCCAGCGCTCGGGCCGGAACTTCGGGACCGGCCCGTAATGCGTGACCGGCCAGCCGCGCTGGAGCCGCTGACCCGGCGGAAGCTCGGACTCCGCCCCTGCCCCAGACGCTCGCTCCACCGGATGACCCATGTATCCATCCTGACAGACCTCGGGCGATGCCCTTGACCGTGGCGTCACGAACCGGGCAACTAGGATAAGGGGGCACTTAATTACTAAGTATGCACTTACTGGACGATCTTCCCGGGCAGTGCCATCATGCGGCGCTATCGACCGATATCAGTTGTCCTGGAAGGAGCCCGTCGCATGCAAGGCGACCCCGAGGTCATCGAGCTGCTCAACGAGCAGCTGACCGCCGAGCTGACCGCGATCAACCAGTACTTCCTGCACTCCAAGCTCCAGGACCACCGGGGATGGACGAAGCTCGCCGAGTACACCCGCGCCGAGTCGTTCGACGAGATGCGGCACGCCGAGCTCCTGACCGACCGCATCCTGCTCCTGGACGGCCTGCCGAACTACCAGCGGCTGTTCCACGTCCAGGTCGGGCAGACGGTGGCCGAGATGTTCCAGGCCGACCGGCAGGTCGAGGTCGAGGCCATCGACCGGCTGCGCCGGGGCATCCAGGTGATGCGCGACAAGAACGACATCACGTCGGCGAACATCTTCGAGGCGATCCTGGCCGACGAGGAGCACCACATCGACTACCTGGACACCCAGCTGGAGCTGGTGGACAAACTGGGTGAGGCGCTCTATCTCTCCACGGTGATCGAGCAGAGCCAGCCCGATCCCTCGGGCCCGTCCACCAGCGGCTTCTCCAGCCCCTGAGCGGACCCGGACGTCAGGCGGCGTCGTCCAGCGCCCCGAGAGCGGGGGCGCGCCGCTCGATCAGCTCCCGGCGGGGGCACGCGCCCCGGCCGAGGAGGGCCTGGATACGGCGCACACAGCCGCCGCAGTCGGTGCCGGCCTTGCTGGCGGAGGCGATCTGGCGCGGAGTGCAGGCGCCGTTCTCCGCGTGCTGCTGAACCTGCTGCTCGGTGATGCCGAAGCAACTGCAGACGTACACGCGGTTCACCTCCCGACGGGATCGCTGACTGGCTGCCGTCCCGGTTCCCGGTGAGGCAAACCTAACCTTACCCATCTCGCGGCCACGGCAAAAGCGTGCGGGGCGCGGATCGGATGTGATCCGCGCCCCAGGGGCCGCTACCGGTGCCGGGTCACTGGTCCCGGTACATCTCGGCCACGAGGAACGCCAGGTCCAGCGACTGGCTGCGGTTCAGCCTCGGGTCGCAGGCCGTCTCGTAGCGCTGGTGCAGGTCGTCCACGAAGATCTCGTCGCCGCCGCCCACGCACTCGGTGACGTCGTCGCCGGTCAGCTCCACGTGGATGCCGCCCGGGTGGGTGCCGAGCCCCTTGTGGACCTCGAAGAAGCCCTTGACCTCGTCCAGCACGTCGTCGAAGCGGCGGGTCTTGTGCCCGGAGGCCGCCTCGAAGGTGTTGCCGTGCATCGGGTCGGTCACCCAGGCCACCGTCGCGCCGGACGCCGTGACCTTCTCGACCAGCTCGGGGAGCTTGTCACGGATCTTGTCGGCGCCCATGCGGACGATGAAGGTCAGCCGGCCCGGCTCCCGCTCGGGGTCGAGGCGGTCGATGTACTGCAGCGCCTCCTCGGCCGTGGTGGTCGGGCCGAGCTTGATGCCGATCGGGTTGCGGATCTTCGAGGCGAACTCGATGTGCGCGCCGTCCAGCTGCCGGGTGCGCTCACCGATCCACACCATGTGCCCGGAGACGTCGTACAGCTTGCCGGTGCGCGAGTCGACCCGGGTCAGGGCGGACTCGTAGTCCAGCAGCAGCGCCTCGTGCGAGGCGAAGAACTCGACGGTCTTGAACTCCTCCGGGTCGGTGCCGCAGGCCCGCATGAAGTTCAGCGCGTTGTCGATCTCACGAGCGAGCTGCTCGTAACGCTGGCCCGACGGCGAGGTCCGCACGAAGTCCTGGTTCCAGGCGTGCACCTGGCGCAGGTCGGCGTAGCCGCCGGTGGTGAAGGCGCGCACCAGGTTCAGCGTGGAGGCGGACGCGTTGTACATGCGCTTGAGCCGCTCGGGGTCCGGGACGCGGCTGGCCTCGGTGAAGTCGAAGCCGTTGACGGAGTCGCCGCGGTAGGTCGGCAGGGTCACGCCGTCGCGGGTCTCGGTCGGCTTGGAGCGCGGCTTGGAGTACTGCCCCGCGATCCGGCCGACCTTCACCACGGGCACGGAGGCCGCGTAGGTCAGGACGGCACCCATCTGGAGCAGCGTCTTCAGCTTGTTGCGGATGTGGTCGGCGGAGACCCCGTCGAACGCCTCGGCGCAGTCGCCGCCCTGGAGGAGGAACGCCTCTCCCTTGGCGACGGCCGCCATCCGGGCGCGCAGCTGGTCGCACTCGCCCGCGAAGACGAGCGGCGGATACGACTCGAGGTCCGCGATCACTGCGCGCAGAGCCTCGGTGTCGGGGTACTCGGGCTGCTGCGCCGCGGGCAGGTTTCGCCAGGTGTTGCCAGCGCTCGCGCTGGTCTTAGCGTTCACGGTCACCTCGTAAACATTACGGGGTCGCCTCGGATGTTTTTCCCTCCGGCTCGAAGGGTGAGACGAAGCGACTGAAGGGTGGACCGGCGGGCGGTGCGGTAGGGTTTCCGGCATGTTCGCGCACTCGATGCAGAACCGCATCCAGAACTGGTGGTGGACCGCTTCTCCGGCGGCCCGCTGATCGCGCGTACGACAAAGACTTCGCGAAGGCCGCCCGAGGGGCGGCCTTCGGCGTTTCCCGGGGCCGTTCCTCCTCATCGACAAGAGGAACCATGGACCTGGCACAGCTGCTGCACGACCCGCGCCCCTTCGCCCTGCTCCGCCGCCGCACCCCCGGCCACGACGATCAGCGGGTGGAGGTGCTGATCGGCCCCGTGACCAGCCGGGACCGGCTCGCCGACCTGCCCGACGAGGGGCTCGCCCTGGTGCCGTTCCGGCAGATCCGCGAGCGCGGCTTCGACGTCCGCGACGACGGCACCCCGCTGCTGGTGCTCACCCCCGAGGAGGCGTACTCGGTCCCGCTCGCCGAGGCGCTTGCCGGGCTCCCGGCGCACGAGGTGCGGGTCGAGGGCGGTGGCTTCGACGTGGCGGACGAGGAGTACCGCGAGATCGTCGCCCGGGTGCTGCGCGAGGAGATCGGCCGGGGCGAGGGTGCCAACTTCGTGATCCGGCGCACCTACGAGGGTGCGGTCCCCGGTTTCGGCCGCGCCGACGCGCTGGCGCTGTTCCGGCGGCTGCTGGAGGGCGAGCGGGGCGCGTACTGGACGTTCGTGGTGCACACCGGGGACCGCACGCTGGTCGGCGCCAGCCCCGAGGTGCATGTGCGGATGTCCGGCGGCACCGTCGTGATGAACCCGATCAGCGGGACGTACCGGTACCCCGCCGAGGGACCGACGCCCGAGCACCTGCTCTCCTTCCTGGCCGACGGCAAGGAGATCGAGGAGCTGTCGATGGTCGTCGACGAGGAGCTGAAGATGATGTGCACCGTCGGCGACATGGGCGGGGTGGTCGTCGGCCCCCGGCTGAAGGAGATGGCGCACCTCGCGCACACCGAGTACGAGCTGCGCGGCAGGTCCTCTCTGGACGCCCGTGAGGTGCTGCGGGAGACCTTGTTCGCGGCGACGGTGACCGGCTCGCCGGTGCAGAACGCGTGCCGGGTGATCGAACGGCACGAAACCGGGGGGCGCGGCTACTACGCGGGGGCGCTCGCCCTGCTCGGGCGGGACTCCGGGGGCGCGCAGACCCTCGACTCCCCCATCCTGATCCGCACCGCCGACATCACCGCGGACGGCCGGCTGCGCGTGCCGGTCGGGGCGACGCTGGTGCGCGGCTCCGACCCGGCGGGCGAGGTCGCGGAGACGCACGCGAAGGCGGCCGGCGTGCTGGCCGCCCTCGGGGCGGGGCC
>NZ_WWJT01000428.1 GCF_009865385.1 Streptomyces sp. SID486 | reverse complement strand
CGGGGCGTCCCGGGCCGGGGGGAAGGCGGCGTTCACGCCCCGGGACCCGCCGTCCGCGTCGCGTCCGGGAACACCGGCCCCGCCGCCTCCGGACGCGCCGCCGGCCCCGTGGGCCGGTGTGGCGGCGGTGGCGGGCGGCGCGGTGGACTCCCCGGCACGGGCCGCACGGGACTCCAGATAGCCGAGGGCGCCCCAGCCGAGGACCGCCTCGGCGAGCGCGCGGCCCAGGCCGTCGTTGAACCGGGCGAGTTGCTCCGCGGTCCGGCCGCAATGGGCGCAGCCGGCCAGGTGCTGGCCCAGGTCCGGGTCGATGTCGCCGCCGCCGCGCCGGAAGGTCACGTCGAGCATGCGCAGATAGCGCCGGCACTCGTTGCCGGGGGCGAGTTCGCGGTGCGCCTGGAGGCATTCCTCGCGCAGCCGTTCGTGCGCGCGGCGGAGTTCGTGGCGGACAGCCTCCTCGTCCAGGCCGAGGAGCGCGGCGGGCACGGCCGGCGGCTCGGCCTCGACCTCGATGTGCCACAGCACGGCGCGGGAGGTCTCGGGCACCCGCTGGAAGGCACGGGACAGCAGCCGCCGGCCAGGGGGTGGCAGCAGCAGGGCCGCCGCCCGCTCACCGGCGCCGGCGCCCGTGCGCAGCGCGGGGTGGAGGTGCGCCCGGCGGTCGTCGCCGTCCCACTCGGCGGCGATCCGGCGGACGGTGACCAGCACGTGCGGCCGCCAGGCCGCGCTCGGGCCGGCCTGGCGCAGGGACGCGCCGAAGAGCCGGGTGAAGGCGGCGGTGGTCAGCATGCCGGCGGCCCGCGGCCCGTCGGCGCACAGGCGGGCATAGGCCAGGGCCGCCGACCAGTGCCGGTCGAAGAGTTCACCGACGGGATGCAGCGCGGGCGACATACCCGTCCACTTCTTCAGTTCGGCGCTCAGCTCTTCGTCCGACGGGCCTTCCTCGGTCACGGCCGCATTCCTCCATACACACTTAAGGGAATAGTCCATACCATTTGGTACGGGAAGGTCGTGAGGCAGCTCGAACACCCATCTGAACAGGCTCTTTGTATGTTCCTGCGCGCCGACAGCGCACACTTTCGCACAGCCGAACACGCCCGAACAAGAGAACGCCCGATTCTTGGGATTCCCTTCCGAAGTGCCTCTATTGACGTTTCGTCAAGGCCACTCTTGACTTTTCGTCAAGGCGCATATTGACGATTCGTCAAGAGTGGCCAATTCCTCCGGAGACCCGACTGAAAGGCGACCCGTGCGGCATCGGGTCGGCGCCGCACGGTTTCCGCCCCACGGTCAGTGACCGCTCACGGCACGCGGGGTGTACGGCTGCTGGAGTTCCTCGACCTCCTTGTCGCTCAGCTCCAGGTCGACGGCGGCCAGCGCGTCCTCGATGTGCTGCGGTTTGGCCGCGCCGACGATCGGGGCGGCCACCGTGTCCTGGCGCAGCAGCCAGGCGAGGGCCACCTGGGCGCGCGGTACGCCCCGGTCGGCGGCGATGCGGGTGACGGCCTCGACGATCGCGCGATCGCTTTCCAGGTACAGCCGGCTGCCGAAGTCGTCGTGGGTGCTGCGCTCGGTCACCGCGCCCCAGTCGCGGGTGAGCCGGCCACGGGCGAGCGGGCTCCACGGCAGCACACCGACGCCCTGGTCCGCGCACAGGGGCAGCATCTCCCGCTCCTCCTCGCGGTAGAGCAGGTTGTAGTGGTTCTGCATGGACACGAATTTCGTCCAGCCGTGCCGCTCCGCCGTGTACTGGGCCTTGGAGAACTCCCACGCGTACATCGAACTCGCCCCGATGTAGCGGGCCTTGCCCGCCTTGACCACGTCGTGGAGGGCCTCCATCGTCTCCTCGACGGGGGTGTCGTGGTCATAGCGGTGGATCTGGTAGAGGTCGACGTGGTCCGTGCCGAGGCGGCGCAAACTGTGGTCGATCTCCGTCATGATCGCCTTCCGGGACAGGCCGGCCCCGTTCGGACCGGGCCGCATCCGGCCGTTCACCTTCGTGGCGAGCACGATCTCGTCCCGCCGGGCGAAGTCCCGCAGGGCCCTGCCGACGATCTCCTCACTGGTGCCGTCGGAGTACACGTTCGCGGTGTCGAAGAAGGTGATGCCCGCCTCCAGCGCCTGCCGGATCAGCGGACGCGACGCCTCCTCGTCCAGCGTCCACTTGTGCGTGCCGCGGTCCGGCAGACCGTAGGTCATGCAGCCCAGACAGATCCGCGAGACGTCCAGGCCGGTCGAACCGAGCTTCACGTACTGCATCGTTGCTGCTCCTGCCTTCGGGAACGACGGTCGTGAGCGAGCCTACGACCTGGCCAGGGCCCGACTTGACGGCAGGAACGCGGGGGAGATTGGATCCTGACATGTGCCGCGCCGCCCGGCGTGGGCAGGATGGAGCGGACTTGTCCCGGAAGGGTGTTCTCCGCGCCTCGCGGTCGCGCACGGCCCTGGGCGCCCTGGCGACGGCCCTGGTCCTCGCACTGCCGGCCCTGGCCGGCTGCGGCTCCGGCGAGCGCCGGGACAGCGGTTCCCCCGGACCCGCCACGGTGCGGCTGCCGCCGCGGGGCGCCGGGTTCGACTACCAGATCGGCGGCGGCTACCGCCCGGCGGCGGGGGTGCGCATCGTCAGCCGCGACCGGTCCGACTCCCCCGCGCCCGGGCTGTACAACATCTGCTACGTCAACGCGTTCCAGGCCCAGCCCGCCGAGCGTTCCTCCTGGCCGGCCGACCTGTTGCTGCGCGACGCGCGCGGCCGGGTCGTCATCGACGAGGACTGGCACGAACCGCTGCTGGACATCGGCACCCCCGCCAAACGGGAACGGGTGGCCCGGCGGGTGAACCGCTGGATCGACGGCTGCGCGGACAAGGGCTTCGACGCCGTCGAGCCCGACAACTACGACAGCTACACCCGCTCCCGCCGGCTGCTCACCACGGCCGACGCGACCGCGTTCATGACCCTGCTCTCCCGGCACGCCCACGCCCGTCACCTGGCCATCGCCCAGAAGAACACCGCGGAACTGGCCTCGGTGCGCGTGCGCACCGGACTGGACTTCGCGGTCGCCGAGGAGTGCGGGCAGTACGACGAGTGCGAGGTGTACGCGAAGGCGTTCGACGGCCGGGTGGTGGACGTCGAGTACACCGACTCCGGGCTGCGCGCGGCCCGCGCCCGCTGGGGCGGCCGGCTGAGCATCGTCCGCCGGGACCGGGACGTGTCCGTGCCCGGCAGCGCGGCGTACGTCCGCAAGGTGCGGTAGCCCCGGCTGCCGCCGCCGGTACGGCGGTACGGCGGTGGCCGCCGTACCGCCGGGCCGTCAGCCGACGCCGTCCCGCACGGTGATCGCGCTCACCGGGCAGGCGCGGGCCGCCTCCCGGGTCATGGGGTCCTCGCCGTTCTCGCTGCCGGGGAGCAGCATGCTGTACCCGTCGTCGTCCTGGGTGAAGACGCCCGGCGCGGCCAGCGCGCACTGCCCGGCGCCGATACAGGCGTCCTTGTCGATGTCGATGTGCATGAGCAGAGCCTCTTACCAGGTCACGGGGAGTTCCAGCATCCCCTGGATCGTGTCGCCGGGTTTGTGGGGAATGTCCTTCGCCGGGGCGGCCAGCCGCAGCCCCGGCAGCCGGGTGAGGAGGCTGCCGAGGGCGATCTCCAGTTCGGCGCGGGCCAGGTTCTGGCCCAGGCACTGGTGGATGCCGAAGCCGAACGCGACGTGGTGGCGGTCGGACCGGTGGAAGTCCACCCCGTCGGGGTCGTCGTACACGGACGTGTCCCGGTTGATCACGGACGTCGCGAAGAGGACGCCTTCACCGGCCCGGATCGTGGTGCCCGAGACCTCGATGTCCTCCAGCGCGACTCGCTGCAGCCCCTCGGCGATGGACAGCATGCGCAGGAGTTCCTCGACGACGGCGGGCAGCAGGGCGGGATCGGCGCGGACCTCGGACAGCCGGTCGGGATGCTGGAGCAGGGTGTAGGTGCCCAGGGAGATCATGTTGGCGGTCGTCTCGTGCCCCGCGACGAGCAGGATCAGAGCGAGCGACACGAGGTCGGCCCGCTCCAGCTCGCCCTCGCGGAGCCGGTGGTGGACGAGGTCGTCGAGGATGCCGTCGCCGGGCTCGGCGTCCTTGGCCTTGGTGTCGATCAGGTCGCCGAGATACTGCTCCAGCCGGTCGCGGGCGGCCACGGCGTCGGCGGCGGTCGGGCCGCGCAGCAGCCGGCGGGACTGTTCCTCGAAGAACTCGTGGTCGCTGTAGGGCACCCCCAGCAGCCCGCAGATCACCATCGACGGCACCGGCAGCGCGAAGGCGGAGACCAGTTCGGCGGGCGGGCCCTGTTCGATCATGGCGTCCAGCAGTTCGTCCACGACCCGCTGGATCCACGGGCGCAGCGCGGCGGCGCGCTTCACCGTGAAGGCCGGGATCAGCATGCGCCGCTGCCGGTGGTGCTCGGGGTCGTCCATGCCGAGCAGGGCCACCCTGCGGTCACGGCCGGCCTCGAAACGGGGGGTGGGTACGGGGAAGCCGGAGCGCCGGCGGTCGGTGGACAGGCGGGGGTCGGCGAGCAGGGCGCGGGCGGTGGCCTGCGCGGTGACGAGCCAGACCTCGCGGCCGTCGTAGAGGGTGACGCGGGACAGGGGTCGCCCGTCGCGCAGCGGGTCGTAGCCGGTGGGCGGGTGGTAGGGGCAGGTGCGGTCCTGGGGGAAGGCGACGGGGTCGGGCAGGGCAGCCGGGCCGGTGGTGTCCGTCAGTTCCGTCATGGAAAGACCTCGCAGACGAAGGAGGTGCGTCGTGCCGATCTTCATTAGATGCCCCAGGCATCTATAGGTCGACCTGAAGTTCGGCCACTTCGGTGACCCTCGCGATCTGGCCGAAGTGCCGTGGGTCCGAGGGGCGGGAACCGGCCGCCGTCCCGTCCGCCCGGGAGCCGTCGGGCGACGGCCGGCACGCCCGCGCACAGCCGGGAGCCGACGGCCGACGGCCGGTACACCCCCGTACGGCCGGGAGCCGACGGTCGGCACGCCCGCGCACAGCCAGGAGCCGACAGCCGACGGCCGGAACGGCGGCCGGGCACCACCCCCGCCCGGGGAGGGGACGGCGGCACGACGGCGGACCTCGGCGGGACTGTCCTTTTTGTCCATGATGCCGCACCGCCGGGCGTTCCGGGCCCGCGCGGCACCGGTCGGCACGGGCCACGGGGCGTTCACCGCATCGGCTGACGCGGCACGCGGTACGGATGTTTCCGGCGGCCTCCGGTGTTGACTGGGGCGGACGTTCGTTGGACCGACGAAGGGACAGCAGGAAATGCCTCTTGAGGGCGAGTACGAGCCCAGCCCGACGCAGTGGGTGCGCGAGCAGGTCGAGCTGTACGAGGGTTCCGGCGGGACGAAGGGCACCACGCTGCGGGACACGGGGATGCCGGTGATCCTGCTGACCACGCGGGGGGCGCGCAGCGGGAAGATCCGCAAGACACCGCTGATGCGGGTGGAGCACGACGGCCGGTACGCGGCGGTCGCCTCTCTCGGCGGGGCGCCCAAGCATCCGGTCTGGTACTTCAACGTCAAGGCCGACCCGCGTGTCGAGCTTCAGGACGGACCGCAGAAGTGGGAGATGCGGGCCCGCGAGGTCACCGGGGCGGAGAAGGCCGAGTGGTGGGAGCGGGCGGTGGCCGCGTTCCCGCCGTACGCCGACTACCAGCGCAAGACGACCCGGGAGATCCCGGTCTTCGTGCTGGAGCCGCTCGCCGGCAGCTGAGCCGGTCCCCGCCGGCGCCCCTGCCAATCGGCCCGCGTGGGCGGCCGGTTCGGGCCGGACGGCGGCCCGTTCCCAGAAATATCTGTTTCCGGGGCGTGTGAACCGGCCCGTCCGCGGGCACTCGTGCGTCAGGCCCCGCCGCGTTCCCCCGTCGCGGCGGGGCTTTCGTGTGCCTCGCCCGCGGGCCGGTCGGTGACGTCGAGGAAGATCTGGTCGGTGTCGGGGAACGTCCGCGCGAGCGATCCCTTGATGCGCACCGAGACCTCCTCGACCCGCTCGCTGTCCAGGCCCGGCACCAGGTCGATGCGGGCGGCGACGAGCGTGGAGTCGAGACCCATCTTCATGGTGAACAGCGCCTCGACGCTGTCGATCTCCGGCTGTGCCCGCAGCAGCGCCCGGATCCTGCCGCTCAGCTCGGGATCGGCGGCCTCGCCGATCAGCTGGGCACGGGCGTCGCGGCCGAGCCGGTAGGCGACGTAGACCAGCAGCACACCGATCATCAGCGAGGCGGACGCCTCCCACACGACCTGCCCGGTCACCATGTGCAGGGCCATGCCGATCATGGCGAGGGTCACGCCGAGCACCGCCGTGCCGTCCTCGGCCACCACCGTGCGCAGCGCGGGATCGCGCAGCGCGCCGAGCCCGCCGCCCTGCCGGCGCACCTGGTGCAGGGCCCGCAGCAGCGAGACGCCCTCGGCGATCAGAGCCACCCCGAGCACGATCAGGCCCGCCACATAGCCGCTGAACTTCTCCTCGGCACCGTTGCGCAGGGCCTCGAAGCCCTGGAAGAAGGAGAAGCAGCCGCCCATCACGAAGATGCCGACGGCGGCGAGCAGGGACCAGAAGAAGCGCTCCTTGCCGTAGCCGAAGGGGTGCCGGCTGTCGGCCGGGCGGCGGCTGCGGCGCAGGGCGGCCAGCAGGAAGACCTCGTTGAGGCTGTCCGCGACCGAGTGCGCGGCCTCCGACAGCAGCGCCGGCGAGCCCGCCAGTACACCGCCGGCCGCCTTGGCCACCGCGATCACCAGGTTGGCGGTGAGGGCGACGAGGACCGTGACCTTGGTGTGCCGGTCGGCCTTGGACTCGCCCCCCGCCGGTGGCGCAGTCCCGCCGTCGTCGTTCGTGGTGCGCGCTGCGCCGTCCCTGCCGGGTGCCGGTGGGGATACCGGGCCCGGCTGGGGCGCCGGTCGCGTCGCGCTCTTCTCGGCCGTACGTGCGGCCGTCTCCCGTTCCGAGGATGTCCCGCTCACCTTTCGCCGACTGCCCCCGACCCGGCGGCTCACACCGTGCGGGCGGCGCGAAACGGGGAACGCGTCGGTCAGCAGGACCCGGACCGCGAGGAGGAGAGATGGGTGAAGACGGCAACAGCGGCTACGGACACCGCGCGTTCAAGAGGTCCCGGAGCCACTTCGCCGACCGGATCACCGCCGACGGCCGGGACGGCTGGCCGGTGGAGGCGGGCCGTTACCGGCTGGTGGTCTCCCGCGCCTGCCCGTGGGCGAGCCGGGCGGTGATCTCGCGCCGTCTGCTGGGGCTGGAGGGCGCGCTGTCGCTGGCGGTCGCCGACCCGGTCCAGGACGACCGCAGCTGGCGGTTCACCCTGGACCCGGACGGCCGCGACCCGGTGCTCGGCATCCGGTTCCTGAGCGAGGCGTACGACAGGCGCGAGCCCGGCAGTCCGGGCGGGGTGAGTGTGCCTGCGGTGGTGGACGTCCCCAGCGGACGGCTGGTCACCAACGACTACCAGCGCCTCACGCTGGACCTGGCCACGGAGTGGACGGCCCTGCACCGGCCGGGAGCACCGGACCTCTATCCGGCCGCCCGGCGCGACGAGATCGACCAGGTGATGGCCGAGGTCTACGAGGACGTGAACAACGGGGTGTACCGGGCCGGGTTCGCCACCCACCAGACGGAGTACGAGGAGGCGTGCGCCGGTGTCTTCCGGCGGCTGGAACTGCTCGGCGAGCGGCTTTCCGGACAGCGGTATCTGGTCGGTGACACCCTCACGGAAGCGGACATCCGGCTGTTCACCACCCTGGTCCGGTTCGACGCCGTCTATCACGGCCACTTCAAGTGCAACCGGTGGAAGCTGGCGGAGCACCCGGTGCTGTGGGCCTACGCCCGGGACCTCTTCCAGACGCCGGGATTCGGCGACACGGTCGACTTCGACCACATCAAGCGGCACTACTACCAGGTGCACACCGGCATCAACCCCACCGGCATCGTGCCGCTCGGCCCGGATCTCGCCGGGTGGGCGAGTCCGCACCACCGCGAGGAGCTGGGCGGCCGGCCCTTCGGTACCGGCACACCGCCCGGCCCGGTGCCGCCGGGCGAACGAGTGGCCCCGCAGGGTCAGCCCGCATGAGGGACGACTGAGGAGGAAGTAGTCACACATGGTCAAGAACAAGAAGAAGAAGCTCCCGCTCGCCTACCAGCCGGTCGGATTCGTGCTCAGCTGGGCAGGCGGTGCACTGGCCGGGATGGCCTTCCGCCAGGCGTGGAAGGCGATCCGGCACGAGGACGACGCGCCTGACGCCCTGGACCCGGACCGCGGCTGGGGTGAGATCCTGCTGGCCGCGGCGGTCCAGGGCGCCATCTTCGCGGTGGTGCGCAGTGCCGTGGACCGCACCGGCGCGAAGGCCATCGCCCGGTCGACGGGTGTATGGCCGGCGGCGGACAAGGGCGGCCGGGACTGAGCCGCGCG
>NZ_WWJT01000427.1 GCF_009865385.1 Streptomyces sp. SID486 | reverse complement strand
GTCGACCTGCCGACCTACGCCTTCCAGCACCAGCGTTACTGGCTGGAGTCGGAGCCTGTCGTCTCGGCCGATGTCACGTCGGCCGGTCTGGTCTCCGCCGATCACCCGTTGCTGGGCGCGGCTGTCACGCTGCCCGCGTCCGACGGGGCGCTGCTGACGGGCCGGCTGTCCCTGCGCACCCACCCCTGGCTGGCCGAGCACGCCGTGGCCGGTGTGACCCTGCTGCCGGGGACGGCGTTCGTGGAGCTGGCGCTGCGCGCCGGGGACACGGTCGGCTGCGACCGGGTGGAGGAACTGACGCTGGAGGCGCCGCTGGTGCTGCCGGAGGACGGCGCGGTGTCCGTGCAGGTCTCCGTCGGCGGGCCCGACGAGTCCGGGCGGCGTGCGCTGAACGTGTACTCGCAGACGGACGGCGGCCCGTGGACCCGGCATGCCGTCGGTGCCCTCACGAGCGGTGGCGGATCGGCGGTGTGGGCGGACGCCGGTGCGGCATGGCCGCCGGCGGACGCGGAAGCCGTCGACGTGGACGGCCTGTACGAGCGGTTCGCGCGCAACGGATTCGGTTACGGACCGACGTTCCAGGGACTGCGGGCCGTCTGGCGCCGGGGCGACGAGGTGTTCGCGGAGGTCCGGCTGCCCGAGGACCAGCGATCCGGGGCCGGGGACCTGGGCGTTCACCCCGCGTTGCTGGACGCGGCGCTGCACGCGATGGCGTTCGGTGGGTTCGTCCGGCTGCCCGGCTCCGTCGCTCCGGGTGGCGACACCGGACGGGTCCGGCTGCCCTTCGCCTGGAACGGTGTGGCGCTGCACGCCCAGGGCGCGTCCGCGCTGCGGGTGCGGCTGGCCCCGGCGGGACCCGACGCGGTGACGGTGACCGCCGTGGACGAGTCGGGCCGGTCGGTGCTGTCGGTGGACTCGCTGGTGACCCGGGCGATCTCCCGGGAGCAGCTCAGCCGGGCGCACGGCACCTTCCACGAGTCGTTGTTCCGGCTCGACTGGACCGCGGTGGTGTCACCGGCCGTGTCCCGCGCGCCGGGCAGGTGGGCGGTGCTGGGCGACGACGGCACGTCGCTGTCGACGGCCCTGAAGTCGGCGGGTGCGGCGGGGGCGCAGGCCGAGCGGTACGCGGACCTGCCCGCGCTGGCGGAAGCCGTGACGGCGGGCGGGGACGTGCCGGACCTGGTGTTCGTCCCGTTCGCCGCGTGGCTCGACGGCGGTGAGCCGGACGAGCTGTCCGCGGACCGGGTGCGTGCGGTGGCGCACCGGGCGCTGCGGCTCACCCAGGCGTGGCAGGGCGAGGAGCGCTTCGCGGGCTCACGTCTGGTGTTCGTGACCCGTGGGGCGGTCGCGGCCCGGCCCGGGGAGCGGTTGCCGGACCCGGCCTGCGCGGCGGCGTGGGGTCTGGTGCGGGCGGCGCAGTCGGAGAATCCCGACCGGTTCGTGCTGCTGGACATGGACGACCAGGACACCTCGTTCGCGGTGCTGCCGCGGATCCTGGACGGTGTCGAGCCGCAGTTGGCGGTGCGGTCCGGGCGGCCGTTCGCGCCGCGGCTGGCCCGGGTGCCCGCGGAGCGCGCCAACGGCGGGGCGGGGCCGGACACGGTGGACGAGGGCACGCCGGACTCCGGGGTGTGGTCCGCGGAGGGCACCGTGCTGATCACCGGGGCGACCGGTGTGCTGGGGTCCCTGGTGGCCCGGCACCTGGTGGTCGAGCACGGTGTCCGGCACCTGCTGCTGACCAGCCGCAGCGGCCGGGCCGCCGCCGGCGCCGCCGAGCTGGCGGACCGGCTGACCGCCCTCGGGGCGTCGGTGCGGCTGGCCGCCTGTGATGTCGCCGACCGTGCGGCGCTGGCGGAACTGCTGGCGAGCGTGCCGGACCGGCATCCGCTGACCGGTGTGGTGCACGCGGCCGGCGCGCTCGACGACGGTGTCCTCGGTTCACTGACGCCGGAGCGGGTGGACGTCGTGCTGCGTCCCAAGAGTGACGCGGCGGTCAACCTCCACGAGCTGACCCGGGACCTGCCGCTCACGGCCTTCGTGCTGTTCTCCTCCGCGGCGGGTGTGTTCGGTGCCGCCGGACAGGCCAACTACGCGGCGGCCAACGCGTTCCTGGACGCTCTGGCGCACCACCGCCGGGCGGCGGGGCTTCCGGCGGCCTCGCTCGCCTGGGGCCTGTGGGCCGAACGCAGCGCGATGACAGGGCACATGGACGACGGTGACGTACAGCGGCTGAACCGTTCGGGGGTGGCCGCACTCACCTCCGACGAGGGGCTGGCCCTCTTCGACCGGGCGGTGGAGCTGTCGTCGGCCGCCGAGGCGGACGGATCCGGGGTGGACCCGCTGCTGGTGCCGATGCGGCTCGACGTCGCCGCCCTGCGGGCGCAGGCCGCCTCGGTCGGCACGCCCGCCCTGCTGCGGGGGTTGGTCCGGGTGGCACCGCGCCGGACGGCCGACAGTGCCTCCGGCCGGAGCACGGACGAGGCAGGACAGGTGCCGCTCGGGCAGCGGCTGGCCGGGCAGCCGGCCGAGGAGCAGCTGCGGACGCTGACCGAGCTGGTGCGGACGCACACGGCGACGGTGCTGGGCCACGACTCCGTGGACCCGGTCGAGGAGGGCCACGCCTTCCTGGAGCTGGGCATCACCTCGCTCACCGCCGTGGAGATCCGCAACCGGCTCAACCACGTCACCGGTCTGACGCTGCCGGCGACGCTGCTGTTCGACCACACCACGCCCGCCGCGCTGGCCGGCTACTTGCGCACCCAGGTGGTGCCGGGTGCCGCGCCGGAGCCGCAGCCGTCCGCCGCGGCCACCGGCGGTGCCGGGCAGCAGGCGGCCCCCGCGGCCGGGGGCGGATCGACCATCGAGTCCCTCTACCGGCAGGCGTGCGCCGACGGCCAGTACGTCGCGGGCACCCAGCTGCTGATGGCGGCGGCCCGGCTGCGCCCGTCGTTCCGTACGGCCGCCGAGCTGACGAGTCCGCCCAAGCTGGTCCGGCTGTCCAAGGGCGGCACCACGCCCGGCCTGGTGTGCTTCCCGTCGCTGGTGGCGATCTCGGGGGCTCGTGAGTACGCCCGCTTCGCGGCGGGCTTCCGGGGCCGCCGTGATGTCACCGTGCTGCCCGAACCCGGCTTCAGCAAGGGCGAGTTGCTGCCGGCCGACGTCGACGCCGTGGTGGAGATGCAGGCGGAGGCGGTGCTGCGGACCGTCGGCGAGGAGCCGTTCGTGCTGGTCGGCCGGTCGTCGGGCGGCTGGATCGCCCAGTCGGTCGCGGGGCTGCTCGAGCAGCGCGGGAGCGCCCCGGCGGCGGTCGTGATGCTGGACACCTATCTGCCGCGCAGTGAGGCACTGCCGTGGATCCAGACCAACCTGTCCGGGAAGATGTTCGATCGCGAGAAGATGTTCGGCGTGGTGGACGAGGGCCGGCTCACGGCGATGGGCGGGTACCTGCGCCTCTTCTCGGACTGGGGGCCTGCCCCGATCGGTGCGCCGATCCTGGCGGTGAAGGCCGAGGAGACCTTCACCGGCTCGGAGCAGACCACCGACGAGGAGGCGGCGTGGGGCGCCCGGGTCACCCGGATCGAAGTGCCCGGCGACCACTTCACCATGATGGAGGATCACGCCGGTGCCACCGCCGGAGCCGTCCTCGACTGGCTTGCGGAGAACGCGTGAGGTGAGGGCGCGGCGGCCGCCGTGCCCTCACCTCACGCGTCGCGAGAGAAAGACGGAACCCGGAAGGGCGCGCACGCGTCCTTCGAGCCGCGCAGGCTCCCTTCCGGGCCCGTGGACTGTGAATATCGACAATCAGGAGAACAAAGTGACGTCTTCGAACCTCAGCCCCGTCGGTGAGCAGGTCGGCCAGTTCTACGACCAGCTGATGGGTGCGTTCGACGCCTCTCTCTACGGCCCCAACATCCACGTGGGCTTCTGGAACAGCCAGGAGGACACCACCGGGCTAGAGGACGCCGCCGACCGGCTCACGGACATGATGATCGACCGTCTCCAGGTCGGCCCGGGCGACCGCGTCCTGGACATCGGCTGTGGCCTCGGCGGGCCGGCGATCCGGCTGGCGCAGCGGACCGGTGCCGAGGTCGTGGGCATCAGCGTGAGCCTCAAGCAGGTGGAGAGGGCCAACGAGCTGGCCGAGGCCGCCGGTGTGAGCGGCAAGGTCAGCTTCCAGCACGGTGACGCGATGAACCTGCCGTTCGACGACGCCTCGTTCAGCGCCGTGTGGATGCTGGAGTCCGTCATGCAGATGCCCGACCGTACGGCCGCGCTCACCGAGGCGGCCCGGGTGCTGCGGCCGGGCGGCCGGCTCGCGCTCACGGACAACTACGAGCGGGAGACCATCTCGGAGGAGCGGCGCCCGGTGATCGAGGGCATCCTCAAGCGGTACCTCACCCAGTCGCCGGCGTCGTTCGAGGCGTACCCGACGATGCTGCGTGAGGCGGGCCTGCGCTGCGCGGAGATCATCGACGTCAGCGAGAACACCACGCGGCAGTCGGTCAAGCGGCTCGGTGAGGCGCTCGCCAAGAACATGGAGCAGCTGGCCGCCAAGGTCGACCCGGAGGTCTTCGCCAAGCTGAAGCCCGCGGAGGGGGAGAACCTGGAGATGCCCGAGGTGGGCTACCTGATCGTGACGGCCCGCCGGCCCGCCGCGTAACCGCACGGGGCCCCGTACCGGACAACGCCCGTGAGGGGCGCACCGCCACGGCGGTGCGCCCCTCACGGGCCGTGCGGTGCGACCGGCCGGACAGCGCGGTCGCGCAGGCCCCGCCGCCGTACCCGCGGCGGGGACCGGGGGGTCAGGACACGACACCCACATGTGCCAGCGCCTGCTTCAGCAGTACTCCGTGGCCGCCGGGCATCTCGCTCTGCACGGCCAGGGAGGCCGCATCCTGGGGGCTGAACCAGACGAGGTCGAGCGCATCCTGGCGGGGCCGGCAGTCACCGGTCACCGGCACGATGTAGGCCAGGGACACCGCGTGCTGGCGCGGGTCGTGGTACGGCGTGATGCCCGCCGTGGGGAAGTACTCCGCGACCGTGAACGGCTGGAGGGAGGCGGGGACCCGGGGCAGCGCGACGGGGCCCAGGTCCTTCTCCAGGTGCCGCAGCAGCGCGTCGCGGACCCGCTCGTGGTGCAGGACGCGGCCGGAGACCAGGGTGCGGCTGACCGTCCCGTCCGGGCCGATGCGCAGCAGCAGGCCGATGCTGGTGACTTCACCGCTGTCGTCCACGCGCACGGGCACGGCTTCGACGTAGAGGATCGGCATCCGGGCCCTGGCCATCTCCAGCTCGTCCGTGGTCAGCCAGCCGGGCGTGGTCTCGGTCATGTCAGACATTGCTTGATCATACTTTCCGGGTGGGGCGCCCGCTGGGATCGCGGGCCGGTTCGGATACGGGCGGCCCGTACAGGCGGCGGGCGTTGTCGCGGCCCGTCCAGGCCGCGATCCGCAGGGCGTCGGCCAGACTCAACTCGTCGGCGTCCACGCGGGCTTGCAGGAGATCGGCGAGTCCCTGCCGGAAGCACAGGGCACCCAGGTGATGGAACTCGGCCACACCGTAGGCGTCGGAGCTGTACAGGAGTTTGCGGAACGGGGTGATCTCCAGTGCCTCCTCCAGCACCGCCCGGCAGCGCGCCGGGCCGGTGTAGTGCAGGGCGAGACCGACGTCCAGGTACACCTGCTCGAACACCGTGGCCAGATAGGCGGCCTGGCGGTGGTACGGCCAGCAGTGCAGCAGCAGGACCGGGATCGTGCCGGCGGTGCGGTGCAGCCAGTCGGTGAGCAGGGCGGGGTCGGCGCGGTGCAGCGTCACGTCCGCATCACCGAAGCCGGTGTGCAGCTGCAGCGGCAGACCCAGGTCGACGGCGGTCCACAGCAGGTGCCGTACCAGCACCGGGTCGGTGAGCCGGCCGCCCCGCGCCAGCCAGTGCCGGGCCGCCTCCGTCACCTCGGCGTCCGCGGGGCGCTCCGGGTCCAGGGCGAAGCCCGTGCGGTAGGCCGCGATCGACTTCACCGCCACCACCCCCGGCCGGCGTACGGCCTCCTCGGCGGCGGTGCGCAGGACGGCCGGGTACTCGCCCGCCTCCACGCCCCGCGCGGCCACCGCCTCGGCGAGCTGCTCCAGGCGGACGACCTCGCAGGCGGCGGCGCCGGCGGCCGTGGCCAGCTCGGCGGGGGTGGTGAGCGGGTGCGGGGCGAAGCCGGTGTCCACACAGAACATCTCGGCTCCGGCCGCCGTCAGGAAGCGGCGGTTGACCTCCCGCCAGCCGAGCGCCGCGCGGCGCGCCGTGTAGTCGGCGGGCGGGGCGTGCCGGGGGAGGCCGAGCAGGGGCGCGCAGTGCCGGCGTACGGCCACGCCGACGGGGCTGTCGAAGGGCGACACGCCGGGCCAGGCCGCGCCCTCGGTGATCAGGGCCTCGAACTGCCCGGCGTCCAGGTCGGCGGTCACCGCGCCATGGCAGTGGTGGTCCACCAGCGGCAGCGCGGCGAGGGCCTCGTGGACCGGTCCCGGTGCGGTCATGGTCAGTATGCCCAGCGGTAGGCCGCCGCCACCTGGACGGGCCCGAGCCCGTCGACGGCCGCCGCCTCGCCGAGCCGTACGGCGCTCACCGCGTCGGCGAGGACCGGGCCCAGCGCGGTCCGCAGCACCGGGTCCGCGCGGAACTCCTCGACGGCCTCCGGCAGCGAGCGCGGCAGCCGCCGGACCCCCAGGGCCGCCGCCTCGTCGGGGCCGTAGCGGGCCGGGTCGCCGGTGATCTCGTCGGGCAGGGCGCGGCCCGCCGTGACGCCGTCGAGTCCGGCGGCGATCACACAGCCCAGGGCCAGATACGGGTTGGCGGCCAGATCGACGGGTTTGACCTCCATGTTGGCGTCCTGGTCGTGGCGGCCCGCCGTGCCGGTGACGATCCGCACGGCGGCCTCCCGGGTCTCCCGGCCCCAGGCGGTGAACGCGCCGGCCCACTGGGACGGCTGGAGCCGCAGATGGCTGGCCGGGCTCGGCGCGGTCACCGCCGTCAGCGCGGGCAGGTGGGCGAGGACCCCGGCCACGAACGACTCCGCCTCGGCCGTCATGCCGTAGCGTCCCTCGCCGCCGGCGTGCAGGTTCACACCGTCGCGCCAGCAGGACAGGTGCAGATGGCCGCCGTTGCCGACGCCCTCGGGCAGGTAGGCGGGCGCGAAGGAGACCCGCAGTCCGTGGCGCTGGGCCACCGCCCGGATCGTCTGCCGCACCAGCACGCTGCGGTCGGCCGCCGCCACCGGGTCCAGCGCGCCCACCGAGATCTCGAACTGGCCCGGCGCGTACTCGGGATGGATCTGGTCGACGTCCACGCCCTGGGCCGCGCACGCGGCCAGCAGATCGGCGGTGCAGTCGCTCAGCTCGACCTGCCGGACCGCGCCGTACGCCGGCCCGGAGGCCGCCGGGACGAACTCCCCGGCGGGCGCCGAGCCGAGTCCGAAGGCCCACTCGATCTCCACCGCCGCCTTGAAGTCGACGCCGTGGCGGTCGGCGGCCTCCGTCACCGTCCGGCGCAGGAAGGTCCGGGCGCAGCCGGGGTGCCGTCCGCCCTCCTGCGTGATCCGGTCCACGGGCGCCCAGGCCCAGCCGGGCTGGCCGGCCAGCGGGACGAGATGGTCGAGGTCCGGGTAGAGCCTGAGGTCGCCGTCGGGGGAGCCGAGGACGTCGGTGGTGACGACGGAGTCGTCGGCGAGGAAGGTGTCGAACACCGGCGACATGCCGACGCCCCAGGCCACGGCCGCCTCCAGCCGTGCCGTCGGGATCGTCTTGACCCGGGCGACGCCCGCCGTGTCCACATAGGCCAGCACGATGCCGTGCACGCCCTGGGAGGCCAGGTCGGCGGTGAGGGCCGCGACCCGCTTCAGATCGCCGGGACGTCCGCCGGGCTCGGGGTCGGCAAGGGTGGTCATGCGTCCTCCTCGACGGGCTCGGCCCCGGCCGGAGCCGGGCGACGGATCGGGGCCAGGGTGTCACGGCCACCGCGCCGTACCGTGGTACGACGGTCCCGCCCGGCTCGGCGCGCCCCGCGGGCCTCCACCCCGCGCCGGGCCTCCTCACGTGCGGCTCCCGCCGTCATTGTGCCGTCCCCCGATCGCGCTGTCCCGGGAACCGCGCAGGGTGACGTCCCGGCCACGCTCCGGCGGGGTCCGTCGGATGAGGAACACTGGACCGGTACCGCCGACCCCGACCGGAAGCAGACATGCCCGCCACGCCCGCCTCCCTCCTCGACACCCCCACCTCCCGCTCCGGCTCCGCCGACATCCGGCTGATCGTCACCGACATGGACGGCACCCTGCTGGACGACGCCAAACGGATACCCGGCGGCCTGTGGCCGATGCTCGCGGAACTGCGCCGCCGCGGGGTGCTGTTCAGCCCGGCGAGCGGCCGCCAGTACGCCACGCTGGCCCGGCAGTTCGCCGAGGTCGCCGAGGGCATGGTGTTCATCGCGGAGAACGGCACGTACGTCGTCCGTGACGGCGTGGAGCTGAGTTCCGACCCGCTGGACCGGTCCGTCGCCGGTGACCTCGCCCGGACGGTGCGGCGGCTGGTCGCGGGCGGCGCCGACGTGGGCGCCGTGGTCTGCGGCAAGCGGGCGGCGTACGTCGAGCGGACCGACGAGGCGTTCCTGGCGGAGGTGCGCAAGTACTACGTCGAGCACCGGGTCGTCGAGGACGTCACCGCCGTCGAGGACGACGTGATCAAGGTGGCGCTGTTCGACTTCGGCTCCGCCGAGCACACCACCGCCCCGGCCCTGGAGGCGTTCACGGCCACCCATCAGGTGGTCGTCTCCGGCGAGCACTGGGTCGACGTCATGAACCGCACGGCCGACAAGGGGGCCGCCCTGCGCGGCCTCCAGCGTGAGCTGGGCATCACGCCCGCGCAGACCATGGTGTTCGGCGACTACCTCAACGACCTGCAGATGCTGGACGCGGCCGAGTGGTCCTTCGCCATGTCCAACGCCCACCCGGAGGTGCTGCGCCGGGCCCGCCACCGCGCGCCGTCCAACAACGACAACGGCGTGCTGCGGACCGTCGCCGAGGTGCTCGGCATCCCGCTGCCGCCGGCCTAGCGGCCGCGGCCCGCCGCCTGCCCGGCGGGCCGCGTCAGAGGGACGGCTTGCGTCCCACGGCGCCGTACAGCGAGACGGGGCCGTCGTCGGCCCGTTCCGAGCCGGGGCGCCAGTCGGCCACCGACACGATGCCCGGCTCCAGCAGGTCCAGGCCCTGGAAGAAGGTGCCGACCTCCGCGTGCGAGCGGGCCACCAGGGTCACGCCGCCCGCCGCGTAGGCGGCGATGCCCCGCTGCACGTTCTCCGGTTCGAAGTCGGCGGTCATCGTCGACAGCACCAGGGCGCTGCCCGGTGCCAGCGCGTCGACCAGCGTGGTGACCAGGTCGTGCGCGCCGTCCTCGTCGGCGACGAAGTGCAGCAGGGCGATGAGGGAGAGCGCCACCGGGCGCCCGAAGTCCAGTACGCCGGAGGCCCGTTCGAGGATGGAGCGCGGGTCGCGGGCGTCGGCCTGCACGTACTCCGTCACGCCCTCGGGGGTGCCGCGCAGCAGCGCGCCGGCGTGGGCCAGCACGATCGGGTCGTTGTCGACGTACACCACGCGGGCGTCCGGGATCACGGACTGGGCGATCTGGTGCAGGTTGGGCTCGGTAGGTATGCCGGTGCCGATGTCCAGGAACTGGCGGATCCCCGTCTCCGCCGCCAGTGCCCGGGTGGTCCGGCGCATGAACGCCCGGTTCGCGCGGGCGGCCTTCGGGGCGCCTCCGTCGATCGCCGCGATCTGCCGGCCGAGCTGCTCGTCCACCGGGTAGTTGTCCTTGCCCCCGAGGAACCAGTCGTACACCCGGGCCGGATGGGGCCGGGTGGTGTCGATGTACTGGATGTCCGGCCCGGTCCCCGCCACCTGCTGCTCCTCGGTCGGTTCGGTCCCGGAGGGAGTCCCGGGACGTGCGGGGAGCAGTCTGACACGATCATGCGGCGCGGCGCAGACAGTCTTCGGCCACCTGTCTGTCGAGTGCGGCTCGCACCAACGCGGCGGCCAGTGCGGCCGGTTGGGTGTCCCCGGCCAGCTCGGCGAGCTTGTGGGGGTCTTCCGGCAGGCCGAGCCGCCCGGCGCCGGACAGCGCCTTGCCGTCGAGGTAGGGGGCGATGTCCGGCCACACCCGCTGTGCCTCGCGCAGGAAGATGTCGGCGCCGGCCGGGCCGATGCCCGGCTCCTCCTGCAGCAGTTCCCTGAGCGCGCCGGTGTCGCCCGCCGCCTCCCGGTGCAGCCGGCGCAGGTCCCCGCCCCAGCGCTCGGTCAGCAGCTCGGCGCCGTCGCCGAGCTGGGTGGCGGTCCGCTCGTCGTAGCGGCGGTAGCCACCCCGGCCGAGCGCGTCCACCCGGCGCTGCCGGCCGGCCTCGGCCATCCGGCGCGGGCTGTCCAGGCGGGCCTCGTGCAGGGCCCGGGCGGCGGCCACCGCGACCGATGCCCGGATCCGGGCGCTGAGCAGCAGGGACAGCACCAGGAGCCGGTACAGCGGCTGCGGGGTGTCCCGCAGGCGGATGCCCGCCTCCTCGGCGTACGTCCGCCCGTGCGCGGACACCAGCTCGCGCACGACCCGTTCGTCGCGGTTCATGGGCTCAGGGCTTGAGCGGGTCGTGGCCCAGGGTCATCAGCCGGTGCCGGCGGCGGGTGTCCTCCGGCGTGCGCTCCGGCTCGGGCTCGTTCTCCATGTCGCCGAGGTCTCCGACCGTGTCGACGACCTCGTACATGACGCGGACGTCGTCGTCGGTGAGATCGGTACGGCGCTTCTGCAGGATCGCGAGGACGTGCTGCCCGGTGGGCGTGCCCGCCCGTTCCGGCAGCGGTTCCGTCTCCTCGTCGGCGTCCCGGACCTTCAGCCAGGCCGCGAGTTCCGCCGAGGTCATGTTCACCACGCGGTGGAAGTCCTGCCACAGCGCGTCGAGTTCCAGGGCGTCAGCCATGGGTGTCCCCTTCCGTGCCGGGTGGGTGCGGGCTAGCTGGAGGCGTCGTCGCGCGGCTGGTTCTCGGCCTGGAACATCCAGCGCTGCTTCTCCAGGTCGGCCGTGACGGTGATCAGCAGGTCCTGGGTGACCGGGTCGGCCTTCTCGGTCGCGTCGATACGCTCGCGGAGCCGGTCGACGGCCGTCCCCAGGGCCGACACCATCAGCTCCACCACCTCGGTGTCACGCAGCCAGCCGTCCTTGGTGCCGGGCAGCGCGAAGGTCGCCGCGATGGTCTCCGGCCGGCCGTCCGGCGGCACACCCAGCGCGGAGGCCCGCTCGGCCACCGTGTCGGAGTGGCCGCGGGCCGTGGCGACCACCTCGTCCAGCTGGAGATGGATCGACCGGAACCGCGGGCCCACGATGTTCCAGTGCGCCTGCTTGCCGATCAGCGACAGTCCGAGCAGGTCGACCAGCGTGTCCTGCAGGGCCGTCCCGGTGACGCCGAGCGCCTCCTCGGGCAGCGTGCTCTTGACCACGGTCATGTTGCGCAGGTCCCCTTTCGTCCGATGTCTGCGGTCATGTCCGAAAGGGCGGGTGCCCGGCCTGCCGGGGGCGCAAACCGGCTGATCAGCGGCGCTGTCCGGCTGCCGGGCTGCCGGGCTGCCGGGCTCTCCGGGTTGCCGCGGCCCGTGCGAGCGGTCGGCGCGAGCGGTCCGCGCGAGCGGTCGACGCCGGCGGTCGGCGCGAGCGGTCAGCGGGGCAGCACCTCGTCCAGGAAGCGGATCACCTCCGCGTGGGCCAGTTCCCGGTCCGTCTCGTGGAACACCTCGTGCCGCGCCCCGGCGAAGATCCGCTCGGTCAGCCGGCCGCCGCTCAGCCGCTCCACCCCGGTCCGGCTCCCGGACAGCGGCACCAGCCGGTCGTCGTCGCCGTGCAGCCACAGCAGCGGCAGCGGGCCGACGTCACCGCCTTCGGCCACGGTCGCCAGGGTCCGGACGAACGCCCGCAGCGTCGGGCGCTTCATGGGCCCGTGCCAGACCAGCGGATCGGCCGCGTAGGCGGCGCCCACGGCCGGGTCGCGGGAGAGCGCGGCCGGGCTGACCGGGGTGTCCGGGATCTCCTCCAGGGCCAGCAGCCGTCCCGGCAGTTCCCACGTGCCGATCACCGGGCCGGACAGGATCAGCGCGCTCAGCCCGGTGCCGTACCGCTGGGCGTAGCGGGCCGCGACCAGGCCGCCCATGGAGTGGCCGACCAGGACCAGCGGCAGGCCGGGGTGCGCGGCCCGGGCGAGGTCCGCCACCGCGTGCAGGTCCGTGACCACGTCCTCGAAGTCCTCGATCACCACCCGTTCGCCGGCCGACCGGCCGTGGCCGGCGTGGTCGGGCGCGTACACGGCGGCCCCGTGCCGGCCCAGCAGGGCGGCCAGCTCCCCGTACCGGCCGGCGTGCTCGCCGTACCCGTGCGCCAGCAGCACCAGGCGGCGGGGGGACGGGTGCGGCCACTCGTGCACGGCGAGGGTCCCGTGCGTCCCCCGCAGGACGTGCGCGCGGACGTGGTGCATCTCTCCTCCAGCTGCGTCGGTGAAGGTTCCGGAGGATCTTCCCAGCGGGGCGGCCGGAGGTCTATAGTCCAAAACTAGCAGTGCTAATTAAAGGGTGCTGCGTCCATGCTGATCCACAGCGTCGTAGGTCAGGAGTCCCAGTCGTGCGTCCCGTCCATTTCGCGACCGCCCGTCGTACCCCCATCGGCAAACTGCGCGGATCCCTCTCCTCGGTCCGCCCGGACGATCTGGCCGCGGCCGTGATCCGCCGACTGCTGGCCGACGTGCCCGCGCTCGACCCGGCCCGCGTCGACGACGTCTACTGGGGCGCCGCCAACCAGGCGGGCGAGGACAACCGCAACGTCGCGCGCATGGCCGTCCTGCTGGCCGGACTGCCCGACTCCGTTCCCGGCGCCACCGTCAACCGGCTGTGCGCCTCCGGTCTCGAAGCGGTCACCGCCGCCGCCCGGACCATCGCCGCCGGCGAGGCCGACGTCGTGATCGCCGGCGGCTCCGAGTCGATGAGCCGCGCCCCCTTCGTCCTGCCGCGCCCCGACGAGGCCCTGCCGCAGCGCATCGAGACCCACGACACCCGGCTGGGCTGGCGCCTGGTCAACCCCGCCATGAAGGAGCTGCACGGCCTGCTCGCCATGGGCGAGACCGCCGAGGAGGTCGCCGAACGGTACGGCGTCTCCCGCGAGCGGCAGGACGAGTTCGCGCTGCGCAGCCACCGGCTGGCCGCGGCCGCCCGCAAGGACGGCCACTTCGACGACGAACTCCTGCCCGTGGAGCGCCCGGACGGCACCACGGTCGAGCAGGACGAGTGCGTACGGGAGGACACCTCGCTGGAGCGGCTCGCCCGGCTGAAGCCGGTCTTCCGTCCCGGCGGCACGGTCACCGCGGGCAACGCCTCGCCGATGAACGACGGCGCCGCCGGTCTGCTGCTGGTCAGCGAAGAGGCCCTGGACGAACTGGGTCTCGAGTCCCTCGGCCGGTACGTCGCGGGCGCCTCCGCAGGCGTCCACCCCGACGTGATGGGCCTCGGCCCGGTCCCCGCCACCCGCAAGGTGCTCGCCCGGGCCGGCTGGGACATCGGCGACGTACGGGAAGCCGAGTTCAACGAGGCTTTCGCGGCCCAGGCGCTCGCGTGCGTCGACCAGCTCGGCATCGATCCCGACCTGGTCAACCCCACCGGCGGCGCCATCGCGCTCGGCCATCCCCTCGGCTGCTCCGGCGCCCGCATCCTCACCACCCTGCTGCACCGGATGCGGCGCACCGGCGCGGAGCGCGGGCTCGCCACCATGTGCGTCGGGGTGGGCCAGGGGACGGCGGTACTGGTCGAGCGCCCTTGAGACTTCCGCAACGGGGGCTCCCCGCGAGGGGATTCGACACACCAGCCGTAGCACCGAAGCAGCAAGGAAACGGAGCACCACTCCATGGCAACCCTGTCCGTCGCCGCCATCCTCGCCGAGAACGCCCGGCGCCGCCCCGGCAGGACCGCCCTCGTCGAAGGCGACCTGAGGCTCACCTTCGCCGAGGCGTGGCAGGGCGCACTGGCCCGGGCGGGCGCGCTCACGGGCCTCGGCGTACGGCCCGGCGACCGGGTCGCCCTCATGGCCCCCAACACGGCCGAGTTCCCCCTCGCCTACTACGCGATCACCGCCGCGGGCGCGGTCGTCGTCCCCGTTCACCTGCTGCTGTCGGCCGGCGAGGTGGAGCACGTGCTCCGGGACAGCGGGGCGACCCTGCTGCTCGTCCACCCGGCGCAGGCCGCGACCGGCCGGGCCGCCGCGGACGCCCTGGGCGTCCCTGCCGTGACCCTGGGCGAGGAGTTCGGCGCGCTCGTGGCCGACGCCGAACCGCTGCGCTCCTACGTCACCCGGACCGCCGACGACCCGGCGGTCGTCTTCTACACCAGCGGGACGACCGGAGTCCCCAAGGGCGCCGTCCTCAGCCACTTCAACCTGGTGATGAACGCCACCGTCAACGCCTTCGACGCCAACGACATCCGCGCCGACGACATCGCCCTCGGCGCACTGCCGCTGTTCCACGCCTTCGGCCAGACGGTGTCGCTCCACTCCACCTGGCGGGCGGGCGCCACGCTCGTGCTGCTGCCCCGCTTCGACGCGGCCCGTGCCATCGACCTCATGGTGCAAGAGGGCGTGAACACCTTCCACGGCGTGCCGACCATGTTCGTCGCCCTCGCCGCCGCGGCCGCCGACGCCCGCCGGCTGCCCGGACTGCGGGTGTGCGTCTCCGGCGGGGCCTCGCTCCCGGTCGCCGTGCTGGAGCGGTTCGAGACCGCGTTCGGGGCGAAGATCTACGAGGGGTACGGGCTGTCGGAGACCTCGCCGACGGCGACCGTCAACCAGCCGGACTTCGGCACCCGCGCCGGCACCATCGGCCACCCGCTGTGGGGCGTCGACGTGGAGATCGCCGACGCCGACCAGGAGAGCCGGATCGAGCTGCTGGCGCCCGGTGAGCTGGGCGAGGTCGTCGTCCGCGGGCACAACGTCTTCTCCGGCTACCTCGGCCGCCCCGAGGCGACCGCCGAGGCCCTGGTGGACGGCTGGTTCCGCACCGGCGACCTCGGCACCAAGGACGACGAGGGCTTCCTGCGGATCGTCGACCGCAAGAAGGACGTCATCATCCGCGGCGGCTACAACGTCTACCCGAGGGAGGTCGAGGAGATCCTGATGCGCCACCCCGGCATCGCCCAGGTCGCCGTCATCGGCCTGCCCGACGAACTGCACGGCGAGGAGGTGTGCGCCGTCGTGGTCCCGGCGCAGGGCGGCACCCCCGACGCCGCCGCCATCACCGAGTGGTCCAGGGAGCACCTCGGCCGGCACAAGTACCCCCGGCGCGTGGAGTTCACCGACGCGATGCCGCTCGGCCCCAGCATGAAGGTGCTGAAGCGGGAACTGCGGGCGCGGTACGCGGACCGGTCCTGACCGGCCGGCGGTGATCACGTGACGAGACGGTCCTTACGCCGGGAACTTGTCCGGACATAGCATCGGTCCTCGCATGAACACGATGACGCTCTGGCACCTGTCCGGCTGGGAGTTCGCCGCCCTCGCCTTCGCGGCCCTGCTCGTGGGCTTCTCCAAGACCGCGGTCAGCGGGGCCAACACGGTCAGTCTCGCTGTCTTCGCCGCGGTGCTGCCCGCCCGCGCCTCCACCGGCGTCCTGCTGCCGCTGCTGATCGCGGGCGACGTGCTCGCCGTCCTCACCTACCGGCGGCACGCCCACTGGCCCACCCTCTGGCGGCTGTTCCCGGCGGTGGCCGTGGGCGTCGTGGCCGGCACCCTGTTCCTGACGTGGGCCGACGACGGGATCGTCCGCACCTCGATCGGGGCGATCCTGCTGCTGATGGCCGGGGTGACGGTGTGGCGCCGGCGGACGGCCGAGGCCGGTGAGACCCGCGAGGCGCCGGACGCGGTGACGACCCGGACGGGCCGGATGAAAGCCCGGTCGTACGGCGTGCTCGGCGGGTTCACGACGATGGTCGCCAACGCGGGCGGACCGGTGATGTCGCTCTACCTGCTGTCCGCGGGCTTCCGCAAGCTCGGCTTCCTCGGTACCTCCGCGTTCTTCTTCCTCATCGTGAACGTCTCGAAGGTGCCGTTCAGCGTGGGCCTCGGCCTGATCGACGGGCACTCGCTGCTCCTCGACGCCGCGCTCGCGGTGTTCGTGGTGCCCGGTGCGTTGCTGGGCAAGTGGGCCGTGCACAGGATCGACCAGCGGCTCTTCGAACAGCTCGTGATCGCGGCCACGGTCGTGGGCGGGGTGCAGCTGCTCCTGCGCTGACCCGCGCCCACGCTCCCCGTGCGGCGGACCGTCAGGCGTCCCCGGGATTCCTGCGCAGCAGGTACGTGTCCATGATCCAGCCCTTGCGCTCCCGGGCCTCGGCCCGCAGCCGCTCGATGCGCGGCCCGGCCTCGGCGAGGGGCCCGGAGACGAGGATCTCGTCCGGCGTACCGATGTAGGCACCCCAGTAGATGTCCATGCCGTCCCGGCCCTCCGCTCCCGCCTCCTCGGCGTACCGCCGGAAGGTCTGCTGGGCGTCCAGCATCACGACCACGTCGTCCACCCCGTCGGGGAAGCCCTCGGCCAGCCGCCGCCCGGTGGTGATCTGCATCGGCCGCGCGACCCGGGTCAGGCTCGTGCGGTGCCGCGCGGCCAGCGCGGACACACTGCTGATGCCGGGCACCACGTCGTAGGTGAACGCCACCGAGCCCTGCTCCAGCACCTCCTCCAGGATGGCCAGCGTGCTGTCGTACAGCGCCGGGTCCCCCCACACCAGGAAGGCGCCGGTGCCGTCCTCGCCCAGTTCCTCCGCGATCAGCCGCGCGTAGATTCCGGCGCGGGCGCTGCGCCAGTCCTCGACGGCCGACGGGTAGGCGGCGCCGCCCGCCTTCCGGTCCCGTTCCGGGTCCCGGGCCGCCACGACCCGGTACGACCCCTCCGGCAGGTGCGCGTCCAGGATGTCCCGCCGGAGCTGGGTGAGATCGTTCTTCACCTCGCCCTTGTCGAGCAGGAAGAACACGTCCGTGCCCCGCAGTGCCTTGACCGCCTGCAGGGTCAGCTGGTCGGGGTCGCCCGCACCGATACCGATGACATGAATCTTTCGCACGCCCCGAGTCTGCCGTATGCCGCGGACGGCCCCACCACCGCCTCCACCCGGCCGCGGTGAGGGACCCGGCCCCGCCCGCTCCCGGCCCCGCGGGGAACACCCCGCTCCGGCGGGGGTCTCGGCCAGGGATGGGGCCGCCTGGTCAGGGTCTCGGCCGGGGGACGGGTCCGTCCCGGTCAGGGTCTCGGCCGGGGGACGGGTCCGTCGCGGTCAGGGTCGCGGCGATGGGGCCGCTCCGGTCAGGGGCCCAGCCGGGGCGCCTCGGTGCGGGCGTCCACCGGCGCCGAGCCGTGCTCCACACGCTCCGCCAGCTCCCGCGCCCACCGGGTGAGGCCGGGCAGATCCAGGCCGTAGGGCCGGTCCTCGCCCCGCCCGGTCTCCCACTCCTCGACCGCTCCCGCACCGCGCCGCAGCAGCCGCGCCCCGCCCGCGGTGTTCCCGCGCGCCGCGTGGGTCAGCCCCACCGCCAGCTGCGCGAGCCCCCGCCACAGCGCACGCTCGTCCTCCGGACCCGACTTCCAGGCGTCCTCGAACACCTCGTGCGCGTGGAACGGCCGTCCCGCCACCAGCAGCTCCTGCGCCTGCGCGACCGTCTCCTCCGGCGCCCGCAGCACCCCCTCCGGCTGCCGCGGAACGCCCTCGGCGCCGTACGGCAGCGGACGCCCCAGCCCGTCCCGGGGCCGCGCGTTGCGGGCCCGCCCGGCCTCGTCCCGGTCCCTGGCATCCGATGCGCCCGCGTTCGTCATACCGTCGATTGTCCCTCGCCCCGCCCGGGCTTCTTCGGTGCACTCCCCGGCGTGGGGTAAAGTTCTGTTCGCACGATCACGCGGGGCACCGCGGGTGAGCGCAACGGGACGTGGCGCAGCTTGGTAGCGCACTTGACTGGGGGTCAAGGGGTCGCAGGTTCAAATCCTGTCGTCCCGACTTGTGAGAACGCAGGTCGAGAGGGCCGTACCGGAGGACTCCGGTGCGGCCCTTCGCTCATGTCCCCCCTCCGGCGTGGTCAGCCCCGTTCGACGCTGACACGCACGCTGCCGCCCGGTGCGGCCCAGAGCCAGACCCGGCCGGGTGAGCGCGCGAGGACGCGGGCGTCGCCCTCGGCCGTGATCCGCCAGGTGCCGGGCGGCAGGGACAGTGCCGTCACCCGGGAGCCGTGGGCGGCCGCGCGGTAGGCCAGCCGGTAGACGCCGCTTCCGGGGTCGTAGGACGCGGAGCGGACCGTGCCCGCCACGCTCTCCGCGTACGGCTCGGCGGTCAGCTCCTTGTTGGTGCGCAAGGCGCCGGTGTCGTCGGCGGCGCAGTAGCCGCCGCCGTAGCACCACACGTACCCCGCCCAGCCGGAGGTGTAGCGGCCCAGGGAGGCCATGGCGTCCCGGTAGAAGCGGTTCATGTGGGGCAGGTCGTTGTTCAGCGGACCCCACTCGCCCACCACGACCGGCACCCGGTACCGCTGCGGGTACACGGTGACGGCCCGCTCGTACGCCTCGATCCAGCCGGCCCCGGGATCGTAGTCGGCGCCCGCCTCCATGGCGGTGTTGTAGAAGTGCGGGGCGTACACGACCCGGGGGTCGTCGATGCGGCCGAGGCCGGTCGGCACGCCCTCGCCCACGACCGGGGTGGGTTCGACGAACAGCCAGGCGTCCCGGTCGGCCGGCCGGACCGCGCCGGCCAGCCGGTTGTACATCGGGGTGAGCTGGTCGCGTTCGATCCTGCGCGCCGCCGTCGCCAGATCCTCCCCTGGACGCGTCTCGCCCATGGGCTCGTTGACGAGGTCGTAGCCGAGCACGGCGGGGTGGCGGGCGAAACGGGTGGCGAGGGTCCGCCACATGCGTGCCTGGGCGCGGCGCAGATCCGCGTCCTCGTAGAGGTGGGTGAAGGCGCGCTGCACGGCGGGCTCGAAGTACTCGGCGAACCAGTCCTCGGGATGGGCGGTGAAGGGCAGCCCGTCGGTCCGGGTCGCCCACTCGGGTATCCCGCGGTGACCGAAGGCGGGGCCGAAGACGTCCTGGTGGGCGTCGATCACCACCCGGATGTCGTAGCGCTCGGCCCAGTCGAGGACGCGCTCGATCTTGCGCAGGTAACTCCGGCTGTAGCGACCGGGCCTGGGCTCCAGGTCGTCCCAGAAGACGAGCAGCCGGGCGAAGTCGAAGCCTTTGGCCCGCATGTCGCGCAGATGGCGTTCGGTGATGCCGGTGAGGGCCTGCTCGCCACGGTGTTCCTTGTCCTCGATGTTCCAGCCGTGCAGAGTCAGGACCCGCCCGTTCCGGTCGGTGAGGCGGGGTATGCCCGGCCCGCCGTCCTCGGCGTGGGCGGTGGCGGGGACGAGCAGCGCGGCGACGACCGCGCTCGCCGTCAGGATCGCTCGCAGCACAGGGGACCTCCGGGGCGGCGGTGTCGTGTGGTGCCGCGCATCCCATCAGCGGCCGGCCCACACTTCAAGTGCTCGCACAGGACTGCCACTTGAGGATCGTCGTGTTCGTGTTCGTGTTCGTGTTCGCGTTCGAGGCGAGGCGAGGCGAGGCGGGGCTGGGCGGGGCCACCTTCCTCCTCGGCGGCCCCGCCGCGCCTCAGCCCTTGCCGGAGCCCAGTGTCAGACCGCTGACGAACTGGCGCTGGAGCGCGAAGTAGACGGCCAGGGTCGGGACGGCGGTCAGCAGGGAGCCCGCGGCGACCAGGTTGGGGTCGGTGAAGTACTGGCCGGAGAGGTTGTTGAGGGCCGAGGTGATCGGCATGTTCTCGCCGGTGGAGATCAGCACCAGGGCCCAGAAGAAGTCGTTGTAGATCCAGATCGACAGCAGGGTGGCGAGGGCCGCCATCGCCGGCTTGCACAGCGGCAGGGTGATCTGCCAGTACAGCCGCCACACCGAGGCGCCGTCGACGAGCGCGGCCTCGGTCAGCTCGTGGGGCAGGGAGCGCATGTAGTTGGCGAGCACGAACGCGCAGAAGCCGGACTGGAAGGCGACGTGGATGAGGACGAGCCCCAGCGCGGAGTCGTAGAGCTTGCCGCTCGCGGTGATGCCCGGCAGGTCCGTGAGCAGGTACAGCCGGTACAGCGGGGTGATGACGACCTGCTGCGGCAACAGGTTGCCGGCCGTGAACACCAGCAGCAGCGCGAGGTTGAGACGGAAGTCGAACCGGCTGACGTAGAACGCCACGCAGGAGGAGAGGAACAGGGTCAGCAGGACGGCAGGGACCGCGATCACCAGCGTGTTGCCGAAGTAGTGCAGCATGTCCGACTGCTGGAAGGCGTTCGTGAAGTTGTCGAGGTTCAGCGTGTCGGGCCAGGAGACGTAGCCCTTGTCGCTGGTCTCCCCGTACGGGCGCAGGGCCGAGAAGACCGCCCAGAGCAGCGGTGCCAGCCAGGCCAGGGCGGTGCCCGCGAGGAAGACGTGCAGCAGGACCCGGGCGGGGCGGACCGGTGTGCGCCGCTTCAGCGGGAGGGTGGTGCCGCTCATGCGCGCCGCTCCTTCCGGAAGGTTGCGATCAGATAGGGGATGATCACCGCGAGGGAGATGACCAGCAGGACCACGGCGATGGCGGAGCCGTATCCGATGCGGCTGGACTCGCCGATGATGTTGTCGGTGACCAGGATCGACAGCAACTCCGTGCCCTGGGCGCCCTTGTTGAAGACGAAGACCAGGTCGAAGGCGCGCAGTGCCTCGATGACGGTGACGACGAGGACGACCGTGTTGGTCGGGCGCAGCGTCGGGAAGACGACGTGCCGGAACGTCTGCCACTCGTTCGCGCCGTCCAGGGCGGACGCCTCCCTGAGCGACGGGTCGACACCCTTGAGGCCGGCCAGGTACAGGATCATCATGTAGCCGGTGTGCCGCCAGGACGCGGCGACCAGGACGGCCCACAGGTTGAGGTCGGGGTCGCCGATCCAGTCGATGTAGTGGCCGGGTTCGTTGGCGCCGATGACGCTGTTGATCAGGCCGGTGTCCGGGTTGTAGACCAGCTGCCAGACGAAGCCGATGCACGCCATCGAGATGACGACGGGCAGGAAGAACGCGGTCTGGTAGACCCTGCTGAACCGGATCCGCTTGTCCAGCTGCACGGCGAGGAACAGCCCGAACGGCGTCGGGACCAGGATGAGGGCCGCGAACCAGATGACGTTGTGCTGGACGGCCGGCCAGAACTGCGGGTTGTCGCTGAAGAGTTGCCGGAAGTTGTCCAGGCCGACCCAGGTGATCGAGTCGAAGCCGATGCCGTCCCAGGTGGTGAAGGCGAGGGCGATCGAGGCGAGGGCGGTGACCCAGACCAGGATCACGTGCAGGACCGTGGGCACGCCCGCCATCACGGCGAGCGTGATCCGGTCACGGCGGGTCAGCAGGCGCCGGTGGCCGTGCGTGGCCCGCTTCCGCGCGGGCGCGGCCTCCGGTGCCGGCACGGCCGGCGCCGCCGGGGTCTTCGTCGTCGTGTCGGTGGTCATCGGGTCGCTCACGCGGACGCGAAGATCGTCTTCTTCTGGCGCTCGATGGACGACAACAGGCCGTCCACGCCCTTCGGATTCTGCAGGAACTTCTGCAGAGCGGGCTGCATCACGGTGGACGTGAAGTCGGGGCGGCTGTCGCGGTCCATGAACTGGGTGAGGCTCTTGGCGCCGCCGATCATCTCGAACGCCTTCTTCTGCAGCGCCGAGTACGCGGAGGTCCCGGCCTTGTCGGAGGCGGCCACCACGCTGGGGTCGCCCTTGAGGTACAGCTCCTCGGCCGCCGGGCTGCCCAGGTACTCCAGCAGTCTCACGACACCCGCGTGGTTCCTGGGGGACCTGCTGACCATGAAACCGTCGGTCGGCGCCTCGACGGTGTCCTGGCCGTGGGCCGGGTCGATCTCCGGGAAGGCGAAGAAGTCCAGGTCGTCGAGATCGGCCTGGTCGGTGAACTGCTGTGCCACGAAGGAGCCCAGGAGGTACATGCCGGCCTTCTTCGCGTTCAGGGTCTGTGCGGCGTCCTGCCAGGTGCGGCCCATGAAGCCGTCCTGGTGGTAGGGGAGGATCTCGGCCCAGTGGTCGAAGACGTCCCGGACCCTGGTGTCGGTCCAGGACGCCTTGCCCGCCATCAGCTCCACGTGGAAGTCGTAGCCGTTGAGGCGGAAGTCGATCTGGTCGAAGGTGCCCATCGCCGGCCAGGCGTCCTTGTCCCCGAAGGCGAGCGGCACCAGGCCGTCCTTCTTCATCCGCTTCAGCAGGGAGACGAAGTCGTCCCAGGTGGTGGGGATCTGGTATCCGTGCTGCCGGAAGACGCTTCTGCGGTAGAAGACCGCCCACGGATACGTGGTGAGCGGTACGAAGTAGTACTTGCCGTCCTCGCCCTTGCTGAGCTGCTTCATGGCCTCGGGGAAGTTGTCCCCGATCTTCGCCCAGACGTCGTCGACCGGCGTGGCCAGTTTCTTCGCCGCGAAGAACTGCATGCGGTAACCGGCGAACCAGTGGAACACGTCGTCCGGAGTGCCCTGGAGATAGGAGTTGATCTGCTCCTGGAAGGTGTTGTGGTCCTTGGTGTTCACGTCGACGGTGAGCCCGGAGCGCTTCTTGAAGTCCGCGTAGACACTCTCGAACGCTTTCTTCGGCACCGCGTCCGAGGCGTTGGAGCCGACGGTGACGGTCTTCGGGTCGGAGCCGGAACCGCTGCCTCCGCAGGCGGACAGCAGGGGTATGCCGGCCCCGGCGAGCAGAGCGGCACCGCCCGCTCCGCGCAGCAGGGAACGTCGGCCGGGGGCCGGGACGGAATGGCCGGAGGTGGAGAGGCGCATGGCGGCTCCTGAGGAATACAGGGTTCGGCCAAGGGGATGAGTTGATCACCAAAAGGCTCTCGAAACCGCTCAGAAATCAACTCGACCGAACATCGTGGGCGTAATAACAGCCCCACGTCCGCTCATGCGTCAATACCTCCGGCCGCACTCGGAGGTCTCTTGCCCGAAACGTAAGTCGCCCTGTGCTGTCGGGGGATGGTCGAGGGGGAGTCCGGGTGCGGCGCGCCCCGCGGTCCCGGCGGACCGCGGAGGCGGTGCGGGAAGGTGACGGTGACGGGTCCGCGGGCGTCCGGTGCCGTTCGCCGCGGTGTGCGGTGTACTGGGCTCATGCCCGCGGGGTGCGACCGGAAGGTGAGGTGCGGCTGGTTTGTACTTACATTCGGACCACCTCGTGAAATGATGTCTTGACAAAGTATTGACAGTGGGCCCGACAGAGGCTTGTATCCCGTCCCAACGCATCCGCGTCCCTTGCCCCGTCGCACGCACAGTGAGGTGCAGGAAAGATGGACCGCTCTTCTCGCCCCCGCTCCCGCGGAACGGCCCCCCTCGTGGCCGTGGCCGCCGCGGCAGCCCTCACCCTGGCCGGCTGCTCCAGCAGTCACGGCGGCAAGAAGGCAGAGGAGGAAGCGGCGAACGCCGCCGCGGGCAAGGCCGACACCCCCCGCATGACCGTCGCGCTGGTCACCCACCAGGCGCCGGGGGACACCTTCTGGGACACCGTCCGCAAGGGCGCGGAGGCCGCGGCGGCGAAGGACAACGTCAAGCTGGTCTACTCCGCCGACCCGAACGCGGGCAACCAGGCCAACCTGGTGCAGAACGCGATCGACCAGAAGGTGGACGGCATCGCGGTCACCCTGGCCAAGCCGGACGCCATGAAGAACGTCCTCGCCAAGGCCGAGAAGGCCGGCATCCCGGTCGTCGGCCTCAACTCGGGTCTGAGCGACTGGAAGGACCTCGGCCTGCTGGAGTTCTTCGGACAGGACGAGAACGTCGCGGGCGAGGCGCTGGGCAAGAAGCTGAACACCACCGGCGCCAAGAAGATCGCCTGTGTGGTCCAGGAGCAGGGCAACGTGGGACTCACCCAGCGCTGCGACGGGGTGCGGAAGACCTTCGAGGGCGACACGCAGACGCTGTACGTGAACGGCACCGACATGCCGTCCGTGCGCTCGACGATCACCGCGAAGCTCAAGCAGGACGGCTCGATCGACACCGTCGTCACCCTCGGCGCCCCGTTCGCCCTCACCGCGGTCCAGTCCGTGGCCGACGCGGGCAGCAAGGCGAAGGTGGTCACCTTCGACCTCAACAAGGAACTGGTCAAGGCGGTGCAGAACGGCTCCGTCGAGTTCGCCGTCGACCAGCAGCCCTACCTCCAGGGCTATCTGGCGGTCGACTCGCTGTGGCTCTACAAGAACAACGGCAACTACAGCGGCGGTGGTGAGCAGCCGGTGCTCACCGGGCCGGCCTTCGTCGACAAGTCCAACGTCGACAAGGTCGCCGAGTACGCCGCGAAGGGCACCCGGTGATGAGCATGTCCCAACAGGCTCAGCCCGGGGTGGACACCCCGCCGGCGCCCGGCCCGAAGCGGACCGACGGCCGCACCGCCCGCCGCCCGCTGCCCCTGCGGCTGCTCGCCAGGCCCGAGGTGGGCGTCTTCCTCGGCGCCGTCGCCGTGCTGGTGTTCTTCCTGATCACGGCGCCGCCGGTGCGTGACGGCAGCTCGATGGCGAACATCCTGTACCAGTCGTCGACGATCGGGATCATGGCCCTGCCGGTGGCCCTGCTGATGATCGGCGGGGAGTTCGACCTGTCCTCCGGCGTCGCGGTGATCACCTCGGCGCTCACCGCGAGCATGCTCAGCTACCAGCTGACCCTGAACGTGTGGACGGGGGTGATCGTCGCCCTGGTCGTCTCCCTCGCGATCGGGGCGTTCAATGGCTGGATGGTGGTCAGGACCGGGCTGCCGAGCTTCCTGGTCACCCTCGGCACCTTCCTGATCCTCCAGGGCGTCAATCTCGCCGTGACCAAGCTGGTCACCGGCAACGTCGCCACCGACGACATCAGCGACATGGACGGCTTCGGCCAGGCCAGGAAGATCTTCGCCTCCTCCTTCGACGTGGCCGGGGTCCAGGTGAAGATCACCGTGATCTGGTGGCTCGTCTTCGCCGCCCTGGCCACCTGGGTGCTGCTGCGCACCAGGTACGGCAACTGGATCTTCGCCGTCGGCGGCGACAAGGACAGCGCCCGCGCGGTCGGTGTCCCGGTGACCTTCACCAAGATCTCGCTGTTCATGCTGGTCGGGTTCGGCGCCTGGTTCGTCGGCATGCACAACCTGTTCTCGTTCAACACCGTGCAGTCCGGCGAGGGCGTCGGGCAGGAGCTGATCTACATCGCCGCGGCCGTCATCGGCGGCTGCCTGCTGACCGGCGGCTACGGCTCGGCGATCGGCCCGGTCTTCGGCGCGTTCATGTTCGGCATGGTGCAGCAGGGCATCGTCTACGCCGGCTGGAACCCCGACTGGTTCAAGGCATTCCTCGGCGTGATGCTCCTCGGCGCCGTCCTGATCAATCTGTGGGTCAGCCGCGCGGCGACCCGGAGGTGACTCATGACCGACAACACATCCGGTACCCACGGCGCCGTCCTGACGGACCCACCGGCCCAGGACGGCCCCCTGGTCGAACTGCGCGGCGCCGGCAAGTCCTACGGCAACGTCCGCGCCCTGCACGGCGTCGACCTCACCGTCCACCCGGGCCGGGTCACGTGCGTGCTCGGCGACAACGGCGCCGGCAAGTCCACCCTCATCAAGATCGTCTCCGGGCTGCACCAGCACACCGAGGGCGAGTTCCTCGTCGACGGACGGCCCGTCCGTTTCGCCACCCCGCGCGAGGCCCTGGACCGCGGTATCGCCACCGTCTACCAGGACCTGGCGACCGTCCCGCTGATGCCGGTGTGGCGCAACTTCTTCCTCGGCTCGGAGATGACCCGGGGCCCCTGGCCCGTCCGCCGTCTCGACATCGCCCGGATGAAGGCCACCGCCGATGAGGAACTGCGCAACATGGGCATCGTCCTGGACGACCTGGAGCAGCCCATCGGCACCCTCTCCGGCGGCCAGCGCCAGTGCGTGGCCATCGCCCGCGCCGTCTACTTCGGCGCCCGCGTCCTCATCCTGGACGAGCCGACCGCCGCCCTCGGCGTCAAACAGTCCGGCGTGGTGCTGAAGTACATCGCCGCCGCCCGCGACCGCGGCCTGGGCGTCATCTTCATCACCCACAACCCCCACCACGCCTACATGGTCGGCGACCACTTCAGCGTGCTGCGCCTCGGCACCCTGGAACTGTCCGCCGAACGCAGCGGGATCGGCCTCGAGGAGCTGACCAACCACATGGCGGGCGGTGCCGAACTCGCCTCCCTCAAGCACGAGCTGTCCCAGGTCCGCGGCGTCGACGTCGAGGAACTGCCCGACGAGGGCGACCTCGGCGGACCCGCGGCGAGCGCTCCGGAAGGAACCCCCCGGCCATGACGCACCCCTCTCCGCTCGACCGCATCCGGATCGGCTCGGCGCCCGACTCCTGGGGCGTGTGGTTCCCCGCCGACCCGCTCCAGGTGCCGTGGGACCGCTTCCTCGACGAGGTCGCCGAGGCCGGCTACGCCTGGATCGAGCTCGGGCCGTACGGTTACCTCCCCACCGACCCGGCACGGCTCACCGAAGAGGTGGCCGGCCGCGGCCTGAAGGTCTCCGCCGGCACGGTCTTCACCGGACTGCACCGCGGGCCGGCCGTGTGGGAGGAGACCTGGGCGCACGTCAGCCAGGTCGCCGAGCTCACCCGGGCGATGGGCGCCCGGCACCTGGTGGTGATCCCGTCCTTCTGGCGCGACGACAAGACCGCCGAGATCCTGGAGCCGCCCGAGCTGACCGCGGAGCAGTGGGCGCACCTCACCAAGGGCATGGAGCGGCTCGGCCACGAGGTCAGGGAGACCTACGGCCTCGACATCGTCGTGCACCCGCACGCCGACACGCACCTCGACACCGAGGCCCACGTCGAACGCTTCCTGGACTCGACCGACGCCGGACTGGTCAACCTCTGCCTGGACACCGGCCACTACGCCTACTGCGGCGGCGACAGCGTCAAGCTCATCGAGACCTACGGCGAGCGCATCGGCTACCTGCACCTGAAGCAGGTCGACCCGGAGATCCTCGCCGGGGTGGTGGCGGGCGGAGTACCGTTCGGGCCGGCCGTGCAGCGCGGGGTGATGTGCGAACCGCCCACCGGCGTACCGGAACTGGAACCGGTGCTGCAGGCGGCGCAGAAGCTCGGCGTGGAGCTGTTCGCGATCGTCGAGCAGGACATGTACCCGTGCGAGCCGGACCGGCCGCTGCCGATCGCCGTGCGCACCCGGCGCTTCCTGCGGTCCTGCGGGGCCTGAGGGCCGCAGGAGGGGCCGCGCGCGCCGGATCCTTCGGTACCCCTACGGATTCGGCCACCGCACGGCCGGGAACCAACGGGGGGCCGCGGGCGTTCTCACCGACGACGGGGGAACGCCCGCGCGGACGGGAGGACGACATGGCACACCGCACGGAATTCCACGAGACGCCCCCGGAAGCCGCCGACGCGGCGGCCGCCCGGCGTCACGAGCGCTTCAGCCACCTGCCCGAGCGGATACACCCGCAGGACATGGTGGAGACGAGGCCGGCAACCCTGCCGGACCCGGCGCGGGACACGTACCACGCGGACGAGTGGCTGATCCGCTACTGCGGTTGACGAGGCGCCGGTCCGCCGTCGAGACCGGCGGCCGGTGGCCGGGCGACCGCGGTCGGCCCGGCACGGTGAGGGCGCCCGGGCACGTGGCCGGGCGCCCTCACCGCCTCCTCGTTCACGTCCCCCGCACCTCCGCGAGCGTCACCGGCCGGTGTTCGCGCAGCGACAGGGTGCACGCCTCGGCGATCCAGCCGGCCTCCAAGGCGTCCTGAACGGTGCACGGGGAGGGCCGGGTCCCGGCCACCACCTCGGTGAACGCGGTGAGTTCGGCGCGGTAGGCGGCGGCGAACCGGTCCATGAAGAAGTCGTGCGGAGTGCCGGCCGGGAAGGTCGCGCCGGGCTCGACCGAGCGGAGCGGAAGCTGTTCGTCCAGTCCCACGGCGATCGAGTCTGCGAAGCCGTGCAGTTCCATGCGCACGTCGTATCCCCGCGCGTTGTGGCGCGAGTTGGACACCACCGCGATCGTGCCGTCGTCCAAGGTCAGGAGCGCGCCGGTGGTGTCGGCGTCACCGGCCGCCTCGATGTAGTCGGCGCCCCGGTTGCCGCCCACCGCGTACACCTCGGTCACCTCACGGCCCGTCACCCAGCGGATGATGTCGAAGTCGTGCACCGAGCAGTCGCGGAAGATCCCGCCCGACGCGGCGACGTACGCGGCCGGCGGCGGCGCGGGGTCCAGGGTCGTGCAGCGGACCGTGTGCAGTGCGCCCAGCTCACCGGAGCCGACGGCGGCCCGAGCGGCGGCGAAGCCCGCGTCGAACCGCCGGTTGTAGCCGATCTGGACGGGTACGCCGCTGTCCCGGACGGCCGCGAGCACCTCGACGCCCTCCGCCATGGTGCGGGCCACCGGCTTCTCGCAGAAGACCGGCACACCGGCCGCCACCCCCGCCCGGACGAGGGCGGGATGGGCGTCCGTGGCCGCCGCGATGACGATGCCGTCCACGCCGGCCGCCAGCAGGGCCTCCGGTGAGTCGGCGACCTCGGCCCCGAACCGCTCGGCGGCCGCCTTGGCGGCGTCCGTGAAGGGGTCGGTGACGACGAGCGACTCGACGGCGTCCAGACCGTGGAGGGTCTCGGCGTGGAAGGCGCCGATGCGGCCGAGGCCGAGGATTCCGATGCGCATGGGTGTTTCTCCTAGGGTGCGGATGCGGGTGCGGGTGCGGGTGCGGATGCGTATGCGGGTGCGGGTGCCGTACCGGTATGTGTACGGGGGCCGGTGCGGGTGCGGGTGCCGTACCGGTATGTGTGCCGGAGCCGGAGCCGGAGCCGGAGCCGGAGCCTCGTCGTCGAGGAGTCCCACGCGTTCCTCCGCTCTCCCGGGCGCGCGGTCGTCCTCGGCCGGCCGCCCGGCGGTTCTCCTACAGGCCGACCCATCGGCCGCTGCGCGCGGACTCCACCATGGCGTCGAGCACGCTGGCACTGTGCACCGCGTCCGTGAGGGTGGTGCCGTACGGCCGGCCCTCGGCGATGGACCGTACGAAGCGGTGGGCCTCGATCACCTTCAGGTCGTCGTAGCCCATCGCGTTGGCCGCGCCGGGCTGGAAAGCCGCGAACTCGCCGGCGTCCGGGCCGACGTACACCGTGCTCACCGGCTGGTCCTGGTAGGTCGTGCCACGGCTCACCCGCAGTTCGTTCATACGGCGGAAGTCCCAGAACACCGCACCCCGGGTGCCGTGCACCTCGAAGCCGTAGGCGTTCTGCTCACCGACCGAGACCCGGCACGCCTCCAGGACCCCGCGGGCGCCGGAGGCGAAGCGGAGCAGACAGCCGACGTAGTCCTCGTTCTCGACCGGTCCGGGCTCGCCGCCCGAGGCCAGGGCGTGCCCCGCCGTCGCCCCGGACGGACGGGCGCGTTCCGGTACGAAGATCGCCGTGTCGGCGGTGAGCGCGCAGATGTCGCCGAGCAGGAAGCGGGCCAGGTCGGCGCCGTGCGAGGCCAGGTCGCCCAGTACCCCGCTGCCGCCACGCTCGCGCTCGTACCGCCAGGTCAGGGCGGAGTCCGGGTGGGCCGCGTAGTCGCTGAACAGACGGATGCGGACATGCGTGACCGTGCCGATCCCACCGGAGGCGATCAGCTCCCGGGCGGACTCCACGGCGGGCGCGTTGCGGTAGTTGAAGCCGACCGTGCCCTGCACCCCGGCCCGGTCGGCCGCGTCGGCGACCGCACGGGCGTCCGACGAGGTCAGGCCCACCGGCTTCTCGATCCAGAGGTGCTTGCCGGCCTCGGCCATCGCCACGCCGATCTCCCGGTGCAGGAAGTTCGGCGCGGTGACGCTGACGGCCTGGACGCGCGGGTCGGCCGCCACCTCGCGCCAGTCGCGGGTCGCGGAGACGAACCCGAACCGCTCGGCGGCCTCCTCGGCCCGGCCCGGCACCTCCTCGGCGACCGCGACCAGCCGGGGCCGCAGCGGGAGCCGCGGATAGTGGTGCGGGAGACGGGCGTACGCCTGGGTGTGCACGCGGCCCATCCAGCCGAACCCGACGACGGCGACACCCAGCGCATCCACCATGACAGCCCTTCCGCGGTGTGCTTGGACCGGTCCACGTCCGACGCAGCCCACCTTTGTTCGGACATGGCCAGCGTGTCAACCCTTTGACAGCACGGCTCGCCGCATGGAACGGTCCATGTCATGAGACCGCCGACGATCCGTGACGTGGCCGAACGGGCCGGCGTGTCGAAGTCGCTGGTCTCCCTGGTGCTGCGCGGCTCCGGACCGGTGCGGCCCGAGAAGCGCGACGCGGTGCTGCGGGCCGTCGAGGAACTGGGCTACCGGCCGAACGCCGCCGCCCGCAGCCTCAGCGAACAGCGCAGCCGCACCGTCGGGGTCCTCCTGGACGACCTGCGCAACCCCTGGTTCGTGGAACTGCTCGACGGACTCAACTCCCCGCTGCACGCGGCCGGACTGCACATGCTGCTCGCCGATGCGCGCCTCAACCGGCGCATGGGGCACGACCTCGCCGAACCCTTCCTAGAGCTGGGGGTCGACGGCCTCGTCGTGGTCGGTACCGTCCCGGACGCCGGCGCGCTCGGCACCCTGGCGCGGCGGATGCCGGTCGTGGTGGCGGGCGCCCGCGAGGCACAGCCGCCGGGTGTGGACGTCGTCGCCGGGGACGACGAGCAGGGCGCCCGGCTGGTCACCGAGCACCTGCTCGGGCTGGGACACCGGCGGATCGCGCATCTCGCCGGCCTCGGCGCCGTCGGGGCGCTGCGCCGGCGCGGCTTCGAGACGGCGATGCGGGCGCACGGCGCCGAGCCGCTCGTGGAACCGGGCGACCTCACCGAGGAGAGCGGCTACCGCGGGACCGTACGGCTGCTCAGCCGCCCGGAGCGGCCCACGGCGCTCTTCGCCGTCAACGACATGACCGCGGTCGGTGCGCTGTCAGCGGCCGGGGAGCTGGGGCTGCGGGTGCCCCGCGACCTGTCGGTGACGGGGTACGACAACACCAGCATCTCCCGGCTGCGGCACCTGTGGCTGACGACGGTGGACACCGCCCCGTACGAGGCCGGCCGCCGCGCCGCGCACTGTCTCCTGGACCGCCTGGCCGGCCGCGGCGGCGAGGGCACCGTCCACCTGGCCGCGCCGACCCTCCAGGTACGGGGGACGACCGGACCGCCGGACCCCGCCGGCCCGCCCGGCCCGTAGCCGTAAGTGATCGCCGGGCCCGGCGGGACCTCCGGGGCGCGGGCGTGCGCCCGGTCGTCAGAGGTTGATCGCGTACGCCTTGCGCAGCGTCTCGTGCACGGTCCACGTCGTGCGGTCGCCCGCGCGCAGCACCGCCATGTCACCGGGCCCCACCCGCAGCGTCGGGCCGTCCGCCACCTCGATCGTCGCCGACCCGCTGATCACCACGAACAGCTCGTCCGCCTCCGTGTCGGTGACCACGCCCGGGGTGATCTGCCAGATGCCCCGGATCTGCCGTCCGTCCGGCGACTCCCAGACCACCTTTCCGGTGACCTGCGGATCGCCGGAGACGATCTGCCCGGGGTCCAGCGGCTCGGGTTCGAGGTCCGCGTCGGGGATGTGGAGCGTGAAGCTGTGCGTCATACGGCCGACCCTAGTCGGCTCGCGGGCCGCCCCGCCGTGGACAGTGTGTGGGGCATCGGGCCTGGTCGGAGGACACTTCGTCGGGGTGGCGGCAGGCCGGGACACGGACTGGCGGGGCCGCCGGGCCCGGGTGATCGTGGGGACATGGCTGACTTCACGGTGGCCGGCACGCCACCGCCCCGGCAGCACGACACACGCGAAACGGTCCTGTTCGGAGGGGTGTACGGCGCCGTCCTCGCCAGCTCGATGGTCGCCGCCCTCACCCAGTACGGGCACACGTCCGCCGAGGTCCGCGGTTACGACGCCGCGTGGGTGCTGGTGACCGCGTGCGCCTCCGCCCTCGCCCACGGCTACGCCCACTACATCGCCGAGCGCGCTCCGCACGGCCGCTGGGACGTCCTGGTCGCCCTGCGCAACGAATGGCCGCTCGTGACGGCCGTGCTGCCCACGGTCTTCCTGCTCGCGGGCGCCCGGTGGGGGTGGTGGCCGGCGAAGGGCGTCGAGTACGCGGCGTTCGTGCTCAACATCGTGATCCTCTTCGTGCTCGGCCTCCTCACGGCCCGCTGGTCGGCCCGGCGCTGGCCGGTCGCCCTCCTCATGGGACTCGGGGACGCGCTGCTGGGGCTGATCGTGGTGGCGGCGAACGCGCTGATCAAGTAGCCGCCGGCCGACGGCCGCCGCGGACCCCGTCCAGGGCGATGGCGAGGACCCGGTCCCGCTGGGCGGCGTCCTCGAAGGCCGTCGCCATGATCCCGGCGACCAGCCGCAGCAGGTCCCCGAACTCCATGTCCGCCCGGGCTGCACCGGAGCGCTGCGCACGCTCCAGCAGCGGGCCGCCGGCCGCGTACATGGACTCGCGGCAGGCCTGGAAGATGTCCGACTCGCCGTCCAGGGCCTCGCGCACCGCGCGCTTGGTGACCATGTACCCGGCGAACCGGTCCAGCCAGGCCGTCAGCGCCTCCCACGGCTCCCGGTCCGCGAGCTCCACGGCCGCCCGGCACAGGGCGTTGACCTCGTCCGCGTAGACGGTCTCGAACAGATCGCGGCGGGCCGGGAAGTTCCGGTACAGCGTGCCGATCCCGACGCCCGCACGCCGCGCGATGTCCTCCAGGGAGGCGTCGGCCCCGTGCTCGGCGAACGCCTCGCGGGCGGCGTCGAGCAGGGCGTCGTAGTTGCGGGCGGCGTCCTTACGGTGCGGGCGGCGCGTCGCCACGATCTCGCTGACGGGGAACGGCGTGGCCGTCACGGTGCCTCCCGGGAGGGAATCGATTGAACCGGAGGGGTGCCTCCGTTACAGTGGAGGGGTACCTCCACTTTATCAGTGCGGGGCGGCTCCGCCGTGGCCGGACGCGGCCCGCGCATGCCCGCTCCGCACCCGCCGCACGGCCCGTACGACCGTGCCCTCCACTTCCGACCCTCCGTGTCCCCGCTTTCCGGAGAGGCTTCTTCATGCCCCGCCCGTCCACCCGCCTCACCTTCGCGGTCCTCGCGACCGGTGCCGGCGTCTTCTCCATGCTGCAGTCGCTGATCGCGCCGGCCCTGCCGACCGTCCAGCACGCCCTGCACGCCTCCCAGTCCACCGCGACCTGGGTGATGACGGCCTACCTGCTGTCCGCCTCGGTCTTCACCCCGATCCTCGGCCGGGTCGGCGACCTCGCAGGCAAGAAGCGGACCCTCGTCGCCGTCCTGCTGGCCGTCCTCGCGGGGTGCCTCGTCGCCGCGCTGGCCCCGAACATCGCCGTACTCATCGTCGCCCGGATCGTCCAGGGTGTCGGTGGGGCCCTGTTCCCGCTCTCCTTCGGCATCATCCGGGACGAGTTCGCCCCGGCCGAGGTCAGCGGCAGCATCAGCAACCTCTCCGCCGTGATCGCGGCCGGCGGCGGCGTCGGCATGGTCGCCGCCGGGCCGATCGTCTCCGCGCTCGACTACCGCTGGCTGTTCTGGTTCCCCGTGGCCATCGTCGCCGCGACGGTCCTGATCGCCCTGCGCTACGTCCCCGAGTCGCCCGAGCGAGCCGAAGGCAAGGTCAGCTGGGGCGGTGCCGTCCTGCTCTCCGGCTGGCTGGTGGCCCTGCTGCTGCCGCTGAGCCAGGCCGGACAGTGGGGCTGGGGGTCGGCGAAGGTGCTCGGCCTGTTCGCCGTCGCCGTCGTGCTGTTCGCGGTGTGGCTGGTGACCGAGGCCCGCTCCCGCAGCCCGCTCATCGACCTGCGGGTGCTCAGGCTGCCCACGGTGTGGACGACCAACGCCGCCGCCCTGCTGTTCGGCGCCGGCATGTACTCGATCTGGTCCTTCCTGCCGGGCTTCGTCCAGACCCCCGGCGCCGCCGGCTACGGCTTCGGCGTCGGCGTGACCGCCTCCGGCCTGCTCATGCTGCCGATGCTCCTCGCGATGTTCCTCTCCGGCGTCCTGTCCGGCCGCCTGGAACCCCGCGTCGGGGCCAAGGCACTCCTCACCACGGGCGCCGCGCTCGGCTCCCTGGCCTGCGGCTTCCTCACCCTCTGGCACGACGAGCAGTGGCAGATCGCGGTCGTGGCCGGTCTGTTCGGCCTCGGCATCGGACTGGCCTTCGCCTCGATGGCCAACCTCGTCGTGGGCAGCGTGCCGGTCGACCAGACCGGCGCCGCGACCGGTATGAACGCCAACATCCGCACCATCGGCGGCTCCATAGGCGCCGCGCTCACCAGCGTGCTGGTCACCGGCCGGCTCCAGCCCTCGGGCCTGCCGTACGCCTCCGGCTACACCCACGGCTGGGCCCTGCTGGCCCTGCTCTGCCTGGCCGCGACCGGCGCGGCACTCCTCGTCCCGGTCCGCCGTCCGGGCCGCGTCACCGAGCCGCACCCCGTGCCGGAGGCGACACCGGCACCCGCACCGGTGCGGTAGGGTTGACCTGCGTGATCACGCGGAACACCCCGCGTGAGACCGCGGCGGGACGTGGCGCAGCTTGGTAGCGCACTTGACTGGGGGTCAAGGGGTCGCAGGTTCAAATCCTGTCGTCCCGACCAGGACGGACGTCCATGGTCAGCGGTAAGGCCCGTATGCGCAGCGCGCATACGGGCCTTACCCGTACCCGGCGCACGGTCCTCGCACCCGGGGCGACCGGGCCGGACCCAGGCGGCGCCGGCCGGCTGTGCCGCCGGGCGCCGCCCGCGCGCCGGACATCGCCCGCCGGCTATGCCGCCCTGCGCTGTCTGCGCGCCGCCATCACCGCGTAGACCAGGATCCCGACGAACAGGAACAGCACGCCCTGGTACACCGCCGCGTAGCCTGCGCCCGCCATCAGCCAGACCGAGAAGGCGGCGGCCACCGCGGTGACCACGGCGTCGCGCACCAGCCGCGTCCGGTCGACGTCCTCGCCCCGCACCAGGTGGAAGATCTGCGCGGCGGCGGCCAGCAGGTACGGCACGGTCGCCGTGAACGTGGTGACGAGGACCAGGATCTCGAAGACCTTGCCCGAGCCCGACAGGTAGTTGTACGTGGTGAGCAGCGAGGCGAGGACGGCGGTCACGCCGACCCCGACGGTGGGCACGCCCCGCCGGCGGCGGCTGAAGGCGCTCGGGAACAGCCCGTCGCGTGCCGCCGCGTACGGTGTCTGGGCGCTCAGCAGCGTCCAGCCGTTGAGGCAGCCGGTCATCGAGACGAGGGCGGCGAGCGCCACCGCCGTACCGCCCCAGCTGCCGCCGAACATCGTGTTCACGGCATCCGAGAACGGCGCGGTGGAGGTGACCAGGCGGTCGTGCGGGACCGTGCCGAAGACGGACAGCGTGCCCAGCAGATAGACCAGCGCGGCGCCCGCGGTGCCGATCACGGTGGCGCGGCCCACGTTGCGCCGGGCGTCCTTGACCTCGCCCGCGCTCACCGCCGCGGACTCGACGCCGAGGTAGGAGAAGAGCAGCAGGGCGGCGGAGGCGGACACCGCGCCGACCGCGCTGTGGCCGCCGGCGTTGAACGGCCCGAGCCGGTCGGCGTCGAAGAAGAACAGTCCGCCGACGGCGACGAGCAGCAGCGGTACGAACTTCAGCACCGTGGAGACCAGCTGGACGGCGCCCACGTAGCGGGTGCCGGCGAAGTTGGCGAGGGCGGGCAGCCACTGCAGGGTCAGCGCGGCCAGACAGGCGGTCCAGCGGTGGCCCTGGACCGGGATCAGCACATCGAGGTAGCCGACGGCGGCGACGGCGAGCGCGGCGTTCGACACCCAGGTGGTGATCCAGTACGACCAGGCGGCGAGGAAGCCGGCGAAGTCGCCGAACGCCTCGCGGGCGTAGACGTAGGGGCCGCCGGTGCGGGGGTCGCGGGCGGCGAGCCGGCCGAAGACCAGGGCGAGCGCGACGGCACCGACGGTCAGCACCACGAAGGCGACCAGGCTGACCGTGCCGAAGGGCGCGATGGAGGCGGGCAGCAGGAAGATGCCGCCGCCGATGATGTTGCCCATGACCAGCGCGGTGGCGACGGGCAGCCCGAACCGCCGGGCGTGCCTGCCGGTGTCGCCGTGCGGGTCCTCGACGGGAACCGTGGGGGACTCCGCGGGGACGACCGCGGGGGCCGGAGCCGACTGCGGGACGGTTCCGGTGCTGTGCATGGGTGGTGCGCCTCTCATGGAACTGACGTTCCCGGGATCGCCGGGACGGGGCCCATGGTCGGGGACGCTTCGAGCCGCCGCAAAATCGCCGGTCGTTGTTTCGTGTGGGGCGCCCGGACCCGCAAAAAGCGTCGTGGCGCACCGCTCGTACCGCGAGATGTCCCGCGATGGGCCGCCGGGGCGCGCCGGCTGTCGGGGCGTCCCGACCAAGCCGGGCGCCCCGATCGCGCCGGGCGCCCCGACCGGGCCGGGTGCGTCGGGCGCGGGGCGCGCTGGGCGTCGGTCGCGTCGGGGCGCCGCTTCTACCGCCGGGCGCGCCGGGCGTGCGGTGTGCCGGGTGGGGCGCGTCGGCCGCCGGTCTCGTCGGCGTCGGGCCCGCCGGGCGTCTGACGCGTCGTGTGCCGGGCGTGGGGCGTGCCGCGCCCCGGGCGTGCGGTGTGCCGGGTGTCGGGGCCGGTCAGTCCGCGGCTGCCCACAGGCTGCGTACGTGTCCCAGGTGCCGGGTCATGATCTCGTGTACGGCCTTCTCGTCACGCTCCAGCAGGGCGTCCAGCAGCTCCAGGTGCTCCTCGGCGGAGGCGAGCAGCCGGCCCGCCTCCACCAGCGCGGTCAGCCCGTACAGACGGGAGCGTTTACGCAGGTCGGCGACGACCTCGACCAGGTGGGCGTTGCCCGCCAGGGCGAGCAGTCCCAGGTGGAAGCGGGTGTCGGCCTCGACGTAGCCGATCAGGTCGCCCGCCACCGCGGCGGTGACGATCTCCCGGGCCGCCGGGCGCAGCGCCTCCAGCGAGACGCGGTCGGCCGTACGGGCCAGGGCCACCACGGTGGGGATCTCGACGAGTGACCGGATGTGCGTGTACTCGTCCAGCTGCTGGTCGGAGACGGCGGTGACCCGGAATCCCTTGTTGGGCACGGTGTCGACCAGGCCCTCCTTGGCCAGGTCCAGCATCGCCTCCCGGACCGGGGTCGCCGAGACGCCGAACCGCGTCGCCAACGAGGGCGCCGAGTACACCTCGCCCGGCCGCAGCTCGCCCGCGATCAGCGCGGCGCGCAGGGCGTCGGCCACCCGCTCGCGGTAGCTGCTCCGCCGGCCGCCGAGCCGGGGGAGCGCGGGCGCCTCTTCCCCACGCGCGTTCTGTGCCATGTCACGCATCACCGGGTGAGTCTAGAGGACGAAGCCCTCCGGGAACGGATCGGTCGGGTCCAGCAGGTACTGCGCGGTGCCCGTGATCCACGCGCGGCCGGTGAAGCTGGGCAGCACGGCCGGCACCCCGGCGACCTCCGTCGTCCCCAGCAGCCGCCCCGTGAAGCGGGTGCCGATGAAGGACTCGTTCACGAACTCGGTGTGCAGGGGGAGTTCACCGCGCGCGTGCAGCTGCGCCATGCGCGCGCTGGTACCCGTGCCGCACGGGGAGCGGTCGAACCAGCCGGGGTGGATGGCCATGGCGTGCCGGGAGTGCCGCGCCGTCGCGCCGGGAGCGTAGAGGTGGACGTGGTGGCAGCCGCGGATCGACGGGTCCTGCGGATGCACCGGCTCCGCCTGCTCGTTGATCGCGCGCATCAGCGACAGCCCCGCCGCGAGGATGTCGTCCTTGCGGGCGCGGTCGAAGGGCAGCCCGAAGGCGTCGAGCGGGAGGATCGCGTAGAAGTTGCCGCCGTAGGCCAGGTCGTAGGTGACCGTGCGCCCGTCGGGCAGGGTGATCTCGCGGTCCAGGGCGGCGGAGAACGACGGGACGTTGCGCAGGGTGACGTTCAGCGCGGCACCGTTCTCCACCGCCACCTCGGCGACCACGGGTCCCGCCGGGGTGTCCAGCCGGATGGTGGTCACCGGCTCCACGACCTCCACCATGCCGGTCTCGACCAGCACGGTCGCCACCCCGATCGTGCCGTGCCCGCACATCGGCAGATAGCCGGAGACCTCGATGTAGACGACGCCGAAGTCGCAGTCGGGGCGGGTCGGCGGCTGCAGGACGGCGCCGCTCATCGCCGAGTGGCCGCGCGGCTCGTTCATCAGCAGCCGCTTGACGTGGTCGAGGTGGTCGCGGAAGTACAGTCGCCGTTCGTTCATGGTCGCGCCGGGGACGGTGCCGACACCACCGGTGATCACGCGGGTCGGCATGCCCTCGGTGTGCGAGTCGACGGCGTGCAGGACGAGTTTGCTGCGCATGCTCCGGCCCCCTTACGCGAGACCGGCGGCGACGGCCTTCTCGGTGGCCGCGCGGACCGCGGCCTCCTGCTCGGGCGGCAACGGTACGCGGGGCGGGCGCACCGGGCCGCCGTACCGCCCGACGACGTCCATGGAGAGTTTGATCGCCTGGACGAACTCGGTCTTCGAGTCCCAGCGCAGCAGCGGGTGCAGCTGCCGGTACAGGGGGAGCGCGGTGCCGAGGTCACCGGCCGTCGCGGCGCGGTACAGCTCCGCCGACGCGCGGGGCAGCGCGTTGGGGTAGCCGGCGACCCAGCCCTTGGCGCCGGCCACCGCCAGCTCCAGCAGTACGTCGTCGGCGCCGGCCAGCAGGTCCAGTTCCGGGGCGAGTTCGCGGATCCGGTAGGCGCGGCGGACATCACCGGAGAACTCCTTGACGGCGCGCACGAGTCCCTCGCCGTGCAGCCGGGCCAGGAGTTCGGGGACCAGGTCCACCTTGGTGTCGATCGGGTTGTTGTACGCCACCACCGGCAGGCCCGCCTTGGCGACCTCGGCGTAGTGGGCGAGGACGGACCGCTCGTCGGCGCGGTAGGCGTTGGGCGGCAGCAGCATCACCGACGCGCAGCCCGCCTCGGCGGCGCGCTCGGCCCAGCGTCGGGCCTCGGCGGAGCCGTACGCGGCGACACCCGGCATCACGCGCGCCCCGCCGACCGCGGCCACGGCCGTCCGCACCACCCGGTCGCGCTCCTCGGGGGTGAGCACCTGGTACTCGCCGAGCGAGCCGTTGGGTACGACGCCGTCGCAGCCGTTCGCGACGAGCCAGGCGCAGTGCTCGGCGTACCGGTCGTGGTCGACCGAGAGGTCGGCACGGAGCGGCAGGGCGGTGGCGACGAGGATGCCCCGCCAGGGGCGGTTCTCGGAATGCGTCATGGGTGAACTCTCCTCAGTCAGTAGCGTGTGACATATCACCGACCGGTGCTCGGGTGGACCCGCCGTACCCGCGGATGCATCGGCTGCCCGGAGTTGCCCGGTCGGGCGGGTGAGCAGGCGGTTCGGAGGGGCCGGGTCGTTCGGTCGAGCGGGTGAGCGGGCGGTCGGGAGCGGCCGGGGTCGTGCGGTCGGGCGGGTGCACCGGCTGCCCGGAGCGGCCGGGTCGTTCGGTCGAGCGGGTGAGCGGGCGGTCGGGAGCGGCCGGGGTCGTCCGGTCGGGCGGGTGAGTCGGCTGGTCGGATGGCCGGGTCGTTCGGTGGGCCGGTGAGTCCGTGGTCCGGCGGGGCCTGGGCGGCGGGAGTCAGTCCGTGTCCGGCGGCCCCGCGTCCGTGTGTCGCGAGCCGGTACCGGAGGGCGGCGGGCCGGTGTCCGCGTCCGGCGTGCTCCCGTCCGCCCCCGGTCGGCACGCGTCCATGTCCGGCGGCCCCGCCTTCGTGTCCGGCGGCCTCGCCTTCATGTCCGGCAGGCCCGCCTTCGTGTCCGGCAGGCCCGCCTTCGTGTCCGGCAGGCCGGCCAGGACGCCCAGCGGGACCGGTCGGGCGAACGGCCGCCGGCCGGGGGTGAGCGGGCAGCCGGTCAGACCCGCCACCGCGGGCGCGCACATCCGGCCCTGACACCAGCCCATCCCCGCCCGGGACAGCAGTTTCACGGTGCGCAGGTCCCCGGCGCCGAGCGTGGCCACGGCGCCGCGTACCTCCCCGGCGGTGACCTCCTCGCACCGGCACACCACCGTGTCGTCCGGGATCCGGTCGGCCCAGCCCTCCGGCGGCTCGTACACCGCGTCGAGGGCCCTGGCGAACTCTCGCAGCCGGGACCTGGCCAGCCGCGCGGCGGTCCAGCCGCGTGGATCGGGGTCGGTGCCGTACAGCCGGGCGGCGGCCGAGCGCCCGGCGATGTGTCCCTCGGCGAGGGCGAGCCCCGCACCGCCGACGCCGGTGGCCTCCCCGGCCGCCCAGACGCCGGTCACGTCGGTGCGCTGCTCGTCGTCGACGCGCACGGCGGTACCGGACAGGGTGCAGCCGAGGGTCTCGGCGAGATCGGTGTGCGGCAGCATGCCGTGGCCCACGGCGAGGGTGTCGCAGCGGATCCGGCGGGCGCTGCCGGGCCGGAGGTCACCCGCCCGGCCGAGCGCGGCCACCGTGACCGCCTCCAGCCGGTCGGTGCCGTGTGCCGCCACGACGGTGTGGCGGGCCAGGACGGGGACGCCGTGACGCAGCAACCGGGCCGCGTAACCCGCGCCTTCGGCGAGTTTGCCCGGCTGGGCGGCCAGCGCGGGCGCCCGGCGCAGCAGTGCGGCGGGACGGGCGG
>NZ_WWJT01000426.1 GCF_009865385.1 Streptomyces sp. SID486 | reverse complement strand
CCGGGCGGCCCGCGCCGAACGCGAGGCACGCGCGCGTGCCGAGCAGCGCCGGGCCCGGCTGCGGCACGAGGCGGCCGTGGCCGGGGCCGTCGCCTCCGGCGCCCGGCAGCTGCTCGCCCACGTCGAGGTGTCCCTGGGCCGGGCCGACCGGGAGCGGTCCGCGGCCGAGGCGGCCAAGGCGCGCGGTGAGCAGGAACTGGCCGTCGCCCGCACGGCAGGCCGCGAGCTGAAGGGCGAACTCGACAAGCTGACCGATTCGGTGCACCGGGGGGAAGTGCTCGGCGCCGAGAAGCGGATGCGCATCGAGCAGCTGGAGACCAAGGCACTGGAGGAGCTGGGTGTCGAGCCGGAGGGGCTGGTGGCGGAGTACGGACCGAGCCGGCTCGTACCGCCCTCGCCCCCCGCCGACGGTGAGCGGCTGCCGGACGACCCCGACGACCCGCGCAACCAGCCCCGGCCCTTCGTACGCGCCGAGCAGGAGAAGCGGCTCAAGGCCGCCGAGCGGGCGTACCAGCAGCTGGGCAAGGTCAATCCGCTGGCACTGGAGGAGTTCGCCGCGCTGGAGGACCGGCACAAGTTCCTCAGCGAGCAGCTGGAGGACCTGAAGAAGACCCGCGCCGACCTCCTTCAAGTGGTGAAGGAGGTCGACGAGCGCGTCGAGCAGGTGTTCACCGAGGCGTACCGGGACACCGCCCGCGAGTTCGAGGGCGTCTTCAGCCGGCTGTTCCCGGGCGGCGAGGGCCGCCTGGTGCTGACCGACCCCGACGACATGCTCGCCACAGGCGTGGACGTCGAGGCGCGTCCGCCGGGCAAGAAGGTCAAGCGGCTCTCCCTGCTCTCGGGCGGTGAGCGCTCACTGACGGCCGTCGCGCTGCTCGTGTCCATCTTCAAGGCCAGGCCGAGCCCGTTCTACGTGATGGACGAGGTCGAGGCCGCGCTGGACGACACCAACCTCCAGCGGCTGATCCGGATCATGCAGGAGCTGCAGGAGGCGTCGCAGCTGATCGTGATCACGCACCAGAAGCGCACGATGGAGGTCGCCGACGCGCTGTACGGCGTTTCCATGCAGGGCGACGGGGTCTCGAAGGTCATCTCGCAGCGGCTGCGCTGACCCGCATTCAAGATCAACTCGCTCTGAGTTCACTTCTTGAACACTAGGCGCCTACTCCTATCTAAAAACTCACAGCCGTTGAACTATTGACTTCGAAACTTGAAGGCATAGTCTCTGCAACGTTGCTTTTACCTTCAGGTGTGAGTGGTGTGAACCTGTGCCCCACTGGATACCTGGAAGGGATCACCCCACCCCGGCAGCGTTGCCGCGGCCCGAGGAGTTTTACGTGACCAGCACTGCGCAGGCACCTCAGCCAGGAGCCAGGACGGCTCATCCCGAGCATCTCGGGCATGTCATCTTCATCGCGGCGGCGGCCGCCATGGGCGGATTCCTCTTCGGTTACGACAGCTCCGTGATCAACGGCGCCGTCGAGGCCATCCGCGGTCGTTACGACATCGGCTCGGCGGCTCTCGCGCAGGTCATCGCGATCGCCCTGATCGGCTGTGCCATCGGCGCCGCCACCGCCGGCCGCATAGCCGACCGGATCGGCCGTATCCGCTGCATGCAGATCGCCGCCGTCCTCTTCACCATCAGCGCCGTCGGCTCCGCCCTGCCCTTCGCGCTGTGGGACCTCGCCTTCTGGCGCATCATCGGCGGCTTCGCCATCGGCATGGCCTCGGTCATCGGCCCCGCCTACATCGCCGAGGTCGCCCCGCCGGCCTACCGCGGCCGGCTCGGCTCCTTTCAGCAGGCCGCGATCGTCGTCGGCATCGCCGTCTCCCAGCTCGTCAACTGGGCCATCCTGAACGCCGCCGGCGGTGACCAGCGGGGCAAGCTGATGGGCCTGGAGGCCTGGCAGGTCATGCTCGGCGTCATGGTGATCCCGGCCGTCCTCTACGGTCTGCTGTCCTTCGCGATCCCCGAGTCCCCGCGCTTCCTGATCGAGGTCGGCCGCAAGGAGCGCGCCCGCGAGGTGCTCAAGGAGGTCGAGGGCGACAAGATCGACCTGGACGCCCGGATCGCCGAGATCGAGCACGCCATGAAGCGGGAGCACAAGTCCTCCTTCAAGGACCTGCTGGGCAGCTCGTTCTTCTTCAAGCCGATCGTCTGGATCGGTATCGGCCTGTCGGTCTTCCAGCAGTTCGTCGGCATCAACGTCGCGTTCTACTACTCCTCGACACTGTGGCAGTCCGTCGGCGTCGACCCGACCGACTCGTTCTTCTACTCCTTCACGACGTCGATCATCAACATCATCGGCACCGTGATCGCGATGATCTTCGTGGACCGCGTCGGCCGCAAGCCGCTCGCCCTCATCGGCTCCGTCGGCATGGTCGTCGGCCTCGCCCTGGAGGCGTGGGCCTTCTCCTACGACCTGGTCGGCGGCAAGCTCCCCGCCACCCAGGGCTGGGTCGCCCTCATCGCCGCCCATGTGTTCGTGCTGTTCTTCGCCCTGTCCTGGGGCGTGGTGGTCTGGGTCTTCCTCGGCGAGATGTTCCCGAACCGGATCCGCGCCGCCGCCCTGGGTGTCGCCGCCTCCGCGCAGTGGATCGCCAACTGGGCCATCACCGCGAGCTTCCCGTCGCTGGCCGACTGGAACCTCTCCGGCACGTACGTGATCTACACGGTCTTCGCCGCGCTCTCCATCCCCTTCGTCCTGAAGTTCGTCAAGGAGACGAAGGGCAAGTCCCTGGAAGAGATGGGCTGACCCCGCACCGCGAGGCCCCGAACTCGGGGAGAAGGGCCAAGTCCCCGCTGCCCCTCTCCTCGTATCCGCCGCCGCCCCCGCCCGGCCACTGCCCGGGCGGGGGCGGCGGTCCGTTCGCGCCCGGCCACCGCCCGGGTGAGGGGCCCGCTCGCGCGGGCCACCGCACGAGCCCCCCGGACGGCGTCCCGGCTCAGCCCTCCAGCGCGGGCAGCACCCGCTCGGCGAAGAGCCTGAGGCTCCGCCACCCCTCCTCCACCGGCATCCCGCCCGCCAGCGGATGCAGCACCAGGCTGTCCAGGCCCTGTGCCGCGCACTGCTCCGGGGTGAGGATCCGGTACACGCCCTCCGCGCGCAGCTGCTCCACGGACGTGGCCGCCGACCGCACCGCCGAGCGGATCCCGTCCGTCTGCCAGGAGGCGTAGGTCCGGGCCTCGTGCAGGAAGTGGCCGCCGAACTCGGCCCACGCCCGGTCCGGGTCCTCGGCGACGTGCAGAAGCGGTGTCTCGGCGGCCGGCATCATCGTCCAGCCCTCGGTGCCGTACTCGGTGAGCTTCTCCTTGTAGTACGCCTCCAGCTCCGGCAGGTGCGCGCTCGGGAAGAACGGCAGACCCAGCCGGGCGGCCCGGCGGGCGGCCGCCTTCGAGGACCCCCCGACCAGCAGCAGGGGGTGCGGATCGGTGTACGGCCGCGGGGTCAGCCGCACCCTGCGGCCCCGGTACTCGAACTCCTCGCCGGTCCACGCCGCCAGCAGCGTCTCCAGCAGCTCGTCCTGGAGCCGGCCCCGGCGCTTCCAGTCGACGCCGAAGGCGGCGTACTCCTCCGGCCGGTAACCGATCCCCGCCACGGTCACCAGCCGCCCGCCGCTGAGCAGGTCCAGCACGGCGATGTCCTCGGCCAGCCGGAGCGGGTCGTGCAGCGGGCCGATCACCGCGGACACCGTGACCGCGATCCGCCGGGTCGCCCCGAACACCGCGCCGGCGAAGACGAAGGGCGACGGCAGCCAGTTGTCGTCCGCGCCGTGGTGCTCCTCCGTCTGCACGGTGCTGATCCCGTGCTCGTCCGCGTACGCCGCCATCTCCAGCGCGGCCCGGTAGCGGGCCGACAGGGCGGCGGGAGGGGCGCCGGGCGCGACGAGGTTGAAACGTACGACCGTGACGGGCATGGGAAGTCCCCCTCCGGTGCGATGCGGTGGAGGGGGACGGTAGCTGACGTGGCGTCAGATGGCCAGGAGGGCGCACGGCGGGGTGCGCCCCGCCGTGCGCTGCCGGGGGTGGCGTCAGACGGCGGCGGGCTCGCTCTGCGCAGCGGGCTCGTCCGCCGGCGCCGGCGCGGTCACCGCCGGCTTCGGGAGCACCAGGTACAGCACGCCGGAGATGACGATCGTGGCGACCCAGCCGAGACCGTACTCGCCGATCACGTTGTTCGTCGCGAGCGGTCCGGTGAACCAGTCCGAGGTGGTGAACATCAGGCCCGACAGCAGGCCGACCGCCCAGGCGGCCACGGCCGCGGGGGAGAAGCCGCCCCGGTACCAGTAGGCGCTGGTGCGGGTGGTGTCGGCCATGGCCCGGCCGTCGTACTCGGTGCGGCGCAGCATGTCCGCGCCGAACACGCCGACCCACGCGGAGAAGGCGACCGCCAGCAGTGACAGGAAGGCGATGAAGGAGCCCATGAAGCTCGTCGCCACCAGCATCAGCACCCCGCCGAAGATCAGCGAGATCACGGCGTTGACCGAGACCGCCCAGTGTCGCGGCACCTTGAACCCCAGGGTCTGGGCGGTGAAGCCCGCCGAGTACATGGACATCGAGTTGATCAGCAGCATGCCGATCAGCGCGATGCACAGATACGGCACCGCGATCCACGTCGGCAGGATCTCGCCGAGGAAGGAGACCGGGTCGGTCGCCGAGGCCAGGTCCGGAGTGGAGACCGCCATCACCGCACCCATGAGCACCATCGGCAGCACGACGACACCGGCGCCGCCCACCGCCGTCCCCACGATCGCCTTCGACGAGGCGGTGCGCGGCAGATAGCGGGTGAAGTCCGGCGCGGACGGGATCCAGCTGACACCGCCGGCCGCGATCATGCCCACACCGGTGATCACCGCGGCCGTGGAACCGCCGCTCTGGCCCATCACCTTCGACCAGTCGGTGTTCGCCACCAGGTAGCCTAGGACCAGCACCGAGAAGACGGCGAAGAGGTACGTCGCGTACTTGTTGCACTTCTGCACGGCGTTGATACCGAGCCCGGAGATCGCGAAGGTCGCCACGACGAAGACCAGCAGGGTCACCATGTCCAGGACGCTGTTCGTCTTGATGCCGAACAGGATGTCCAGGATGGTGAGCAGCGCGTAGGCGCCGGTCACCGCGTTGATCGTCTCCCAGCCCCAGCGAGCCACCCAGATCAGCGAGCCGGGCAGCAGGTTGCCGCGCTGACCGAAGACCGCCCGCGAGAGCGCCATGCCCGGCGCGCCGCCGCGCTTGCCCGCGATGCCGATCAGACCGACGAGGCCGTACGACACGACCGGCGCGGCCACGGCGACGACCAGCGCCTGCCAGATGTTCAGGTGGTACGCCACGACCAGGCTCGCACCCATCGTCAGCAGCAGCACGCTGATGTTCGCGCCGACCCACGTGGGGAACAGCTCCCGGGTCCTCGCGGTGCGCTCGTGGTCGGGGACCTGCTCGATGCCGCGGGTCTCGAGAGCGCCTTCGGTCTCGACGGTTTTGCTCATGGAAGAGGTGCCAGACGTGGGGGGACAAGGTGACGTGGGGACTCTACGCGCGTGGATAGAGCAGCCACCATCGTACTTTGCTCCCAGTCCTGCTGCTACGTGGCCTTTGTCTCTCGGAGGAAGTCACAAACGGCCCTCCGGCGGACCCCATGGCCGATACTGGTCGGGTTATGGAAACCGTCATCCTTGCTGTAGTCATCGCCGTGGTCGTGCTCGGTGCGCTCGGCGGGCTGATCGTGGGCAGCCGGCGCAAGAAGCCGCTGCCCCCGCCGCCCCCGAAGACGCCCGACATCACCGCGCCCCCGGCCGAGCCGCACGTCGGCGACGAAGCCGAGACGCCGCGCGACGAACCGCGCCGGACGATCGAGGAGGTGGACCTGCCCGGCGGCCCCGCACCGGTCGTCGTCGAAGAGCCCCCCGCCGCCCCTCTCGAGGTTCCCGAACTCGAGATCCCGGAGCCCACCGCGGGCCGCCTGGTCCGCCTGCGCGCCCGCCTGTCCCGCTCGCAGAACGCCCTCGGACAGGGTCTGCTCACGCTGCTCTCGCGTGAGCACCTGGACGAGGACACATGGGAGGAGATCGAGGACACGCTGCTCACCGCCGACGTCGGTGTGCAGCCCACCCAGGAACTGGTCGAGCGCCTGCGCGAACGCGTCAAGGTCCTCGGCACCCGCACCCCCGAGGAGCTGCGCGGTCTGCTGCGCGAGGAACTCCTCAAGCTGGTCGGCACCGACGTCGACCGCGCCGTGAAGACCGAGCCCGAGGGCCGCAAGCCCGGCATCGTGATGGTCGTCGGCGTCAACGGCACCGGCAAGACCACCACCACCGGCAAGCTCGCCCGCGTCCTGATCGCCGACGGCCGCAGCGTCGTCCTCGGTGCCGCCGACACCTTCCGGGCCGCCGCCGCCGACCAGCTCCAGACCTGGGGCGAACGCGTCGGCGCCCACACCGTGCGCGGGCCGGAGGCCGGCGACCCCGCCTCCGTCGCCTTCGACGCGGTCAAGGAGGGCAAGGAGATGGGGGTCGACGTGGTCCTCATCGACACCGCCGGCCGTCTGCACACCAAGACCGGTCTCATGGACGAGCTGGGCAAGGTCAAGCGCGTGGTGGAGAAGCACGCGCCGCTGGACGAGGTGCTGCTCGTCCTGGACGCCACCACCGGCCAGAACGGGCTGGTGCAGGCCCGGGTGTTCGCGGAGGTCGTGGACATCACCGGCATCGTGCTGACCAAGCTGGACGGCACGGCGAAGGGCGGCATCGTGGTCGCGGTCCAGCGCGAGCTGGGCGTGCCGGTCAAGCTGATCGGGCTCGGTGAGGGCGCGGACGATCTCGCGCCGTTCGAGCCCGAGGCGTTCGTGGACGCCCTTATCGGTGACTGACCCCGCCTCCGGACGCGGAGGTGTCCCACCCGTCCCCGGAACGTTCCGGGGACCAGGCGAGAAGCGCCCGCCCCCGAGGTGCAGTCGGGGACGGGCGCTTCGTCTGTCGGCGGCGGATCACGTGCGCGAGCGGTGGGCGACGTACGCCAGCGTGCCGAGCAGCAGCCGTGCCGCCGGGGGCCGGGTCGCCGAGTCCAGCGCCGGGGGGCGCAGCCAGCGCACCGGGCCGAGGCCGCCGCGGTCGGAGGGCGGGGCGGTGATGTGCGTGCCGGGGCCGAGGCCGCGCAGGTCGAGCGCCGCCGGGTCGTCCCAGCCGGTGCGGTAGAGCAGCCGGGAGAGGCCGGCCGCGGCGCCGGGCGCGACGAAGAAGTGGGCGCGGCCGTCGGGGGTGGCGGTGACCGGGCCGAGGGGGAGGCCCATGCGCTCCAGCCGGACCAGGGCGCGGCGGCCGGCCCGCTCCGAGACCTCGATGACGTCGAACGCCTGGCCGACCGGCAGCATCACCGAGGCGCCCGGGAACTCGGACCAGGCCCTGCTCGCCTCGTCCAGCGTGGCCCCGGCCGGCACCCGGGGGGCGAAGTCCAGCGGATGCGCGCCCGGCGCCGGGCAGTCGGACAGTCCGCACGAACAGGCGCCCCCGGCGGCCCGCGCCCCCGGCACCACGTCCCATCCCCACAGCCCGGTGAACTCGGCGACGGCGGTGCACTCCGCGGACCGGCCGCGCCGACGCGTGCCGGAACGGATCTCGCGGATGCCGCCGATCGTGAAGCCCATGCCCCCTCCAACGGGTCCGGCGCGCCGGTGGTTACGACGCGGAACGGGACGGAAGCGGAACGTAACGCTACGGCTCCGCCTTCCCGGTGGGTCACACGGTCAAGGCGGCGCCTTGAAGCGCATCCGGTGGCACACCGGGTGTCACGCGCCCCCGGGTGCACCTCTCCGCCGACTTCCGGTCGTCCTATGTCAAGTGAATCGCGCGGAGCTGAACGTGAGTTCATTCGAAGGGGTGGCGAATGGTGGCGTTTCAGGGATCCCCGTGGCTGGACGGGTGATCGTAGCATTACTGTGAGTGTGCGAGCCCTGCCGGCACATGCGCGATCGGGTATGCCGGAGGCAAGTCGTCAGCTCGTTCGAAGAGTGAGAACCGGCGGACGCGGAGCCGTATTTACCGGCATTCTGATAGGGCTTGGCGCACCAGCTTGGCGCACCAGGGTGACAAGTGGTCTCAGGAATGGGGGCGTTCCAGTGGGCGGCAACGGCGGTAGCGGGGCGAACGCTGACAAGCGCCCCAACGAGCTGCTCGGCTCGTGGTTCGTGCGCAGCGGCTGGTCCAAGGGCGAGCTGGCCCGCCAGGTGAACCGCCGGGCACGGCAGTTGGGTGCCAACCACATCTCCACCGACACCTCGCGCGTGCGCCGCTGGCTGGACGGGGAGAACCCGCGCGAACCGATCCCGCGCATCCTCTCGGAGCTGTTCTCGGAGCGTTTCGGCTGCGTGGTCTCCATCGAGGACCTCGGCCTGCGCGCGGCCCGCCAGTCGCCCGCCGCCTCCGGTGTCGACATGCCCTGGACGGGCCCGCAGACGGTGGCGCTGCTCGGTGAGTTCTCCCGCAGCGACCTGATGCTCGCCCGGCGCGGCTTCCTCGGCACCTCGCTCGTCCTGTCCGCCGGGCCCTCCCTGATCGAGCCCATGCAGCGCTGGCTCGTGCCCACTCCGGCCACCCCGGCCGGAGCCGGCCCCCAGTCCGCGCTGGACCCGCGCAGGCCCGGCCGGCTGTCCCAGCCCGAGCTCGACCTGCTGGAGTCGACCACGCGCATGTTCCGGCAGTGGGACGCCCAGTGCGGCGGGGGCCTGCGCCGCAAGGCGGTCGTCGGCCAGCTGCACGAGGTCACCGACCTGCTCCAGGAGCCCCAGCCCGAGGCCACCACGCGCAAGTTGTTCCAGGTCGCCGCCGAACTGGCCGAACTGGCCGGCTGGATGTCGTACGACATCGGTCTCCAGCCCACCGCGCAGAAGTACTTCGTGCTCGCGCTGCACGCGGCCAAGGAAGCCGGCGACAAACCGCTCGGCTCGTACATCCTCTCCAGCATGAGCCGCCAGATGATCCACCTCGGCCGGCCCGACGACGCGCTGGAGCTGATCCACCTCGCCCAGTACGGCAGCCGGGACTGCGCGAGCCCGCGCACCCAGTCCATGCTGTATGCGATGGAGGCCCGCGCCTACGCCAACATGGGCCAGCCCGCCAAGACCAAGCGGGCGGTCCGCATGGCCGAGGACACCTTCGCCGACGCCGACGAGTGGGACGAGCCGGACCCCGACTGGATCCGCTTCTTCTCCGAGGCCGAGCTGTACGGCGAGAACTCCCACTCCTTCCGCGACCTCGCCTATGTCGCCGGGCGCAGCCCCACCTACGCCTCCCTCGCCGAGCCGCTGATGCAGCGGGCCGTGGAGCTGTTCGCCAAGGACTCCGAGCACCAGCGGTCGTACGCGCTGAACCTCATCGGCATGGCCACCGTGCACCTCCTCCAGCGCGAACCCGAGCACAGCACCGAGTACGCCGCGCAGGCCATGGACATCGCCAAGAAGGTCCGTTCCGAGCGGGTGAACACACGTATCCGAAAGACGGTCGACACGGCCGTACGCGACCACGGCGACCTCGCCGCCGTCGTCGAACTGTCCGACAAGCTCGCCGTCGACCTGCCGGAGACCGCCGAGGCGGTCTGACCGCCACCCCCGACCCACCAGCGCACCACATGCCCCGGCCGCGGCCGGTCCTCCCGAACTGCCCGACTCGGCTCCCCCATGCCAGGTCATCGAGAGGCCGCCGCGGCCGGTCCGTCTTCCCGCGTCGGCCACCCGCGGAAGGCTGCGCCACGACAACGATCGCGCGGGCCCGTATCCCGCGCTTCATCCACGCGTAACACGCCAGGCGCCTTCGTCACCCCGGCGAAACAACGAGGGGCTTCCACCGAAACCGCGCTGCGTCAGTCTCAGGGCGCATAAACCGGCCACCCCTCCACCGACCGGACCGCTCAGGCACCGCCCGCACGGGGCCGCACCAACCGACGAGGAGACGCCGATGGCACCAGCCATCATGCTTGCGGCGGACGCACCCAAGCTGTCGTCCGCCAACACAGGCTTCATGCTCATCTGTTCCGCCCTGGTGATGCTCATGACCCCGGGCCTGGCCTTCTTCTACGGAGGCATGGTCCGCGTCAAGAGCACCCTGAACATGCTGATGATGAGCTTCATCAGCCTCGGGATCGTCACCGTTCTGTGGGTGCTCTACGGCTTCTCCCTCGCCTTCGGCACGGGCAACGGCCTCCTCGGCTGGAACGCCGACTGGATCGGCCTCAGCAACATCGGACTGACGGAACTCTGGGACGGCTACACCATCCCGGTCTACGTCTTCATGGTCTTCCAGCTGATGTTCGCGATCATCACACCGGCCCTGATAAGCGGCGCCCTCGCCGACCGGGTCAAGTTCTCCGCCTGGGCGCTCTTCGTCGCCCTGTGGGTCACGATCGTCTACGTCCCGGTCGCCCACTGGGTCTGGGGCGCCGACGGCTGGGCCTACAAGCTCGGCGTGATCGACTTCGCGGGCGGTACGGCGGTCCACATCAACGCGGGTGCGGCGGCGCTCGGTGTCATCCTCGTCATCGGCAGGCGCGTCGGCTTCAAACGGGACCCGATGCGCCCGCACAGCCTCCCGCTGGTCATGCTCGGCGCCGGCCTGCTCTGGTTCGGCTGGTTCGGTTTCAACGC
>NZ_WWJT01000425.1 GCF_009865385.1 Streptomyces sp. SID486 | reverse complement strand
CGGTGCGGCGGTGGCCGCCGTGCCCGTGCCGGCCAGCAGGCCGGCGCCCAGGGCGGCGGTACACGCGGCCGAGACGAGCGCCCGGACGAGTGAGCGGTGGGGAGTGTGCATCGGGTGTCTCCTCGTGGGGGAAGAGGGAACGCGCGCCGATTGGCATGAACGCGGTAAAGCGTTGGTCATGCACAGTAGGAGGACTAGACCACTAGGTCAATGGTTCGGACCAATCTCGGACCCCGCTCGGACGCCTGGAGTGGATTCCTGAAGTGAGCGGTCGTTAACTGGTGACGGGAGGTCGCCGATCGGGCATACTCACAGCGCATGCCGCTGGTCAGCAGCTTCCGAGACCCGGGAGCGGACGCCGTCGGCACAGCGGAACGATCAGGCGGAACGCCCCCAACCACGGGCGCTGCCGCCGGTGTCCGAACAGGGAGGAGCCGACGCCATGTCCGACCGCGACCCGCAGCCGGTGGAGCGTCAACTGCCCACGGAAGAGGCGAGGGATCTCCTCGCCCTCGTCAGGGAGATCGCCCAGCGCGAGATCGCGCCGAAGGCGGCACAGGAGGAGGACGCGGGACACTTCCCGCGCGCGGTCTTCACCCTGCTCTCCGAGTCCGGCCTGCTGGGCCTGCCGTACGCCGCCGAGTACGGCGGCGGGGAGCAGCCCTACGAGGTCTACCTCCAGGTCCTGGAGGAGCTGGCCGCGGCCCGGCTCACCGTCGGCCTGGGCGTCAGCGTCCACACCCTCGCGTCCTACGCGCTCGCCACCTACGGCGCCAAGCAGCAGCAGGTCGAGCACCTGCCCGCGATGCTCGGCGGCGGCCTGCTGGGGGCGTACTGCCTGTCCGAGCCGTCCTCCGGCTCCGACGCGGCCTCCCTGCGCACCAAGGCCGTCCGGGAGGGCGGCGACTGGGTGATCGACGGCACCAAGGCATGGATCACGCACGGCGGCATCGCCGACTTCTACACCGTGATGGCCCGGACCGGTGAGGACGGCCCGCGCGGGATCACCGCCTTCCTCGTGCCCGGCGACGCGCCCGGCGTCAGCGGTGCGGCCCCCGAGAAGAAGATGGGCATGAAGGGGTCACCCACCGCCCAGGTCCACTTCGACGGCGTGCGCGTCCCCGACGACCGGCGCATCGGCGAGGAGGGCCAGGGGTTCTCCATCGCCCTGTCGGCGCTCGACTCCGGCCGGCTGGGCATCGCCGCCTGTGCGGTCGGCCTCGCCCAGGCAGCCCTCGACGAGGCCGTGCGCTACGCCACCGAGCGCCGTCAGTTCGGCCGGCCCGTCGCCGACTTCCAGGGCCTGCGCTTCATGATCGCCGACATGGCCACGCAGATCGAGGCGGGCCGCGCGATGTACCTGGCCGCGGCACGGCTGCGGGACGCCGGCAGGCCGTTCGCCAAGCAGGCGGCCATGGCCAAGCTGCACTGCACCGACACGGCCATGAAGGTCACCACGGACGCGGTGCAGATACTGGGCGGCTACGGCTACACCGCCGACTTCCCGGCCGAGCGCTACATGCGCGAGGCCAAGGTGCTGCAGATCGTCGAGGGCACCAACCAGATCCAGCGGATGGTCATCGCCCGTCACGTGGCGGGCCCAGAAGGTCGCTGAACTGGCCCGTCAGGACCGTCGGGGCCGCCAGCCTGACCCACTCGGGGTCGTGGCGGCCCGGCAGCGTCCGGCCCCGGTCGGCCCAGGTCCGCAGGAGGTCGCGGTAGATGGGCGGGTCCTGCGGCGCGGGCGGCGGAACCGATTCTGCCGGGCGGGGGACGAAGATACGGCGCTGACGCCCGGTCGCCGGGTACGTGGGGGTCATACCCGGGCAACGCGGCGACGACCGGACAGGTCACCCTCCGGGGGATTCGCGCGTCAGTCCATACCCGTCCGGTCCGCTCTCTGGCCTCCCCAGGTCGGCTGACGTACCGTCAGCTGACCATCGACCAGGGGGTGACCGTGGCCGACGACCGTCCCGTACCGCTCGACGAGTACCCCGTGCACCAGGTGCCGCTCTCCATGAAGCACGTGGCGACCGGCGACCGGAACGCCTACGACCGCTGCATCTTCCACATCCTCGACCACACCGGCCGCGCCCTGCTCATCTGCGGCCTCGGCGTCTATCCCAACCTCGGTGTCATCGACGCCTACGCCACCCTCCGCGCCGGGGACACCCTGCACGCCGTGCGCGCCTCGGACGCCCTCGGCGAGGACCGGATGCGGCTCGCCGTCGGCCCCCTGCGCATCGAGGTCACACGGCCGCTCGCCGAACTGCGCCTGATCTGCGAGGACGAGCGGCTCTCCTACGACCTCACCTGGACCGCCGCCTTCCCCGCCCTCTGGGAGCCGCACCACCTCCAGCGCCGGGGCGACCGGCTCACCCTGGAGGGACGCCGCTTCGTCCAGGCCGGCACCGCGGAGGGCGTCATCCACGCCCCGGGAGCGGAGTTCCAGGTCACCGCCGAGGACTGGACCGGCACCCGCGACCGCAGCTGGGGCGTACGGCCGGTACCCGGCGAGGACGGAGGCCGGCTCGCCGCCGACCATCCCACCGAGGGCTTCCACTGGATCTGGAGCCCGGTCCGCTTCGACGACGGCTTCCTCATGGTCATCACCCAGGAGGACGCCGACGGCCACCGCTCCCTGAACGACGCCACCCTCGTCCGCCCCGGCCACCGGGACCGCCAACTGGGCTGGCCGCAGGCGGAGATCGCCTACCGCAGCGGCACCCGCCACCCGGAACGGGCGGTCATCCACCTCGGCGACGCACGGGCGCCGCGGACGCTGGACGTCGAGATCCTGACCTCCTCGCCGCTCGCCCTCGGCGCGGGCTACCCGCCGGCGGACGACTGGCAGCACGGCACCTGGCGGGGCCCCGGATGGACCGACCGCCGCAGCTACGACCTGACGCTGCCCCATCCACTGGCCGGCTACGGCGTCACCGACCACTCCGCCCGCTTCCGGCTCGGCGGACAGACCGGGTACGGCATCTTCGAGCACGGCTCGTTCGGCCGGCACGACCCCAGCGGCTTCACCGGCTTCGACTCCGTCGCGCCCTGAGGGAGGACGAGATGACCACGGCACCGCGTCCCCGCACCAGCACCCGGGACCCCGGGGAGCTGACCCGGCGCCTGACCGCCTGGCTCGCCACCCGGCTGCCCGGTGCCAGGGCGGCCGGCGTCACCGTCCCCGCCTCCAACGGCATGTCCAGCGAGACCCTGCTGTTCGACATCGACCACCCCGAACCACCGGTCCGCTCCTGCGCGTTGCGGCTGGCGGCGGACCCCGCGGCGTACACCGTCTTCCCGGAGTACGACATGGCCCGCCAGTACCGCACCATGAAGCTCGTCGGCGAGCGGACGGACGTGCCCGTGCCCCGCGTGCTGTGGCTGGAGGAGGACCCGGGCCCGCTCGGGGCGCCGTTCTTCGTCATGGAACGGGTCGCGGGCCGGGTGCCGCCGGACGTCATGCCGTACACCTACGACGGCAGTTGGCTGCACGCGGCGAGCGACGCCGAGCGCGCGCACCTGGAGGCGGCCACGGTCGAGCTGCTGGCCCGGCTGCACGACCAGGTCCCGCTGTCCGAGGCCGGGTTCCTCGCCCTGCCCGGCCAGGGCGACGCACTGCGCCGGCACGTGACGGCCCAACGCGCCTACTACGCCTGGGTGGTCGACGGTCTCGCCCGCTCACCCCTCATCGAGGCCGCGTTCGACCGGCTGGAGCGGCTGTGGCCGCAGGACCCCGGCGAGCCCGTGCTCACCTGGGGGGACGCGCGTATCGGGAACGTCGTCTACGACGGCTTCGAACCCGCCGCCGTCCTGGACTGGGAGATGGCGGCACTCGCCCCGCGCGAAGTGGACCTCGCCTGGACGATCTACCTGCACCGGTTCTTCCACGACCTGACGGCCGGCTCCGGGCAGCGCGGGCTGCCCGGCTTCCTGCGCCGCGACCGGGTCGAGGCCCGCTACGCGCGCCTGACCGGCCACACCCCCCGGGACATGGACTTCCACACCCTGTACGCCGCCCTGCGGCACGCGATCGTCATGCTGCGCATCGCCTACCGCCAGGCGTACTTCGGGGAGGTCGCCGTCCCCGCGGACCCGGACACGCTGATCCTGCACCACGGCAGCCTGCGCGCCATGGTGCAGGGCACCTACTGGCAGGGGTGAAGGCGGCTCAGGCGGCCTGGTCCCGCATCACCGGCACGCGCATCGGGCGCGAGGCCGGGCCGCCGACGTGCGAGAACGGCTGCGTGCGCCAGTCCAGCCCCTGGGGGAGCGTCAGCAGCAGGGCCGTGTCCTGCTCCTGCGGCTCCACGGACTCGTCCGCCGGGTGGGCGTCGGCCGCCGAGCGGCCCGTGCCCGCGCACACCGTGAGCCCGAACGGGTTCCACGGCGAGGCGCACAGCGCGTGCTCCGGCAGGAACTCCTCGTCCGCCAGCAGCGCGATCGGCTGCGCGCAGTCCGGGCAGATCACCCGGTACATCTCGAAGGTGTCGTAGGCGTCCGGCTCGTCGTCGAAGGCGTCGGGTTCGACGCCCTCCGGCTCGGGCTCGGCGACGGACTGCTGCCGTGCGGACGCGGATCGACCAGGGCGACGGGTGCTCTGCATGGGTTTCTCCCCCTAAGGCTGGGCCGAAAAAGGCACTGCGGCCTCGACCACAGCAAGCACTTCCCGTCCGGTCTCGGCGGTAATCACGAACACATCACGGAGCGCGCCGAAGACGTGTGGTGTTCGTCACATGTGCGGTACGGTCGCCCCTCCCGGTGTCGTTTTCTGCCGAACGGGCAATGACCTGCGCCTCTCGGCTATCCGAGGAGATCAGCCGCACTGTAGGTTTTGCCGAATGGAGGAGCTGGACCGTCAGATCGTGCAGCTGCTCGTCAAGGACGGGCGGATGAGCTACACAGACCTGGGCAAGGCCACGGGCCTGTCCACGTCGGCCGTGCACCAGCGGGTGCGACGGCTGGAACAGCGTGGCGTCATCCGCGGCTACGCCGCGGTGGTCGACCCCGAGGCCGTCGGGCTGCCGCTGACCGCTTTCATCTCGGTCAAGCCGTTCGACCCCAGCGCCCCCGACGACATCGCGGACCGCCTCGCCGGCGTGCCCGAGATCGAGGCGTGCCACAGCGTGGCCGGCGACGAGAACTACATCCTCAAGGTGCGCGTGGCCACCCCGCACGAACTGGAGGAGCTGCTGGCCCGGCTGCGCTCGCTGGCCGGCGTCTCCACCCGCACCACCGTGGTGCTCTCCACCCCGTACGAGGCGCGCCCCCCGAAGATCTGACCCGGCCCGCCCCGGTGCCCGGCGCGGGCCGCGCACGCGAGAGACTGTGCTCATGAGTGAGCAGTCCGCCGAGCCCCAGACCGTCCTGCTGCGCCGCGGGGAGGTGCACAGCCCCGCCGACCCCTTCGCCACCGCGATGGTGGTGGAGCGCGGCCAGGTCGCCTGGGTCGGCTCCGAGGGCGCCGCCGACGCCTTCGCCGACGGCGTGGACGAGGTGGTCGACCTCGACGGCGCCCTGGTCACCCCGGCCTTCACCGACGCCCATGTGCACACCACCGCCACGGGCCTCGCCCTGACCGGCCTGGACCTGTCCGGCGCCCCCTCCCTGGAGGCGGCCCTCGCGCGGATCCGCGAGTTCGCCACCGCCCGCCCCGACGACCGGGTGCTGCTCGGCCACGGCTGGGACGCCGCCCGCTGGCCCGGCGGCCGGCCGCCGACCCGCGCGGAGCTGGACGCGGCCACCGGCGGACGCCCGCTGTACCTCTCCCGCATCGACGTGCACTCGGCGGTCGTCACCACCGCGCTGCTGGACCTGATCCCCGGCGGCGTCACACGCGAGGACGCCCCGCTCACCCGGGACGACCACCACGTCGTCCGCGAGGCCGCCCTCGCCGCCATCACCGCCGCCCAGCGCGCCGAGGCCCAGCGCACCGCCCTGACGCACGCCGCCTCCCTGGGCATCGGCACCCTGCACGAGTGCGGCGGCCCGCAGATCTCCTCCGAGGACGACTTCACCGCCCTGCTCCGGCTGGCCGCCCGGACGCCGGGGCCCCGCGTGGTCGGCTACTGGGCCGAACAGGGTGACGCAGGGGTGGCGAAGGCCCGTGAGCTGGGCGCGGCCGGTGCCGCGGGCGACCTCTTCGCCGACGGAGCCCTCGGTTCGCACACCGCCTGCCTGCACGAGCCGTACGCCGACGCCGGCCACGCCGGCACCGCCTACCTGGACGCCGACGCCGTCGCCGCCCATGTGCTGGCGTGCACCGAGGCGGGCCTGCAGGCCGGCTTCCACGCCATCGGCGACGCGGCCGTGGCCGCCGTGGTCGAGGGCGTGCGCACCGCCGCCGACAAGGCCGGCCTCGCCCGGATCCGCGCCGCCCGGCACCGCGTCGAGCACGCCGAGATGCTCACCCCCGAAACCGTCGCCGGCTTCGCCGAGCTGGGCCTGATCGCCTCCGTCCAGCCCGCCTTCGACGCGCTGTGGGGCGGTGCGGACGGCATGTACGCCCGGCGTCTGGGCACCGGCCGCGCCCGCACCCTCAACCCGTTCGCCGCGCTGCTGCGCGCCGGCGTACCGCTCGCGTTCGGCTCCGACAGCCCGGTCACCCCGCTCGACCCGTGGGGCACCGTCCGGGCCGCCGCCTTCCACCGCACGCCCGAGCACCGGATCTCGGTCCGCGCGGCCTTCACGGCGCACACCCGCGGCGGCTGGCGGGCCGTCGGCCGGGACGACGCGGGTGCCCTGGTCCCCGGGGCGCCCGCCGACTACGCCGTCTGGCGCACGGACGAGCTGGTCGTGCAGGCTCCCGACGACCGGGTGGCGCGCTGGTCCACCGACCCGCGGTCGGGCACCCCCGGCCTGCCCGATCTCTCCCCGGGCCGTGACCTGCCGGTCTGCCTGCGGACGGTGGTGGGCGGACGGACGGTGTTCGTACGGCCGGGCGAGTGATCTCCCGGGGCGTCGCGGCGGCCCGCCGCCGCCGCGGCCCCGCCGCCCGACCTGCGCATCCTCCGCGCGTGCCCCGTCGCCGACGCTGACTTGCCAGCTCAGGAAGCTGTTGACAGTCGGCGGCCGGAGGCCGGTAGGTTCGTCCGAGTCCACCACCGGACGCCCGACCGGGGAGCGTTCAGACGGCTCGTCGCAGCGCCGCTGGGTCAGGGACGGTGTGCCGCACCGGGGCACCGTCACTGGGAGCCAGGCTCAGCGCCCGCGCCGACGAGGGAACGTTCCAGCTTGGTCGGCCAGGTGTGACCCGGGTGGGGCCCGGGCGCTCAGTAGACAACGGCTTTCGGTCGATCCGCAGCCAGCGGGTCCCAGGTCGGCCCGAAGGGCGCCGGGCCCCCATCCGTCGTGGTGCGCGGCGGCGCCGGAGCGCGGCCGGAGCGGGCCGAAAACCAAAGTCTTACCCCGTTCTTCGGGAATCGACACCACCGGACGTGCGCGATGTCGCGTCTTCCCAGGCCGCGGCCACTAAGGTGGACCCCTGTGTACGACATGAAGGGGCAGCAGTGAACGACGGCGACGGGACCCTCGCGGCCAAGGCCCACGGGAGGCAGTTCGGCCCGCTCGGCACGGCCTTGGTGATCATTCCGACCTACAACGAGGCGGAGAACATCAAGACCATCGTCGGCCGGGTGCGCAAGGCCGTCCCCGAAGCCCACGTACTGATCGCGGACGACAACAGCCCTGACGGCACCGGCAAGCTCGCCGACGAACTGGCCGCCGGGGACGACCACGTCCAGGTGTTGCACCGCAAGGGCAAGGAGGGCCTCGGGGCCGCCTATCTGGCGGGCTTCCGCTGGGGCCTGGAGCACGACTACGGCGTCCTCGTCGAGATGGACGCCGACGGCTCCCACCAGCCCGAGGAACTGCCCCGGCTGCTCACCGCCCTCAAGGGCGCCGACCTGGTGCTCGGCTCCCGCTGGGTGCCCGGCGGCCGGGTGGTCAACTGGCCCAAGTCCCGGGAGATCCTCTCGCGCGGCGGTTCCACCTACTCGCGCCTCATGCTCGACGTGCCGATCAAGGACGTGACGGGCGGCTTCCGCGCCTTCCGCCGCGAGACCCTGGAGGGCCTCGGCCTCGGCGAGGTCGCCTCGCAGGGCTACTGCTTCCAGGTCGACCTGGCCCGCCGGGCGGTCAAGGCCGGTTACCACGTCGTCGAGGTCCCCATCACCTTCGTCGAGCGCGAACTGGGCGACTCCAAGATGAGCCGGGACATCGTCGTCGAGGCGCTGTGGCGGGTCACCGCCTGGGGCGTCGGGGACCGCATCGGCAAGTTCACCGGCAAGGACAAGCACGCCTAGTCCAGGGCGGGCGGCCCCGGCCGCCCGCACCCTTATCCCGCGCTGAGCCGCGCCCAGGCACACTGGGAACATGACGACTGGCGCTCCGACCTCCCCGTACACCGCCCGCCGCCGGAGTTCCCGGCTGCGCAGGTATCTGCCGCTGGGGCTCGCCCTGTGGCTGGTGCTGGAGATCTGGCTGCTCACCCTGGTGGCCGGGGCGGCCGGTGGACCGGCCGTGCTCCTGCTGCTCGTCGCGGGCCTTGTGGCCGGCTCCGTGGTGATCAAGCGGGCCGGCCGCCGCGCCTTCCAGAACCTGAACGAGGCACTCCGGCAGGGCGGCTCACCGGCACGCGGCGGTGGCAACGGCCTGGTGATGCTCGGCGGTCTGCTGCTGATGATCCCCGGCCTCGTCTCGGACGCGGCCGGTCTGCTCCTGCTGCTCCCGCCGGTCCAGAAGGCGGTGAGCCGGTTCACCGAGAACGCCCTGGAGAAGCGGCTGAGGAAGGCCGCCCCGGGCAGCCTGGGGAACGTGTTCCAGCAGGTCCGCATGCACCAGCCCGACGGCAAGGTGGTGCAGGGCGAGGTCATCCGCGAGGACCGTCCCGAACCGGGGGAGTACCGGCCCCCGCTCACGCGCTGATCCCGAGGCCCCTTCCCACCCGCCGATCAGGACCCCGCTCACGCGCTGATCCCGACGCCGCCCCTTCCCACCCGCTGACCAGGTCCCCGCTCACGCGCTGGGCCCGCGCCGGCGGCGCCCGGCCCGCCCGCGGGCACGGGGCAACACGGCGGCGTCCGGCCTCCGGGGCGCGCGGCGGCACCGCCCTCGGGGGCCGCTGTCCCGGGGCAGCACAAACCGCGGGCGCCGTACGTCCTCACGTACGGCGCCCGCGGTTACTTGTGCTGTCGTGCGCGCTCAGGCGCTCTTGCGGCTGTCCCTGGGATGGACCGCGATGTTCATCGCCCCAGAGCGCAGTACCGCCAGACGCTCCTCGAGGACCTCTTCGAGCTCCTCACGGGTGCGTCGTTCCATCAGCATGTCCCAATGGGTACGCGCGGGCTTGGCCTTCTTCTCCTCAGGGCCGTCGCCGTCCACCAGAAGTGCCTGGGCCCCGCAGACCTTGCACTCCCACTCCGGCGGGATCTCCGCCTCGACCGAGAAGGGCATCTCGAACCGGTGCCCCTTCTCACATGCGTACTCCACGGCCTGGCGCGGGGCCAGGTCGATGCCGCGGTCCGTCTCGTAGCTGGTCACCACGAGGCGCGTACCGCGAAGAGCTCGCTCACTCATGAATCGTGCCTCCCGGGCTTGTCGCCCACAGGACAGGTGTCGCTGTCGTCGTCATCCGGTCAACGTCCGGTCGGCGGTAAAGATTCCCGTTCCGGGTCCCGTTCCGGGTCAAGCGTCGCCGTCGTAGCCGCCCCTTGTTCTACCCACAGGCGCCCGGTTTGTCACATCTGCTAGCAGATGTCACCCAGCGTTTCGGCATCTTTGACGCGCAGTAACGGTCCGCCTGGCAGGCCAAACGCGTACACTACCGCCCTTTCACGTCCAGTGCTAAATCGACGCTAGATCTTTTCCGGAACGGGGTTCCCCGCCTCGCCGATCGCCCGCCGCACCGGTACCCGCGCCAGCAGGACGAAACCCAGCACGAAGAAGGCCACCAGCGAAACGATCGCGGAACGGTAGCTCCCGGTGAGCTGGTAGGTCAGACCGAACAGGAGCGGGCCGAGCCAGCTCATCCCGCGGTCGCTCAGCTCGTACGCCGCGAAGTACTCGGCCTCCTTGCCCGGCGGCACCAGATGGGAGAACAGGGACCGGGACAGCGCCTGGCTGCCGCCGAGGACCAGGCCGATCCCCGCGGCCAGCACGAAGAAGAACACCGGTGCGCCGGCCGGCAGGAAATACCCCGCCGCCAGCGTGACCGTCCACGCCACCAGCGAGCCGAGGATCGTGCGCCGGGCGCCGTACACCCGGGCCAGCCGCCCCATGGCCAAGGCCCCCGCCACGGCCAGCACCTGCACCAGCAGCACGGCCACGATGAGCGTCGACTGCCCGAGCCCCAGTGCTTCGGAACCGTAGACCGACGCCTGGGAGATCACCGTCTGGATGCCGTCGTTGTACACGAGGTACGCCAGCAGGAACGCCAGCGTCAGCGGATGCCGGCGCATGTCCCGGAACGTCGCCGCGAGCCCGCGCGGCCCCGGGGCGGCGGCGTGCGGCACACGCGCGCCGCGGTCGCGCAGCCTGCTCAGCGGGACCAGCGTGAAGGCGCCCCACCACAGGCCGGCCGAGGCCAGGCAGACACGGACCGCGGCGGACTCGGAGAGGCCGAAGGAGCCGTGCGCGGAGTACAGGACCAGGTCGGCCACGAGGACCAGGGAGCCCGCCGCGTAGCCGAAGGCCCAGCCACGGGAGGACACCGCGTCGCGCTCCTGCGGCGGGGCGATCTGCGGCAGGTAGGAGTTGTAGAGCATCATCGCGACGGACTGCGCCGCGTTGGCCACGATCAGCAAGGCCCCGCCGAGCAGATACCGGTCGCCGTCGAGGAAGAACATCCCCGTGGTGGCCGCCGCACCGGTGTACGCCGCCGCCGCGAGCAGTGGCTTCTTGCGGCCCGAGCGGTCGGCCACGCTGCCCGCCAGCGGCATCAGGACGACCGCCACGATCACCGACAGGGAGACCGAGTAGGCGAAGAAGGAGCCCGCGCGCACCGGGACGCCCAGCGGGTGCACCCAGCCGTCACCGTCCGCGGCCCGCTCCGCGACCGAGGTGAGGTACGGGCCGAGGAACACGGTGAGGACGCTCGTCGAGTAGACCGAGCACGCCCAGTCGTAGACGTACCAGCCGCGCTGCTCGCGCCTGAGTGCGGCGGTCTCGTCGTCCGCCGCCGCCCGCACGGTGTCGGTGCCCACCCGTGCCCTCGCTTCCCCGCTCCACTGCGAAGGCGCGGGGAAGCGGCGGCCGGGCGGTCAGACCCAGGCGCCGCGCTCCTCCATGACCTTGCGCAACATGTCGATGTGGTCGGTCATGATGCCATCGACGCCGAGGTCCAGGAGCCGGTGCATCCGCTCCGGTTCGTTGATGGTCCACACATGTACCTGCAGCCCGCGCGCGTGGGCGGCGCGGACGAAGCGGTGGTCGACCACCGGTACGCCCGACTGGGCTTCGGGCACCTGCGCGGCCACGGCCGACCGGCGCACCGCGGCCGGCAGCCCCCAGGAGCGCAGCCGCAGGCTCAGCACCCCGCGCGTGCCGAACGAGGTGGCGAGCCTGGGTCCGGCCAGCCGCTGGGCGCGCAGCACCCGGGCCTCGGAGAAGGAGCCCACGCAGACCCGGTCCCAGGCACCCGTGCGCTCGATCAGGGCGAGCAGCGGCCGCAGCGCCGGCTCCGCCTTGATGTCGACGTTCCAGCGCACCTCGGGGAAGGTCTCCAGCAACTCCTCGAACAGCGGCACCGGTTCCCGGCCGCCCACCCGTGCCTGCCGTATCCGCGCCCACGGCAGGTCGGCGATCCGGCCCGCGCCGTCGGTGACCCGGTCCAGCGTCGCGTCGTGGAAGGCCACCAGCCGGCCGTCGGCGGAGGCGTGCACGTCCGTCTCGATGTACCGGTAGCCCATCTCCACCGCGCGCCGGAACTGCGCCACGGTGTTCTCCAGGCCGTCGGCCGCCCCGCCCCGGTGGGCGAACGCGATCGGCCCGGGGTGGTCCAGGTACGGGTGGCGCGGAGGCGGTGTCGTGAGGGTCACGGACGCAGTATGACCCGCTCGGGTGTCGCGCCGGCAACGACCGTGCCGCCCGCCGGTGCCGACGGCGCGGCGAACATCCCCAGGAACGCCTGGGCCAGCGGGCCGATGGACACGGCGTACAGCACCGTGCCCACGCCGATGGTGCCGCCCAGGGCGAACCCGGTGGCCACCACCGCCACCTCGACCCCCGTCCGCATCAGCCGGACGGAGCGGCCCGTGCGCCGGTGCAGGCCCGTCATCAGACCGTCGCGCGGGCCCGGCCCGAAGCGCGCCGTTATGTACAGGCCGGTCGCCATGCCGTTGAGCACGATGCCCGCCAGCAGGAGCGGGACGCGCACGGCGAGGGAGCGCGCGTCCGGCAGGAGCGCCAGCGTGCCGTCCATGGCGAGGCCGACCACGAAGACGTTGGAGACGGTGCCGAGTCCGGGCCGCTGGCGCAGGGGGACCCAGAGCAGCAGCACCGCCGCACCCACCACGATCGACACCACGCCGATGCTCAGCCCGGTCAGCTCCGCGAGCCCCTGGTGCAGCACGTTCCACGGCTCCAGCCCCAGACCCGCCGCCACGAGCAGCGCGGAACTCGCGCCGTACAGGGCGAGCCCCGCGTACAGCTGGACCAGCCGTCGTCCGAGACGGCGGTCGGAGGCGGACGTTCTGGGAGTGGACACGGGATACCCCCCGGGGTGGTGACGGTGGCCTGACGCATGACACTCTGTGGCTTGGAAACATTCGCCATCCATGGCCAATTCGGGGAAGGTGGACTGATCGTCATGGCGCAGTGGACCTCGGCAATGGGGGCCGCGCAGCTCGCCCGGCTCCTCACTTCCCAGCAGGACCGCCCGGCCGGCCCCGGCACGCGCCGTCCTCCCGCCTACCGTGCGCTCGCCGACGGCGTCCGGCTGCTCGTGCTCGAGGGCCGGGTCCCGGTGGCCGCGCGGCTGCCCGCGGAACGCGAACTGGCCCTGGCCCTCTCCGTCAGCCGTACCACCGTCGCGGCGGCCTACGAGGCGCTGCGCGGCGAGGGGTTCCTGGAGTCCCGGCGCGGAGCGGGCAGCTGGACCGCCGTGCCGGCCGGCAACCCGATCCCGGCCCGCGGCCTGGAACCGCTGCCCCCGGAGGCCCTCGGCTCGGTGATCGACCTGGGCTGCGCCTCGCTCCCGGCGCCCGAGCCGTGGCTGACGCGGGCCGTGCAGGGCGCTCTGGAGGAGCTGCCGCCGTACGCCCACACGCACGGCGACTACCCGGCCGGGCTGCCCGCCCTGCGCTCGATGATCGCCGAGCGCTACACCGCGCGCGGGATCCCCACCATGCCGGAGCAGATCATGGTGACGACGGGCGCGATGGGTGCCATCGACGCGATCTGCCACCTCTTCGCGGGCCGTGGTGAGCGGATCGCCGTGGAGTCACCGTCCTACGCCAACATCCTCCAGCTCATGCGCGAGGCCGGCGCCCGGCTGGTGCCGGTCGCGATGGCCGCGGGGCTGGCGGGCTGGGACATGGACCGCTGGCGCCAGATCCTGCGGGAGGCCGCGCCGCGCATCGCCTATGTGGTCGCCGACTTCCACAACCCCACGGGGGCGCTCGCCGACGAGGACCAGCGGCGCCGGCTGGTGGACGCGGCCCGCTCGGCCGGCACGGTCCTGGTCGCCGACGAGACGATGTCCGAACTCTGGCTCGACGACGACTTCCGGGACGGCGGCATGCCCCGCCCGGTGTGCGGCTTCGACCCGGCGGGCTCCACGGTGATCACGGTCGGGTCGGCCAGCAAGGCGTTCTGGGCGGGGATGCGCATCGGCTGGGTGCGTGCCGCCCCGGACGTCATCCGCAGCCTCGTCGCCGCGCGGGCGTACGCCGACCTGGGCACGCCGGTGCTGGAGCAACTGGCCGTGAACTGGCTGTTCAGCACCGGAGGCTGGGCCGAGGCGGTCGAGCTGCGCCGTGCGCAGGCCCGGGAGAACCGCGAGGCCGTGGTGACCGCCCTGCGCCGGGAGCTGCCCGGCTGGGAGTTCGAGGTCCCCCGGGGCGGTCTGACCCTCTGGGTCCGCGCCGGCGGTCTCTCCGGCTCCCGCCTCGCCGAAGCGGGCGAACGGGTCGGCGTCCGGGTGCCGTCCGGCCCCCGCTTCGGCGTCGACGGAGCGTTCGAGGGCTACGTGCGGATCCCGTTCACCGTCGGAGGCGCGGTGGCCGACGAGGCGGCGGCCCGCCTCGCCGCCGCGGCCCGCCTGGTCGAATCGGGGGCGACGGGCGGGGGAGAGTCCCCCCGGACGTTCGTGGCCTAGCGACGAGCCGGCAGACCGACCCCGGCGCCCGGCCCCGGTGAGTCGGGGGCCGGGGCTGACTCCCCGGGCGCGGGGAACGGCGCGGCGAGGCGCGACGGCCGACGGCGGGGGAGGGCTGGGCGACTTCCCGGGGGCGCGGGGGACGGCGCGGCGAGCTGCGACGGCCCCGCGGCGGGGGATGTGCCGGTCTGCCGCCGCGGCGGCACCCGGCTCCCGCCGCCCCTCGGCCGCCCACGCTACCCCTCGGCCGCCGCCACGGCCTCCGCCGGCACCGTAGCCTTCCCGGCGGCCGACTGCGCCTTGGTGAGGTCCGCCGGCACGGACAGACCCGTCGACTGCACCACCTCCGTCGGCTCGGAAACCTCCGTCGGCTCGGGCGCCACCGCGGTGGTCCGGGGCGGCAGCAACTCCAGCACCGCCTGCCGGTCGGCGTCGCTCGTCGCGTCGTCGTAGGGATCGGGCGTACGGGGCACCTGCAACCGGTGCACCGGACCGGAGCCCAGCCGCGCGTACCCGCGTCCGGGCGGCACGTGCGCCGGTGGCGTCGTGTGCGGCGCTACCCCGAGGACCGCCTCCACCTGCTGCGGCGCCGCGGCCCCCAGCACCACCCGCGCGCGCGTGTGCTGCCGTACCGGGTCGCTGAGCGCCTCCACGCCGTCGAACTGCTCGGCCACGACCACGGTCACGTTGGCCGCGCGCCCGTGCCGCAGCGGCACCTGGAGCAGGGCCTGCGGGTCCTTGCGGCCGTCCGCCGCCGCGAGGTGCGCGAAGACGCCGGGCCGGTCCACCAGCAGCCACAGCGGGCGCCGGGTGTCCGCGGGCGGTGGGTCGCCCGCCTGCCGGGCCAGGTTGATCGCGATGAGCCGCCGCTCGGTCTCCTGCGCGGCCCACTCCAGGCTGGCCAGCGCCCCGACGAGGGCGCACTCGACGGCCAGCACGCCCTCCCGGCCGGTCAGGCAGGCGTACTCGCCGGTGCCGCCGCCGTCGACGACCAGCACGTCACCGTACTGCAGGGCCTGCAGGGCGATGGAGCGCAGCAGGGTGGACGCACCGCTGCCGGGATGGCCCATGACCAGCAGGTGCGGCTCGGTGGAGCGGATGCCCGTGCGCCAGACGACCGGTGGGACGTCGATCTGTTCCTCCCCGTAGGAGAGGGGGAGCGTGCGCTGGACCTCGCTGGGGTCGGTGTAGCCGAGGACGGTCTCGCCCGGTGCGGTGACGAAGCGCTGGGCGGGGACGTCGGCGGGCAGCGGGGCGAGGACGGTGACCGTGAGCTGGTTGCCCGCCTCGTCCCACGCGAAGTGGTACTCGCGGCTGCGCCCGGCCTTGGCGGTGAGCAGCTGCTCGATCCGCGCGCGGGCCGCGGCCTCGCCGTCCGGGAAGTACGCGGGGTAGCGGATCACCAGGTGGCCGATGCGCCCGGCGTCGTCGAACTCGTGCGCGACGATGCCCTTCTCCCACTCCCCGCCGTGCGCGTACAGCGGCGCCGGGTCCTCGGCGCCGGAGAAGTACGGCACCAGGGCCTCGTACAGCGCCTGGAGCCGCTCCGCCTGGGACTCGTCGGGCCCCTCGGGGGCCGACGGGGTGCGGTCGCGGCCCTGCCAGGCCGCTGCCGCCATCACGGTGATGACGGCGAGCAGCGGCCCGTACGGCACCAGGGCCACGACCAGGACCATGGAAGCCGCCAGGAACAGCAGCGGCCCTCGCTTGTCCTTGGGCGTGTCCGCCCACCTGCGCCGGCCGGCCGAGGCCAGCAGACGCAGCCCGCGCGACACGGTGATCAGCGGATGGAGGATGTCGGTGGCGCTGTCCGCCGCCGTCCGGGCCAGCTCCCTGCTCCGGGCGATCTGCATCCGGGCGATCTGGGCGCTGTCCTTGCTCAGAATGCGGGGGAGAGGGCGCCGGGCCACTGCTGTCTCCTGATCGTGCGTGCGGGCGGGACGGACGGCGTCAGAACTTGATGCCGCCGAGGAGGCTGGCCAGGCTCTCGCCGCCTGCCTTGATGCTCGGGGCGATGCCCGTGCTGGCGAGGTAGAAGCCGAACAGAGCCGAGGTGCATGCGTGCGAGCCCTTCAGCCCGTCCTTCCGGAAGAAGAGGAAGACGATGACGCCGAGCAGCAGCACGCCTGACAGGGAGAGGATCATTTCGGGTCTCCTGGTGTCGAGAGGGGACAGTCACCATGAGTTCTTCCAGGATCACAGGATGTATCCATACGATTAAAGGTGCAACTGGGTGAAAAGCGGCGAATTTCGCCTAGTTGGCGGAGCCGGCCAGCCCCCGGTCGACCAGGTCTTTGGCCCACGAAGAGACCCGTTGCTGATCTTTACCTCGGGCACATCGGGTCATGTGCCGTGCGAGCCAGTACCCTGGCGATTCACTCGTACGGCTGCGTTCCGTTCGCTGCCGTACGCTCGCTCAGTCCACGAAGCAGTTCCCGAACGCGCAAGGAGAGGCGGTCCGGCCGATGAGTGAAGCCCCCGACCCCGAGGTCGTGGAGCTGGCGACCAAGATCTTCGATCTGGCCCGGCAGGGGCAGACCGAGGCGCTCGTGGCGTACGTCGACGCCGGCGTTCCGGCCAACCTCACCAACGACCGCGGCGACTCCCTGGTGATGCTCGCCGCCTACCACGGTCACGCCGACGCGGTGCGCGCGCTGCTCGCCCGCGGCGCGGCGGCGGACCAGATCAACGACCGGGGCCAGACTCCGCTCGCCGGTGCCGTCTTCAAGGGCGAGACGGACGTCATCAAGGCCCTGCTGGAAGGCGGAGCCGACCCTTCCGCGGGCACGCCCTCGGCCGTCGACACGGCCCGCATGTTCGGCAAGGCGGAGCTGCTCGAACTGTTCGGCGCACACTGAACCAAGTGTTCTGACCAGCTAAGACACGAACAACGGGGGAGGCGGTACAGGGCCGCCGGAAATACGGTCGCGGCAGCACACCGCGCGGGTCATCATGACGACGTGATTCACGGACGCGATGGCTGGGCAGGTGTTGCCGCACCGCGCGGGCCGTGATGCGGTCCGCATGGGCCACCGACGAGAGGCAGAGAGAAATGGTCTACAGCAAGCAAGAGACGGCGGGCGCTCCGACGTTGTGTCACGCGGCCAGGTAATGCGTGTTTCCCGGTTGCGTCGACGCTTGATGTGAGGCTGTTTCCCATGTTCGATCCGGTCATAGCGCCCAGCGGTACGCTGCTGGGCCTGCTCCAGCGCGGCCGTGGCGACGGCACGCTGCACGCGCTCACGGCCCCTCGCGCCGAGGCGCTCGCGGCCCTGAACCACTGTGTGCTGCGCGACCCCCGCCACGACTGGCAGGTGGAGAACCGCTCCCTCTACTACGCCCGGCTCTACCTCGACCTGAACGGCGAGCTGGACGCCATCGAGGCGCATCTCTTCGACTCCGAGGACGTCGTCGACACCGACGAGTCCCGCACCGGCCTGGCACTGGCCGTCCTCGGACACCTCGCCTCCTACGGCAGGCGGGACGCCCTCGTCCTGCTGCGCCGGTACGCCGCCCACGGCTCCAACTGGGCGTGGGCACTGGACGAGCTGGCCCTGCGGGACGACGACGCGGGCCTGCGTGCCCTCGCCGCCCCCGTGCTGGCCCGCTTCGCCACTGATCCAGAGGGCGTCGCCGAACTGGCCACCGCCGTACGCGACGCCTTCGAGCCACGGCCCTGGCGGCTGTGGGCCGAGGATCCGCGCGAATCGATCGCCACGCGCGTGCGTGCCGCCCAGGAGACCGGCTGTTTCGACCGCTGGCAGCGGCAGATGCGCCCCACCGGTCCACGTCCCGGCTGGAGCGTGCGCGCCGTCTTCGAATGGGCCCAGCAGGGCATGGAGCGCGGAGCCGCCCTGCACGTGCCCGCCGCCCGCTGCCTGGTCGCCGTGGCCGGCCCCGAGGATCGTCCCGAGATCCTGCAGGCCGCCAGGACCGGCATCGACGGAGCCCGCTGCACCGCCCTGCGCTACCTGGCCGACGGCAACGACCCCGACGCGCTCGACCTGATCGAGGGCGCGGTCGTCGACGGGACGGCGGCCGTCGTGGAGGCCGCCGTCGACGCCTTCGAGCGGATGCGCAGCGTCGCAGCCGTCGACCGCGCCCGAGGCTGGGCCCAGCGCCCCGACGCGCTCGGTGCCGCCGCCGGCCGCATGCTCGCCTGCCGGGGCGGCGCCCAGGACCGCGAGCTCGTACTCGCCGCCCTCCGGGAGGCCGTCCGCGGCGAGGGACCGGACGCGCCCACCCTGTGGACCCTCGTCGACGGCGCCGGGCGCCTCGGCATCGCCTGCGCGGCCCCCGTCCTGCGCCACGTCTACCGCGAGACGGCCTCCTCCCACCTCCGCGGCCGGGCCGCCCGCGCGCTGGCCGCCACCGACCCCTCCTTCGCCACCGGCTTCGCCGTCGAATGCCTGTGGGACTGCGAGGAGACCACCCGTGAGGTCGCCGCCCGGCACGCCGAGACCGGTGACGCCAGGGTCGTGGAACGCCTGCGCCGCCTGGCCGCCGATCCGGCCGAGGAGGACGAGGTGCAGACGGCGGTACGCAGCCGCTTCGGACCGGACGCGACGCTCGGCTGAGCCACGCACCCGGTGGGCGGCGCTACGCACCCGCTCGGCTGAGCCACGCACCGGTCGCAGCCGGCACCCGCTTCGGACCGGACGCGACGCTCGGCCGCGCCACGCACCCGGTGGGCCGCGCCACGCACCCGGTGGGCGGCGCTACGCACCCGCTCAGCTGAGCCGCGCCCGGTCGGAGCCGGCAGCCGCTTCGGACCGTTCGCGCCGCGGGCCCTCCCGGCCGGCCGCCCCGGTCGGCCGGGAG
>NZ_WWJT01000424.1 GCF_009865385.1 Streptomyces sp. SID486 | reverse complement strand
CCACAGCGGCGGGAAGTTGCCCACCTGGTAGCCGCCCTCGCCGACGTCCCACGGCTCGGCGATCAGCTTCACCTGGGAGACCACCGGGTCCTGCTGGACCAGGTCGAAGAACGACGACAGCCGGTCCACCTCGTGGAACTGCCGGGCCAGGGTGGCCGCGAGGTCGAAGCGGAAGCCGTCGACGTGCATCTCGGTCACCCAGTACCGCAGCGAGTCCATGATCAGCTGGAGCACGTGCGGGGACCGCATGAGCAGCGAGTTGCCGGTGCCCGTGGTGTCCATGTAGTAGCGGGGGTCGTCCGTGAGCCGGTAGTACGACGGGTTGTCGATGCCCTTGAACGACAGTGTCGGGCCCAGGTGGTTCCCCTCGGCGGTGTGGTTGTAGACCACGTCCAGGATCACCTCGATCCCGGCCTCGTGCAGCGCCCGGACCGCCGACTTGAACTCCAGCACCTGCTGCCCGCGGTCGCCCCAGGAGGCATAGGCGTTGTGCGGGGCGAAGAACCCGAGGGTGTTGTAGCCCCAGTAGTTGTTCAGGCCCATGTCGACCAGCCGGTGGTCGTTGACGAACTGGTGCACGGGCATCAGCTCCAGCGCCGTCACCCCGAGCTTGGTCAGGTGCTCTATGACGGCCGGGTGGGCGAGCCCCGCGTAGGTGCCGCGCAGCTCCTCCGGCAGCCCCGGGTGACGCATCGTCAGGCCCTTGACGTGGGCCTCGTAGATCACCGTGTGGTGGTACTCGGTGCGCGGTGGGCGGTCGTCGCCCCAGTCGAAGTACGGGTTGATCACCACCGAGGTCATGGTGTGCGGCGCCGAGTCCAGGTCGTTGCGCTCGTCGGGCGCGCCGAAGTGGTAGCCGTACACCTCCTCGCCCCACCGGACCGACCCGCTGACCGCCTTCGCGTACGGGTCGAGCAGCAGCTTCGCCGAGTTGCAGCGCAGCCCGCGGCCGGGGTCGTACGGGCCGTGCACCCGGAACCCGTACCGCTGTCCCGGCATCACGCCGGGCAGGTACGCGTGCCGCACGAACGCGTCGCTCTCGCGCAGTTCCACCGCCGTCTCCGAGCCGTCGTCGTGCAGCAGACACAGCTCTACTCGGTCCGCGGCCTCCGTGAAGACCGCGAAGTTGGTTCCGGCGCCGTCATAGGTGGCGCCGAGCGGATACGCCTCTCCAGGCCAGACCTGCATGGATACGACTCTCCCAGGTGTGCCGTCCGCCGGGGGCCGCGTTGGCCCCGAGTCTTGTCCGAAAGTGACGCAACCTCCCTTCGCTTACCCGCCTCTTATCCACCGACCAGTGCACACGGCGGTTCTGGTACCCGCCGTGCGCCGAACAAGCGGGGCAGGAACGTACTCCCGGGGAACAGGGGGGAGTAGGGGGAAGATGTGCGTGAGACAGTCCACCGCCATCTGGGCAAAGTACTGACCGGTGCCGGTCTGGCGGCGGCGGCGACCGCGGCCATGGTCGCGGTCACTCTGCCGGGCACGGCGGGTGCGGACGACTCCGGCGGGGCCGGCGGCGGGGCACGGGCCGCGGGGCAGGCCGGACAGGAGCCGGGCGGAGCACCGCCCGGCGTCGTGGAGCCGCCGCCCGCCGAGGGGAAGCAGGGCACGGGCCGCGACCCGCTCACCGGCGACGAACTCCAGCGGGTCGAGCGGCTCGCCGCGGCGGGGCAACTGTCGGCCACGGCCGAGGACGTGGACGGAGGCCGCGGTCCGCAGCGGCTGACCGTCGACCTCGCCGAACCCGAGGCCGCCGAGGCGGACGACCCGGACGCGCCGCGCCGGGCCGACGTGACCTTCTACGACTACCGGACCGACACACTCGTCACCAGGACCGTCAACCTGAGGACGGGCAAGGTCGAGCGGACGGGCACCCAGCGCGGGGTCCAGCCGCCGCCGAGCCGCGCGGAGAACGCCGAGGCGGCCCGGATCCTGATCGCCGCCCCGCTGGGCGCGGGCCTCAAGGCGGACTACAAGGACGCCACCGGCAGGGAGCTGACCTCACCGGACCAGCTGGAGCTGAGCGGCGGTATCTACCAGGCCGCGCCAGGCGCCCAGCCGGCGGTGCTCGACGACTGCGGTGTGCACCGCTGCGTACGGCTGTTCTCCAAGGTCAGAAACGGCCCCTGGATCGACACCAGGGACCTGGTGATCGACCTGAGCGCCCGCAAGGCCGCCGCCCTCGACCGCGGCTGACCGCCCGCAGCCTTCGACCGCGGCTGACCGCCCGCCGTCCTGGACCGCGGCTGACAGCCCGCCGACCGCCCTCACACCCGTACCTCCGGCAAGGAGTCGTTCCTTCATGCCCGTCATGCCCGAAAAGCACCCTTCCGGCGACACCCGGCCGCGAGCCGTGACCCGAGCCGTGACCCGTGCCGTCAGCCGTAAGGGCGCGGCCGTCGGACTGTCCCTGGCCGCGCTGGCCGCCGGCGTCACGACCGCGGCCGGTCCCGCCGCGGCCCGGCCGCAGACCGCCGCCGCGCCGGTCCCCGGCTGCAGCGCCGCCTACACGATCGAGCAGAAGCTCACCACCGGCACGACCTGGCGGATGTGCTGGCGCTACGACAGCAAGGCCGGTCTCGTCCTGGAGAACGTCTCGTACCAGCCCAAGGGCGAGACCAAACCGATCAAGGTCCTCAACAGCGCCAGACTCGGCCAGATCCACGTCCCCTACGACGACGGCAAGCACGAGTACTACGACCTGACGGGCCAGAACTTCGCCCAGACCCTGCAGGAGCTGTCGCCCGGCGAGTGCCCCGGGGGCACCATCAAGTCCGTCCGGGTGCCGGACGGCGACCCGAGCCACCCGAACGTCAAGGGCCTGTGCGCCACCACCCGTTCGCGTGGTCACGCCTACCGCATGCACGACTTCGCGTCGGACAAGGTCTACCAGCAGCAGGGCAAGGACCTGCTGATCTACACGGTCAACCAGGTCGGCTGGTACGAGTACATCACCGAGTGGCGCTTCCAGGACGACGGCACCGTCGCCATGAACGTCGGCGCGACCGGCAGCCTCTCCTGGGACGACTACAACGCCCAGGACGGACGCGGCTGGCCGATCGGCAAGGGCGCCAAGGACTACTCCACCAGCCACAGCCACAACGTCTTCTGGCGGCTCGACTTCGGCCTCGACGGCTCGTCCAGGTCCAGGGTCGAGCAGTACGACTCGACCGTCAGCGCCCCCTCCGGACGGCAGGAGGGCCCGACCGCGAAAACCACCCGCACCAGGCTCACCAAGGAGTTCGCGGGCGACTACAGGACCTACCGCTGGTGGCGGGTGGTCAGCGCGGCCGGCAAGAACAAGGACGGGCACGCCCGTTCGTACGAGCTCGTCCCCGGACCCACCACCAAGTACCCGGGCCGCGCCTTCACCAAGCACGACCTGTACGTGACCGAGTACAACAAGTGCGAGCTGTTCGCCAGCGACAACCCGACGTGCACCGGCGCTCATCCGCGCTCCGTCGACAAGTGGGCCGACGGCCAGACCCTCACCCACCCGGTGGTCTGGGTGAACGTCGGCTTCCACCACATCGCCCGGGACGAGGACCAGCAGCCCATGCCCGTGCACTGGCAGGGCTTCTCCATCGCCCCGCGGGACGTCACGGCTATGAATCCGCTCACTCCCAAGGAGCTGGCATGGCAGAACGGTCACTGGGAATGGCGTAGTTGAGCCGAGCGGCCGGGAAACCGACCTGGCCATCCGGCTGCACCGCCGACCGCTCGCGGAGTACCCTTCCTTGATCGTTGAGACGGGAACGGCCCGGGGGGCGGAAGGCGGTGCGCGGGTGGGCTCGGGAGGGCTGGAGCTGCCTCCTGGTGACGAGGGTCACGAGGGGAACTCCACAGACGTCCCGCCCGGCGCGGTGTCCCTGGCCCGGCCGATGGACGCGGGTTCCATCGGGCCGGAGCTGGACTGGGACGCCGACGCCTGGCGTGAGGTGCGCACCCGCGCCCAGCGGGCCGGCCGGGCCTACATCTGGCTGAACCTCGTCGAACAACGGCTGCGCGCGGTCGTGGCCGCCGTGCTGCGGCCCGTCTACGAACCCGTGCACGGCGACGAGTGGGTGGTGGCCGCGGCCGGCCCGGCCGGACAGGAATGGGTGCAGCGCGCGGTCGCCGTCCGCGAGGTCAGCCGCCGCAAGGGCTATCTGCTCGACCCGGCCGACGACAACGTGCTCAGCTTCCTCACCCTGCCCCAGCTGCGCGAGCTGGTGGTGCAGCACTGGCCGTGCTTCGAGCCGTACTTCGACGAGCGCCGGGACCTCGAACTCGCGCTGGACGAACTGGAGGTCACCCGCAACGTCGTCTCCCGCAACCGGGCCCTGAACGGGGCCGTGCTCAGCCAGGCCGAACGGGCCTCCGCCCGGCTGCTGGAGATGCTCGGCGCGGGCGGTGACGTGCCCTCGGCGCGCCGGCTGCCGGTCGACGCGGTCGAGAACCTGGTCGGCGACCGGTACGCCGACGTCGTCGCCGTCCACTCCGACCGGGTGCGCCTGCTGCGCCAGTTCCCGGCCGAGGACATCTTCGGCGGGGCCCGCCGGCTCGACGCCACCGGCATCGGCCTCAACCTGCTGGTGCAGAACTTCTCCGGGCGGCGCCTGGTCCGCCTCGCCGAGTCCGGCTGCCGGGTACGGCTGCTCTTCCTCAACCCGGCCTCCAGTTCGGTCAAGCGCCGTGAGCGTGAACTCGGCATGCGACGGGGCGAACTGAGCCGCTCGGTCGAGATGAACATCCTGCACATGCGCCGGGTGCGCTCCCGGCTGCGCGACCCCGGCGCCTTCGAGATCCAGGTGTACGACGAGACGCCCCGCTTCACCGCCTATCTGGTGGACGGCGACGGCGCCGACGGGATCGGCGTGGTGCAGTCCTACCTGCGGGGAGCGCGGGGCATGGAGTCGCCGGTCCTGGTGCTGCGCAACGGCAGCCGGCTGGTCACGTCGGACGATGCGGGCGAAGGCGGACTCTTCTCGACATACCGTGAGGAATTCGAGCTCGCCTGGGCGGACTCGCGCCCGGTGTCCTGACCCGTCGGCGCCGGGAAGCGGAACGCGGTCCTCGGATTGTCAGTGCCGCATGCGATGGTGGAGCCACTGGGGGAAAGCACCACCAAGAAGGGGGGCCGCCCATGGGCTGGCACCGGGAGCTGCCGATCGGCTTCGACCTGGAGACGACGGGAACCGATCCGCGCGAGGCGCGCATCGTCACGGGCGCCGTGATCGAGGTCGGGGCCGGTGAGCCCCTGGGGCGCCGGGAACGGCCGGCGGACCCGGGCGTGGAGGTCCCGGCCGACGCGGTCGCGGTGCACGGCATCAGCAGCGAACACGCGGCGGCCGAGGGCCGCCCGGCCGACCGGGTGTCGATGAGCGGGGCTCTGCGGTGAGCTGGACGAGTCAGCCGCTGGTGGCCTTCGACCTGGAGACCACAGGAACGGACATCGAGAGCGACCGGATCGTCACCGCGGCGGTGGTGGCCGTGGAGCCGGACGGGCGGCTTCCAGAGCCCCGAACTTGGTTGCTGGACCCCGGGGTGGCAATCCCGCAGCAGGCTTCGGCCATCCACGGCATCTCCACCAGCCATGCCCGCGAGCACGGAATGCCAGCGGCTCCCGCGATCGAGGAGATCACCGCGGCCATCACCGAGGTGCTGAACTCCGGAACCCCGCTGGTGGTGATGAACGCGCGGTACGACCTCTCCCTCCTCGACCGCGAGTGCCGGCGGCACGGGATAAAGCCATGGGGCGACCGGTTGTCCGGAGAGGCGTCGCCGGTCATCGACCCGTTGGTCCTGGACAAGCACGTGGACCGGTACAGGAAGGGGTCGCGGAATCTGCAGGCCCTTTGCGCGCACTACGGCGTGACGCTCCAGGACGCGCACAACGCCGTCGCGGACGCGGTGGCCGCGGCACGTGCCGCGCGATCCATGGGGGTCAGGCACACGGCCATAGGGGCGTTGGCGCTGGCGGACCTGCATGATCTTCAGATACGGGCGGCAGCCGAGCAGGCCGCGTCGCTGCAGAAGTACCTTCGGCGTACGTCTGATCCGGAGGCGACTGTCGAGCCGGCCTGGCCCTTCATCCCGTACGTCGGCTGACGGCCTGGATCGATCGACGTGGCGACCAGCTACGAGGTCTCGCCCCCCGGAGTGTGCCTCCAAGGCACGACGTGTGCGCCCCGGGGACACGCTCACACGTCGCGGCGTTTCACGACGAGAACGGCGAGTGCGACCGTGATCAGCGGCCAGAGCGTGTACACGATCCAGGCGCCGGGGACCGTGGCGGCGTAGCCCAGGGATCCGGGCTCCGGCTCCCAGGTTCGGATCAGGTGGTTCCAGGCGGCCGACACCAGCGCGTGTTTGGCGTCCGCCGACCAGCGGCTGCTCTCCGAGAACATGGGGGGCAGCATCAGCAGGACGAAGACGCTGGTGACCATGGTCGCGGCGGCATGCCGGAGCAGAACTCCGAGGCCCAGACCGACCAGGGCACAGACCGGAGCCAGCAACGCGGACGCGACCAGCGCCCGGAACACACCGGGGTGGGTGATCGGAAGGTCGGTATGACGCCCGTCCAGGATGGCCTGGGAGACCAGGAAGGAACCGGTGGAGGCGGTCGTGCCGACCACTGTCCACAGTGCGGCGGTGACGGCTGCCTTGGCCAGCACGACCGAGCCGCGGGCCGGGACGGCCACGGTGGTGGTGCGGATCAGCCCGCTGCTGTATTCGCTCACGACGGTGAGGGCGCCCATGCTGCCGGCGACGAGGATCAGTGTCCAGTAGCCGGCCGGCGGATAGGCGTCGTAGGGCCGGAAGTCAGCGGGGCCGGATGGCGGGGCCTTGTCCGCCAGCGTGGCCACGGCGGTGGACCCGATGACGAACAGGAGGGTGAGTGCGATCGTCCACGGTGTGGACCGCAGGGACCGTGTCTTGATCCACTCGGAGGCGAGCAGGTCGCGGAAGCGGGCGGGCGGCGCGATGACGGGGGTGGTCCGGGGGGCGGAGGTGAGCGTGGTCATCGGGGCTGTCCTGCCTGGTAGTCGGTGCTGGCGGCGGTGAGTTCCAGGAAGGCCGCCTCCAGTGAGGCGGTGCGGGTGGTCAGCTCGGTCAGCTGGATACCGTTCTCGAAGGCGAGCGCCCCGATCCGGTCGGCCGGGAGCCCGGTCACGGCGAGTCTCTCGGCGCCGGCGGAGCCCTCCGGCTCGACCGAGGCGCCCGCCGCGGTCAGCACGGCTGCCAGCTCCGCGGCCTTCGGTGTTCCCGCCACGACGCTGCCACGGGTGCTGCGGGCTGCGAAGTCCCGTACCGACTCGGCGGCGATGAGACGGCCCCGGCCGATGACGACCAGCTGGTCGGCGGTGTTCTCCATCTCCGACATCAGGTGGCTGGAGAGGAAGACCGTGTGTCCCTCGGTGGCCAGGCGTCGGAAGAGCCGGCGTACCCAGAGGACGCCTTCCGGGTCCATGCCGTTGATCGGCTCGTCGAACATGAGCACGGGCGGGTCGCCGAGCAAGGCGGTGGCGATGCCGAGGCGCTGCTTCATACCGAGGGAGAATCCGCCGATGCGGCGGTTCGCCACCTCGGCCAGCCCCACCTCCTGAAGCACCTCGCCCACCCGGCGTCGCGGGATGCCGTTGCTGCGGGCCAGAGCGGACAGGTGTGCCGCAGCGCTGCGGCCGCCGTGGATCTGTCCGGCTTCCAGGAGGGCGCCGACGTGCCGCATCCCCCGCGGGTGGCGGTGGAAGGGGACGCCGCTGACGGTGGCGGAGCCGGTGGTGGGCGCGTCCAGGCCGAGGATCATCCGCAGGGTGGTGGACTTGCCGGCTCCGTTGGGGCCGAGGAACCCGGTGACCTGGCCCGGCCGCACGGTGAAGGACAGATGGTCGACGGCCGTCCTGCTGCCGTAGCACTTGGTGAGTTCGCTGACTTCGATCACGGCACCCACACTGCCGAGAGGAGCCCGGTCCGGTCATGGGGCCGTGGGCGGCAATCGTGCGGCCGGATCGGACCGTGGGCGTACGCCCCCGGGCTGATGCCGCGCTGCTGGTGGCCCGGTTAGTCTCACGGCGTGAACCCCATGACGACCATTCCGTTGCCTGCTCGCGTCACGCACCCGGGCCCTGTTGCCGGGAGGGCATACCGCCGATGACGAGAACCAAGGCTGTGGCCTGGGCGGGGGGTGTCTCCTACCTCCTGGTGGTCGGTCTGCTGGTGGGGGCCGCACCGCGGGCGTCGGGCACGGTCCACGGTGTCGGGGCGCTGCTGGCCGTGAGCCTGCTCGTCGGCGTGGTGCGACGGATGCCGCTGCCGGCTCTGGCCATGGCGCTCCTCGGATCCACTGCTGTGGTGGCAGGCCCTCCGAGTACCGCCCAGGAGAGCCGGGCGGCGTCGTACCAGGGCCAGTTCCTGTCGTATCTGGCGGTGGACCTCGTGCTGGGCTTCATCGTCGCCACTTGCGCACGGCGCGCTTCGACTGCTGCCGTGGCCGTGTCGTTCACGGTGCAACTCCTGCTGATCGGCGGCTTCACGCATGGGGACGGCCTGGCCGTCAACGGGGTGATCGCCCTCCTGGCGATGGCCGCATCCTGCATGGCCGGTCTGCTGAGCCGGGAGCGTCGAGAGCACGCGGTGGCGCTGCGGGCACAGGAGGTGGCCGAGGCAGTGACCGCCGAACGGCTGAGGATCGCACGGGAGTTGCACGACATGGTCGCGCACAGCATCGGCATCGTCGCGATCCAGGCCGGTGTCGGCAGCCGGGTCATCAAGACCCAGCCGGCGGAGGCGCGCGAGGCCCTGCGAGCGATCGAGGCCACCAGCAGAGAGACCCTGGCGGGCCTTCGGCGCACGCTGGTGTCGCTCCGCCAGGCCGACCGGGGACCGGCCACCTCGCAGCAGTCACCGCTCGCACCCACGCCGGGGCTGGCGGAAGTCGAACGGCTCGCGGCAGCAACCGCAGACGCGGGGGTACGGGTCGACGTGCGTCGCAGCGGGGAGCAGCGCCCTGTGCCGGCCGACGTCGACCTTTCCGCCTACCGCATCGTGCAGGAGGCGCTGACCAACGTGGTCCGCCACGCAGGCACCGGGCACTGCCGGGTGGCCGTCGACTACGGAGCCGAGGAGCTGTCCGTGGAAGTCGTCGATGACGGGCGCGGTGCCACCGAGAACGGCTCGGACCACGGTTTCGGCATCATCGGCATGCGGGAGCGGGCCGGCCTGCTGGGCGGCTGCCTCAGTGCCGGACCGCGCCCGGAGGGCGGCTTCCGGGTGACGGCCCGGCTGCCGCTGCCCGCACCTTCCGGAGTTGCGGTGGAGGCCCGATGACCGTCCGTGTGGTGCTCGCCGACGACCAGCCGCTGGTCCGGTCCGGGCTACGTGTGATCATGGCTGACCATCCCGACCTTGAGGTCGTCGGCGAAGCCGCCACCGGCGCCGAGGCAGTCCGACTGGTCAGCGACATCGGCCCCGACGTCGTGGTCATGGACATCCGGATGCCCGGCATGGACGGGATCGAGGCCACCCGCCTGATCACGGCCGGCCCGGCGACCACACGCGTCCTCGTCCTGACCACCTTCGACGAGGACGACCACGTCTACGGCGCACTCCGAGCCGGCGCAAGCGGCTTCGTGGTCAAGGACATGGCGCTGGACGACATCCTCGCGGCGATCCGTGTGGTCGCCGCCGGCGACGCACTGATCGCGCCGGGCGTGACGCGCCGTCTGATCGCGGACTTCGTCGGGCGCCCCGCGGCGGCCCGGGAGCGCTCCCCACGGCCGGTCGGGGGCATCACCGAGCGGGAACGGGAAGTGCTGACCCTGGTCGGACGCGGCCGGTCGAACACCGAGATCGCGGAGGACCTCTTCATCACGGTGGCCACCGCCAAGTCGCACGTGTCACGGCTGCTCAACAAGCTGGGCGCCCGGGATCGGGTCCAGCTCGTGATCACCGCCTATGAGACGGGGCTCGTCACGCTTCCGCCCTGACGGCGTCCCCCATGGCGGAGTCCGAAGAACAGCGGCACGGTGGCACAGCACCGCCCGATACGGGCACGCGGCGATGAGTCGCTCACGCAGCGCATCTCACCATGGACGCCACCGGATCACACCCGAGACGTCGACGGCGACCCCCGCTGCGGGTGACGCGACTGCGGTGGTCGGCCGCCTCCGAGAGACGCTGGTTCTCCAGAGTGAGGAACTGTACGTGCGGGCCAGCGCGTTGATCGATCCACGCGGCTCGCCCTGCTCCGCGCAGCCGGCCGTCCTTAGTCAGCATGCGTACACCCCGCTGATCGGCCTGGCTCCCAAGCACCGCACCGGCCGGAAGCCGGCAGCCTCGGGCGCGCCGACGGTCCAGCACCAAGGAGCGTTCAGGCTCCCTTCAGTAGGAGTTCGCCTCCCGGCTGTCCGCGCCGCGCGCACGCGGACGCGCGGCCCCGTCCGGGTCTCGGCGGGGACCGTCGGAGCTCAGAACGGATACCAGCGCACCGTCTCGTCGCCGTCCCGCAGCGACGCCACCCGACGGCGGAACTCCGCCAGCGCCTTCGGGTTGCCCGGCGCGTGCTGTGCCACCCACGCGCAGCTCGCCGTCTCCCGGGCGCCCCGCAGCACCGCGCAGCCCTCCCACTCCCGGACGTCGAAGCCGTACGCCTCGGTGAAGGAGTCGTACGCCGCGGCCGGCAGGCCGTACCGGTCGCGGGAGAGGGCCATGACCACCAGGTCGTGTTCGCGCAGATCGGCGGAGAAGGTCTCCAGGTCGACCAGGACCGGGCCGTCCGGACCGATGTGCACGTTGCGGGGCAGCGCGTCGCCGTGGATCGGGCCCGGCGCCAGACGCGGTGTCAGCGCGGCGGCCCGGGCCGCGAAGCCGTCGCGGCGCGCACGCAGGTAGTCCGCGTCCTCCGGGTCGATCGCGTCACCCGCCAGCCGCAGCCAGCGCTCCACACCGCCCAGCAGCTCGCGGGGCGGCAGGGCGAAGGGAGGAGAGGGGAGCGCGTGCACGACGCGCAGGAGAAGCGCCAGGTCGCGGGGCTCGGCCGGCCGCACCGGATCGGGCAGCCGGTGCCACACCGTCACCGGGTGTCCGGCCACCAGCCGCGGCGCCGGTTCGGCCGCCCGCACCGCCGGCACGTCCGCCCCGGCCAGCCAGCCGGCGACGGCCAGCTCGCGTTCGGCCCGCGCCAGCAGCTCGGCGTCCCGGCCCACCTTCACCACCAGGTCCCCGGCGGCGAACACCGCGTTCTCGCCGAGCGCGAGGAGCCGGGCGTCCCCGGCCGGGCCGGGCAGCACCTCCGCCGCGGCCAGTACGTCGCGCGCGCGTGCCTCGTCCATCGTCGTGCCTCCGCCGTCTTCCGCCGCCGTCCCCGGGCCCATCGCCGGTGCCGGGCGCGGGCCGTGTCCGGCCAGTCTCGCATCCGCACAGGTCGGCCGCCGTGCGCGGTCCCTTGACGGGCCACCGGTGCCTTCACGACCATGAACACGCCAATCGGAGCGGGCAAAGGGGCTGAGGCCATGACAGCAGCGGCCGAAGCGCGGTCGTCACCGGCCGGGGCGCGGCGTCCGGCCGGCCGCCGGACCGCCGAGCGCGGTGCCTGGTTCCTCGTCCTGCCCGCACTCCTCCCGATCCTCGTGCTCAGCGTCGGCCCGCTGCTCTACGGCATCCTGCTGGCCTTCACCGACGCCCAGTCCGGCCGGACGGCGGCGACCCGGTGGACCGGCGGCCTCAACTTCCAGGACCTGCTGCACGACACCCTGTTCTGGGAGTCGTTCCGGATCGGACTGGTCTGGGCGGTCGGTGTGACCGTGCCCCAGTTCCTGCTGGCACTCGGCCTGTCCCTGCTCCTGAACCAGGACCTGCGGCTGCGCGGCCTGGCCCGCGCCCTCGCGATCGTGCCGTGGGCGATGCCCGAGGTCGTCGTCGGCATCATGTGGCGGCTCGTCTACAACCCGGACGCGGGTGTCCTCAACGAGACGCTGCGCGACCTCGGTCTCGGTGACGGCCGGGACTGGCTGAGCGGCCTGGCCACCGCGCTGCCCGCGGTGATCGTCGTCGGCGTCTGGGCGGGCCTGCCGCAGACCACGGTCTCCCTGCTCGCCGGACTCCAGAACGTCCCGCGCGAACTGCACGAGGCCGCGGCGGTCGACGGCGCGGGCGCCTGGCGCCGCTTCGCCACGGTCACCTGGCCGGCGCTCAGGCCGGTGGCCCTCGCCATCACCGCGCTCAACCTCATCTGGAACCTCAACTCCTTCGCCCTGGTCTACGTGCTCACCAGTGGCGGACCCGGCGGAAAGACCCGGCTGCCCATGCTCTTCGCCTACGAGGAGGCCTTCCGCTACGGCCAGTTCGGCTACGCGGCGGCGATGGGCTGTGTGCTCGTCGCGGTGGTCTCCGTCCTGCTCGCGGTGTTCCTGGCCGGCCGGCTGCGAGGCGGTGACGGGGCATGAGGACCCGCCGCGCGGCCCGCGCCGGCCAGTACGCCGCCCTGCTCGCCTACCTGGTCTTCCTGGCCTTCCCACTGCTGTGGCTGCTGTCCACCGCGCTCAAGTCCCCGCGCGAGCTGGGTGGTCTGCACCCGTCCTGGATCCCGCGCCACCCCACCCTGGCCAACGTCCGGCAGGCGTTCGACGAGCAGCCCCTGGCGCAGGCCGCCCTCAACTCCCTGCTGGTGGCGCTCTGCACGGCCGCCGTCGCGGTGCTGCTCGCCACTCCGATGGCGTACGCCATGGCCCGGCACCGCAGCCGCCTGGCCAGGGCCGCCACGGGCTGGGTGGTGGTGAGCCAGGCGTTCCCGTTCGTCCTGGTGATCATCCCGCTGTTCCTCGTGCTGAAGCACCTGCGACTGATCGACTCCCTGACCGGGCTGGTGCTGGTGTACGTCGTGTGGGCGCTGCCGTTCGCGCTGTGGATGCTCACCGGCCACGTGCGGGCGGTGCCCGCCGAACTGGAGGAGGCGGCGGCCGTGGACGGGGCCGGGCGGCTGAGAACCCTCGTGTCGGTGACGGCGCCGCTGCTCGCCCCGGGCATCGCGGCGACGGCCCTGTTCGCGTTCGTCACCGCCTGGAACGAGTTCTTCTTCGCGCTGGTGCTGCTCAAGAGCCCGGACAGACAGACCCTCCCGGTCGTCCTCACCCACTTCATCGGCGCCGAGGGCGTGGCCGACCTCGGCCCGCTGGCCGCCGCCGCGTTCCTCGCGACGCTGCCCTCCGTGGTGGTCTTCGCGCTGGTCCAGCGCCGCATCACGGGCGGCCTGCTCGCCGGGGCGGTGAAGAGCTGATGCGGACCCTCGCCAAGGCGCTCGCGGTGCTGCTGCTCCTCGCGGGCTGCACCTCGCCCGGCCACCGCGACGACGGCCCGGTCGTCCTGCGCTTCCAGTCCCTGGCCTGGCAGCAGGAGTCCGTCGCCGCCAACAAGGAGCTGGTGCGCCGATGGAACGCCGGCCATCCCGGCGTCAAGGTCGAGTACGTGCAGGGCAGCTGGGACAGCGTGCACGACCAGCTGCTCACCTCCTTCGAGGGCGGCGAGGCCCCGGACGTCATCCACGACGCCTCCGACGACCTCGCCGACTTCGCCTACGGCGGCTACCTCGCCGACCTGACCGGCCTGCTGCCCGCCCGGCTCACCTCCGACATCCCGCGCGGCACCTGGCGGACGGCCGCCTTCGGCACCGGCGTCTACGGCGTGCCGTTCCTGCAGGAGCCGCGGGTGCTGATCGCGAACACGGACCGGCTGCGCGCGGCGAAGGTGCGCATACCGACGCCCGGACACCCCTGGACCTGGGGGGAGTTCCGGGAGGCCGCCAGGCGGCTGAGCGGACCCGGGCGGTACGGCGTGGCCTGGCCGCTGAAGGAGCCCGTCTCGGCCACGCTCAACCTGTCCCTGTCGGCGGGCGGCCGGCTCTTCCACCGGGACGCGGACGGCAAGGTCACCGTGCGCTTCACGGGGGCCGACGCGGTCGTGCCCCGCACCGTCCACGACCAGGTCGCCGTCGACCACAGCGCCCCCGCCTCGACGCTCGGCAGCGGCGGCTCGGACACCCTCCCGGGTTTCTTCGCCGGCCGGTACGCCATGGTCCCGCTGGGTTTCTCCTACCGCCAGCAGATCGTGCAGCAGGCCCCCGAGGGTTTCCACTGGGCGGTACTGCCCGCCCCGGCGGGTGCCGCCGGACTCACCCAGGGCGTCAGCCCGCAGACGCTGTCCGTCTCCGCCGACTGCCCGCACAAGAAGGAGGCGGTCGCCTTCATCGACTATCTGCTGCGGCCGGGGAACATGGTCCGCGTCGCCCTCGGCGACTGGCTGCTGCCGACCGGGAGACAGGCCCTGGGCGACCCCGCCCTGCACACCGCCGAGCACGGCTGGGCCACCGGCACCGCCCTCGCCGCCCGGCTCCGCCCGGCGCCCGCGCAGGCGGTGCGCGGCTACCCGGAATGGAAGGACAAGGTGGCCACCCCCGCCTTCCAGGAGTACTACAGCGGCGCGATCGGCCTCGGCGAGCTGCGCCGGCGCCTGGAACGGGACGGCGATCTCGTCCTGGCGCGCTACCAGCGCTGAACGACCCCGCCGCGCCGCCGCGGGACGGACAGCGACGGCAAATGCATTAGACGAGACGGTTCGTCTCGCATAGTCTCGGCGTCATGAATCCGGTGACCCCGCCCGCCCACATCGCCATGTTCTCCGTCGCCACCCACGGCCACGTGAACCCCAGCCTGGAGGTGATCCGTGAACTCGTCGCCCGGGGCCACCGGGTCACCTACGCCATCCCGCCGGTCTTCGCGGAGAAGGTGGCCGCCACCGGGGCCCGGCCCGTGCCCTACACCTCCACCCTGCCGGGACCCGACGCCGACCCGGAGGCATGGGGGTCCACCCTGCTGGACAACGTGGAGCCGTTCCTGGCGGACGCGATCCAGGCGCTGCCCCAGCTGATCACCGCCTACGCCGACGACACGCCCGACCTCGTCCTGCACGACATCACCTCCTACCCGGCCCGCGTCCTGGCCCACCGCTGGGGCGTCCCGGCGATCTCCCTCTCCCCGAACCTCGTCGCCTGGGAGGGGTACGAGGAGGAGGTCGCCGAGCCGATGTGGCGGGAGCCCAAACAGACCGAGCGCGGGCGCGCCTACTACGCCCGGTTCGAGGCGTGGCTCGCCGAGAACGGCATCACCCGGCACCCCGACGCCTTCGCCGGCCACCCGCCCCGCTCCCTGGTGCTCATCCCGAGGGCGCTCCAGCCCAACGCCGACCGGGTGGACGAACGCGTCTACACCTTCGTCGGTGCCTGCCAGGGCGACCGCACCGACCAGGGTGACTGGCGGCGGCCCGCCGGCGCCGAGAAGGTCGTGCTGGTCTCGCTCGGCTCGGCCTTCACCAAACAGCCCGCGTTCTACCGGGAGTGTGTGCGCGCCTTCGGGGACCTGCCCGGCTGGCACGTCGTCCTCCAGGTCGGCCGGCACGTGACCCGCGCCGAACTGGGCGAGGTGCCGGACAACGTCGAGGTGCGCGACTGGGTGCCCCAGCTGGCGATCCTGCGACAGGCCGACCTGTTCGTCACCCACGCGGGCGCCGGCGGCAGCCAGGAGGGACTGGCCACGGCGACGCCGATGATCGCCGTACCGCAGGCCGTCGACCAGTTCGGCAACGCCGACGTGCTCCAGTCGCTCGGCGTCGCCCGGCGGTTCGCCACCGAGGAGGCCACCGCCGACCGGCTCCGTGCGGCCGCGCTCGCCCTGGTGGACGATCCGGAGGTGGCGCGCCGCCTGAAGGAGATCCAGGCGGAGATGGCCCAGGAGGGCGGCACCCACCGCGCGGCCGACCTCATCGAGGCGGAACTGCCGTACCGCGCGGGCCGGTAGCCGACGCGCACGGGAAGGGGGCGCGGGAAGCCGGGTGACCAGCCCCCCGCGCCCCCTCGGCACGCCGGTTCAGACCGGCAGCCGCTCACCCTCCTCGCGCACCGGGCGCGCGGCAGGCTCCGGCACGGCCTCGTCGTGGGTGAGGTCGGGCAGCCGGTGCAGCCACTTCGGCAGGTACCAGTTGCGCTCGCCGAGCAGCGCCATCACCGCCGGCAGCAGCACTCCGCGGATGACCGTGGCGTCGATCAGGACCGCCGCGGCCAGGCCCACGCCCATCTGCTTCATCGACTGCATGGACAGCGTGCCGAAGATCGCGAACACGGCGACCATGATGACCGCGGCACTGGTGACGACTCCGGCGGTGGTGACCACGCCGTGCCGGATCGCCTCCTTCGTCGTACGGCCGCGCAGCCGGGCCTCCCGGATCCGGGAGACCACGAACACGTGGTAGTCCATGGACAGTCCGAACAGGATCACGAAGAGGAACAACGGCAGCCAGGTCACGATCGCGCCGACGCCCTCCGCGCCCACCAGCGAGGCGCCCCAGCCGTGCTGGAAGACGGCGACCAGGATGCCGTAGGCGGCGGCCACCGACAGCAGGTTGAGCACGATCGACGTGATCGCGACCGTCAGCGAGCGGAACGACAGCAGCATCAGCAGGAAGGCGAAGACGACCACGAACGCGAAGACCGGCAGGACCGAGCCCATCAGCTGGTCGTTGAAGTCATGGTTGCCCGCGACCTGCCCGGTCACCGGTGCCTGTACGCCCTCGACCCTGCCGAGGGTGGCCGGCCGCACCTCGTCGCGCAGCTTCTGCAGACTCCGCGTCGCCCGGTCCATGTCGGAGCCGCCGACCAGCGGCACGGAGACGACGGCGACGTTCTGCGCGTCGTACAGCTTGATGCCCACCGGGCCGCGCGAGGCGCCCGAGGCGACCGCCTCCGCGCGGAAGGCCGCCAGCGCTCGGCGGACCTCGGGGGCGTCGACGTCCGCGGCCTTCACGACGACCTGCGCCGGCTCGCTGCCGCCCGGGAAGGCCGTGTTGAGGTGGTCGTAGGTCTGCACCATGGGCAGCGAGTCACCGAACTCCTGGTCCAGGGTGAGCTGCTGGGTCTTCATGCCGAGCGCGGGCGCGGCGATCGCCAGCAGCGCGCCGGCCGCGACGAGGACCGAGACCAGCGGCTTGGCCAGCACGCCCCGCAGCACGGCGGTCCAGAACCGGCTGTCCGCCTGCGGGCCCCGGCGCGGGCGCCGGCGGCCCAGGAACGGGAGGCGGCCCTTCTCGACCCGCTCGCCGAGCAGCGAGAGCAGCGCCGGGAGCACGGTCACGGAGCCGACCATCGCGACCGCCACCACCATCAGCGAGGCCAGACCCATCGCCTCGAACTCGGCGAGGCCGGTGAACAGCATGCCCGCCATCGCCACGCACACCGTGACACCCGAGACGACGACCGCCCGGCCGCTGGTCGCGGCGGCGATCCGCAGCGCCGTGCCCGGGTCCCGGCCCGCCGCCCGCTCCTCGCGCTCGCGGCGCAGGTAGAACAGGCAGTAGTCGACGCCGACGGCCATACCGACCAGCAGCATCACGGAGTTGGCGGTGTCACTCATCGGCTGGAGGTGGCTGACCACGCCCATCAGGCCCATCGTCGCCATGATCGCGGTGATGGCCAGGGCCACCGGCAGCAGCGCCGCCACCAGCGCGCCGAACGCGATCAGCAGGATGCCGAGGGCCACCGGCACCGCCGAGTACTCGGCCTGCCGGAAGTCGTCCCCGAAGGCGTCCTGGTACTGCTTCTGCATGCTGGCGCCGCCGATCTCCTCGATCCGCAGCCCGCCGTGGTCGTGCTGCACCCCGGCGACGGCGTCCAGCACCGGCTCGATCCGGTCGGCGGCGGTCTTCGCGTCACCGCGCAGGTCGAACTGCACCAGCGCGCTGCGGCCGTCCCGGGAGATGGTGTGCGTGTCGTACGGCGACGTCACGCCGGTGACCTTCCCGGTGCCGCCGACGGCCTCGACCACGTCGGCGACGGCCGCGCGGAACTCGCCGCTGGTGGCCCTGACCGCGCCGTCCTCGGACTGGATCAGGACGGTCTCCGTGGCCGGCTCCTTGATGCCGGCGTCGTCCAGGATCTTCGCCGCGGTGTGCGTCTCCCCCTTGAGCTGGTCGCTCTCGTCCACGTCGGTCCGGCCCGCCGCGGAGCCCAGCCCCATGGCCAGGACGACGAAGAGCACCCATATCCCGACGGCCGCCCAGCGGTGCCGGGCGCTCCAGCCGCCGGCGCGTGCGGCCAGCCCCCGCACCCGCACCTCTGTGTTCCCCATGACGGGCCTGCCCCCCTCGTGTGCCGTGGCGGCCCCCTGCCACCACGTGCGCGCTTGTCCGGATCGACGGTAGGCGCCGGACGGCGGCGTCTCCTCGTACCGCCCGGTGAGGTTCGCGCGGCCCGGCTCACCGCCGGGGAGGACGACGGCCCCTTACATCTATCGCCGGTTCTCAGGGGCGCGCCTCAGGGACGGCACCGGCGGCCGGACCGGGGCGGGCAGCCGCGGTGTCCGTTCCGACCGACGAAGATCCGCTTTGTCATTACGAAACTTTGTTGAACAAGTCACAGGTGAGTGAAGTGGTTGCTCCGGGCCCCGGCCATCGGCGAGAGTTTCGCGCAGCCCGCCCTGACGCGGGCGCGGCCGTCGTGCCCGCCCCCACGGGGCACGACGGCCGCAACCGTCGTGCCGCCCGCCGGCCGAGGCGGCTGGGGGAGCGGTCGATCGTCAGGCCGCCGGGCGAGGCGGCTGGGGGAGCGGTCGATCGTCAGGCCGCCGGGCGAGGCGGCAGGGGGAGAGGGCGATCGTCAGGCCGCCGGACGAAGCCGCATGGGAAACCGCCGGGCGAGGCCGTACGGGAAGCGGTCGGCCGTCCGTCCGCCGGGCGTGGGCAGCACCGGCACCCCCGGCCGCGGTTGGGCCGCACAAGAAGCGGTTGATCTTCCGCCCGTTGTGGCGTTGGGTGGTTCCCGGGCCGACCACGGCCGACGGGGGGACACCATGCACGAGTTCACGGACGACGCCGGGCAACGGCTGGCCGCACGGTTCGAGGCGGACCGGCCGCACCTCGCGGCCGTGGCCCACCGGCTGCTCGGCTCGGCCGCCGAGGCCGACGACGCGCTCCAGGAGGCATGGCTGCGCGCCCGGCAGGCCGACACCACGGCCGTCACCAACCTCACCGGCTGGCTGACGACCGTGGTGACCTGGGTCTGCCTGAACCTGCTGCGGGCCCGGCGCAACCGGCGCGAGACCTTCCTCGACGTCCCCGACGCCGGGTACGAGCCCCGCACCGGGGCCGCCGCCGACGCCGCCGACCCCGCCCGGGAGGCCCTGCTGGCCGACGAGGTCGGCGTCGCGCTGCTCGTCGTCCTCGACACGCTGAGCCCGGCCGAACGGGTCGCCTTCGTGCTGCACGACATGTTCGCGGTGCCGTTCGACGACATCGCCCCGCTGATCGAGAAGACCCCCGCAGCCACCCGGCAACTGGCCAGCCGCGCCCGCCGCCGGGTCCAGGGCAGGGCCCCCGCGCCCACCGCCGACGCCGGGCGCCGGCGCCGGGCCGTCGAGGCGTTCCTGGCCGCGACCCGGGGCGGCGACTTCACGGCGCTGGTCGCGCTGCTCGACCCGGACGTGGTGCTGCACGCCGACGCGCTGGTCGTACCCACACCCGAACCGGTCACCGTCCGCGGGGCCGAGCCGGTGGCCCGCGGCGCCATGGCGGCCATGGCACGCGCCCGGTTCACCGGACCCGCCCTGCTCGACGGCCGGATCGGCCTGGTCATGGCGCCGTCGGGGCGGGCGCGTCTGCTGCTGGACTTCGCGTTCGGCGCCGACGGGCAGATCGTGCGCATCGACGTCGTGGCGGAACCCGAACGGCTGCGCGCCACCGAGATCGCCGTCGCGGACACCGGCCGCTGACCGGCGCGGAAGGGGACCCGGGCCATGAGGAACTCCCCGGCCGGTGACGGGACCTGGCGGACCGTTCCATCGGCTCGGCTCGGCTCGGCTCGGCTCGGCCGGACGGCACGGTGAGGAGGTGCTGCGCGGCCTGTACACCGCGTCCGCCACCCGCATCCACGAGCACCGCGTCAAGGACTCCGACACCGTGATCACCGGGTCACCGGCCGAACTCGGGCTGCCGGCCGGCCTGTCGGTGGCCGCCCACCCGCTTCGGCAAGGGCGTACATCTTCCACGGCACCGTGACCGTCGCAGCCGATCGCCTCCGCGTTCGTCCATGACCCGACGGACGGAGCTCAGTGGTCGACGGTGACCACGATCTTGCCGATCTGGCTGTTGGACTCCAGGTGGCGGTGGGCCTCGGCGATCTCCTCCAGGTCGAAGGTGCGGTCGATCACCGGGGCCACGGTGCCCGCGCGCAGGCCCGCGTCCAGGAAGTGCCGGATCCGGCGGCGGACCGCCGGGTCGCCGGTGACGTCCAGGTTGTTGTAACCGAGCACGCGCAGGGTCCAGTTGAGCGGCAGCGGCGCCGGCCTCGGGTCGAGCCAGCCGTAGACGATGAGCAGGCCGCCCGGCGCGACCGCCTGGGCGATGTCGGCCAGGCCGGGGCCGGAGACCGCGTCGAAGACGATCTGCGCTCCCCGGCCGTCGGTGATCCCGGCGACCTGCTCGAGGAGGTCACCCTCGTCCAGGGCGATCACGTGCGCCGCGCCGAGCTGCTCCAAGCGCTCGCGCTTGGCCGCGCCGCGGGTCACCGCGATCGGGATCGCGCCGAGATGCCGGGCTGTCTGGATCGCCGCCACCCCGACGCTGCTGGAGGCGGCGGTGATCAGCACCGTGTCCCCGGGGCGCAGCCCGCCCTTCTCCACCAGCGCGCCGTAGGCGGTGCTGTAGGAGAGCCAGAGCGCGGCCCCGGTCACCGGGTCGGTGCCTCCGGGGCGGTGGACGAGGTCGCCGGCCGGCAGGCGCAGCGCGTCGCCGTAGACCCCGTCGGCGCTCATCTCGCCGGTGATCGCCGTCAGCACCTGGTCGCCCACCGCGAACTCGGTCACCCCCGCGCCGAGCGCCACCACCTCGCCGGCCGCCTCGTAGCCGAGCCGGGAACCGGGCAGGCTGGGCTGGTAGAAGTAGCCGCCGGAGCGGAAGAGCGCCTCCGCACGGTTGAGGCCGAGGGCGTCCACGCGGAGCAGCACCTCTCCGGGGCCCGGCTCGCCGAGCTCCACCTGCTCGATCCGCAGCACCTCGGGGCCGCCGATCTCGTCGAACACCACCTGCTTGGCCATGGTCCATCCCGTTCCGTGTATGTGCATGACTGGGTGTCAGGGCGCCTCTGACGTCGATGGATTCACCGTACGAAGGCGGCGACCGGCCGCCCATGCCGCAGCGTCTTGCGATCATGTGCGCTCGTCTTCGGCGGGTACGCTCGCCCGCATGGACGTACTCAGCGACGCGATCACCGCGATGCGCGCCGGGCGGCCGCACGCCGGCCGCACGCGGCGGCACGGGCGCTGGGGGCTGCGCTTCGCGGCCTCGGACGGTGTGGGATTCCACGCGGTGCTGGAAGGTTCCTGCTGGGTGCTGCCGGAGGACGGCAGTCCGCCGATCGAACTGACCGCGGGTGATCTGGCCTTCGTGCACGGCGTCGGGTACGGCCTGGCCGACGCCCCCGGCACTCCGCCGGCCGAGGTGGCGCCGGACACGGACGGGTCCCGGCCGTCGGACCCGGTCACCACCGACGACGGCATGCCGGGGACGCTGATGCTCTGCGGCGCCTATCAGCTGCACCGGTCCCGCCCGCATCCGCTGCTGGCCAGTCTGCCCGGCCTGGTCCGGCTGCCCAGCCGGGGCCGGCCGTTGGGTGGGGTGCTGGACCTGCTGCGTACCGAGACGGAGGAGGCCCGGCCCGGCGCGGCGGCCGCCACCGCCGGACTGCTCGACACCGCGCTGCTGTACATCCTGCGGGCCTGGTACGCCGAACATGCCCAGGCCACGGCCGGCTGGGCGGCGGCGTTGCACGACCCGGCCACCGGGCGGGCGCTGAGCGCGATCCACCGCGAGCCGGACCGCCCATGGACGGTGGAGGAGCTGGGCGCGGTGGCGGGTCTGTCCAGGGCGGCGTTCGCGAAACGGTTCACCGCCTTCGTCGGCGTGCCACCGCTCGGCTACCTGACCTGGTGGCGGCTGACGCTGGCCGGCCGGCTGCTGCGCGAGGGCGACCAACCGCTGCGGGTGGTCGCACAACGGACCGGCTACTCCTCGGAGTTCGCCTTCGCCAAGGCGTTCAAGCGGGAGTACGGAATCGCCCCGGGCCGCTACCGGGCACAGCGCTCGGACGCCGCTGGGCCGGTCCCCCCGCAGGAGACGGAGGGGGAGGGGGAGGGGGCGGTCGACGTCGGCTGACCGGAGCTGCGCCACGGCGACCCACCGGACGGTCCAGGCCGCCCAGGTCCTCGGCGGCTGCCGGGTGCCGGCCCGGCAGCCGGACTGCTTCGCACTCGAGCGCACCCGCAGCGGTGCCCTCCGTTCCGACCGACCGTGACGGCAGTGGCCGATAACCGCCCCTGGCGAACGCCGTCCCCGCTGCACGTGTGACATGGGCACCGCCCCCGGCGCAGAACGGAAGGGCCGCCGCGGTCCGACGGCACAGGGGAGCGCCGGACCGCGGCGGCCGTTACCACACGACCGTCCCCGGCCGGGCCGGCTCACCGAACCTCGCGACAACAGCGCGACGGCGTCCCTAGGGTGAAACGCGCGGACGGCCGGAGGGACGGATGAGGGTGGCCAGCAGACCAGTACGCGGCGTGCCGGCACCGAGCCGCACGGCCGGCGCAGTCACCCACACGCTCGCCGCCGGACTCCGGCCGGCGGGGAGCCGGACTCCGGCCGGCGGTCAACGGACACCGATCACCCGGACGGGTGGCGATTTTCGGCCCTCCTGGCCTCCGTGGGCGATGCCGCCTGCCCTGCGCAGTCCGCCGTCGGCCAGGGGTCCCCGGGCCCCCGCCGGACGGCGACAGACCGCCGCACAACGTCGGTAACGTCAGCGCTCCCAGCACCTCCGGCGCCACGGGACGATGGTCCGTACGGCGCGCCGGAGCAGTGACCCCCAGCCATCCGACGGCTCCTCCGGCCCGGACGCGAGCCGCCGGCCCAGAAGCGAGGACAGGAATGAGCACCTACCCCTTCGGAGACGTCAACGGCCCGGCCGACCACGGCGACGGCGGGCGGCGGCGGAGCACCTACGTCGCCCCCGACCTGGAGACGCTCATGGACGTCGCCGACCAGCTCACCGAGACGCTGCGCACCGAGTACCCGCAACTGCTGAGCTGCGGCGAGATCATCCAGGGGGAACTGGCCCAGTCCGCGGACGACGGACTGCCACCCAACCGGGGCCGGATCCGTTCCGCGTTGGAGACGATCGCCATCGCGGCGTCGGCCGGCACCGGCAGCCTCGCCTTCACCCGGCAGCTCACCACCGCGTTCGGCCTGTGAGCGGCCGGCTCACCGGCACGGCGGGGCGCCGCGGCCACTGAGCCGGGGCAGCGGCCGGCGACCGCCGC
>NZ_WWJT01000423.1 GCF_009865385.1 Streptomyces sp. SID486 | reverse complement strand
CGGGGACCGGAGCCTGAGCGCTGCCGCGCCGGCCGGCCGGCGCGCCGTGCTGTCGGGGGAGCGTGCCGCGTCGGCCGGGCGTCGCGCCGTGCTGCTCGGGAGGTGTGCCGCGTCGGCCGGACGTCGCCCCGCGCTGCTCCGGGGGTGTGCGGTGCTGGTCCGGAAGCGTGCCGCGCTGACTCGGTATCGCGCCGCGCTGCTCCGGGAGTGCGCCGCGATGGCCCGGGAGCGTGCCGCGCTGGGGCGGCAGGGCGC
>NZ_WWJT01000043.1 GCF_009865385.1 Streptomyces sp. SID486 | reverse complement strand
CCGGACCCGACGCGGGGCTGGGCGGCCGGGGCGGTGGTCCCGGCAGCGGGCGGCGGCGCCCCCGCCCCGGTGAGGGGTTCCAGCGGGCGGGCGCTGCCGTCGTCGGGCGCGGACGGCCCGGTCGCGCCGGCGCCGGAGGGCGTGGCACCGCCGTTCATCACCCGGGCGAGCCACAGGACGTCGAGGATCTCGGGACCACCGAGGTCGTACCCCATGTCGTCCAGGGCCCGGCGCAGCCGCTCGATCATGAGGGAAACGCTTCGTCCAACCGGTGCATGACCGCCGTCAGCAGTTCCTCGCGGGTGAGGTCGGCGCCGGTGACCCGCAGGTGCACCGCGGCGAGCAGCTGGTCGGTGGCGAGGCTCTGCACCGCGGCCCGGCTGAGGAAGGCGCCGATGAGGTCGTCGGCCTGGGCGAGCGCCTCCTCGCCCAGGTTCTGACGCACGATGTCGCGCAGCTTCGCCTCGTCCGGGTCGCGCAGATCGAGCCGTACGCAGCGGCGCAGGAAGGCGGGCGGGAACTC
>NZ_WWJT01000422.1 GCF_009865385.1 Streptomyces sp. SID486 | reverse complement strand
CCTGGCCGCCGCGCTGTTCGCCCTGGAGGCGGACCGTCAGTTCGGCGCCCACGTGTACGACGCGGCCAACGGCGGGCCCCTGTTGTGGCAGCACCTCTTCTGGTTCTTCGGCCATCCCGAGGTGTACATCATCGCCCTGCCGTTCTTCGGGATCGTCACCGAGATCATCCCGGTGTTCGCCCGCAAGCCGATCTTCGGCTACATGGGCCTGGTCGCCGCCACCATCGCGATCGCCGGTCTGTCGGTGACGGTGTGGGCGCACCACATGTACGTCACCGGTGGTGTGCTGCTGCCGTTCTTCGCCTTCATGACCTTCCTGATCGCGGTCCCGACCGGTGTGAAGTTCTTCAACTGGATCGGCACGATGTGGAAGGGCTCACTGTCCTTCGAGACGCCGATGCTGTGGGCGGCCGGCTTCCTCGTGACGTTCCTCTTCGGCGGGCTGACCGGTGTCATCCTGGCCTCGCCGCCGATGGACTTCCACGTCTCCGACTCGTACTTCGTGGTGGCCCACTTCCACTACGTGGT
>NZ_WWJT01000421.1 GCF_009865385.1 Streptomyces sp. SID486 | reverse complement strand
GGTCGGCCTGTTCGTGGAGACCTTCGGCACCGCCAAGGTCGACGCCGAGAAGATCGAGAAGGCCATCGACGAGGTCTTCGACCTCCGTCCGGCCGCGATCATCCGCGACCTCGACCTGCTCCGCCCGATCTACGCCCAGACGGCCGCCTACGGCCACTTCGGCCGCGAGCTGCCCGACTTCACCTGGGAGCGCACGGACCGCGTGGACGCCCTGCGCGCCGCCGTGGGCATGTAGGACCCCCGCACCACGCATCGCCGAGGCCCGGCCGCCCCACGGGGAGGCCGGGCCTCGGCGTACCCGGGGCGGCCCGGGGACCGGCACCGGCCTGGCCGCCGCAGACGGGTGGCCGCAGACGGGTGGTCCGGAGCGGGGTTCGGGCGGGGGCCGCGGACGGGTGGGCCGGGTGTGGGGTTCGGGTGGGGGTGGCGGTCGGGCGGCTGGGAGACCGGCTCCCGGCGCGGGCGGCGGCCGGCGATGCCCGGGAACGGGGTTCGGCCAGGGGGGCGGGCCGGGTGGCTCGGGGCCCCGGGAGGGCCGGGGCGGGTTCGCACGGTCCGGCGGGCGGCGGGGTTGTCAGTGCCGTTTGGTAAGAATGCAAGCGTGAGCAGCGAGAACGGGGAGCCCCGGGTGGACGGGGACGGCGGGGCCGGGCAGGCGCCGCCGGAGCAGCTCGCGCTCATCCGGGAGAGCGTGCGCACGGCGAAGACGCCCCGGGCCAAGCCGCGCACCTGGCGGGGCGCGGCGATCGCCGAGCGGCTGCCCGTCGCACGGGTGCTGGTC
>NZ_WWJT01000420.1 GCF_009865385.1 Streptomyces sp. SID486 | reverse complement strand
CCGGTGCGGTACATGCGGGTGCCGGGCGGCCCGTAGGGGTCGGCGAGGAAGCGGGCCGCGGTCAGGCCCGGGCGGCCGGTGTAGCCGCGGGCCAGCTGGGCGCCGGCGAGGTACAGCTCACCGCCGACCCCGGGGGGCACCGGCTGGAGCCGGGCGTCCAGCACGTAGGCCCGCACGCCGGGCAGCGGGCGGCCGACCAGCGGGCGGTCGCCGCCGTCGATGCGGCAGGACAGCGCGTCGACCGTGCACTCGGTGGGGCCGTAGAAGTTGTGGGCGGCCACGTCCGGGTGGCCGGCCAGTTCGCGCCAGAGGGCGGGGCCGACGGCCTCGCCGCCCAGCATCAGGACGCGCGGACGGTGCCGGGGGTCGGTGAGCAGCCCGGCGGGGAGCAGTTGCCGGAGGTAGGAGGGGGTGACGTCGAGGAAGTCGACGCGGTGTTCCACGACGTACTCGACCAGGGCGGCCGGGTCCATGCGGGTCACCTCGTCGACCAGGTGCAGCGGGTGGCCGTCGGCCATCAGCAGCACGCCCTCGAGGGAGGTGTCGAAGGAGAAGGACGCGGTGAGGGCGACCCTGAGCGGGCCGCCGCCCGCCTCGGCGACGAAGCCGGCCCGGTGGGCCGCCAGCAGGCGGGCGGCCGAGCGGTGGCTCACGGCGACGCCCTTGGGGCGGCCGGTGGAGCCGGAGGTGT
>NZ_WWJT01000419.1 GCF_009865385.1 Streptomyces sp. SID486 | reverse complement strand
CGGCGCGTGGCCGCCGCCCGGTGCCGCCCCGCTCGACGTCGCCGGCCTCTATCCGCGCCTGCACGCCGAGGGCTACGACTACGGCCCGGTCTTCCGCGGCGTACGAGCCGCCTGGCGGCACGGTGACGCCCTCCTCGCCGAGCTGGAACTGCCCGACGGCGCCGCCCGGGACGCCGCCCGGCACACCCTGCACCCCGCGCTGCTCGACTCCGCCCTGCACGTCACCTCCCTCCTGGGCGACGAGGCCGCACAAGCCCCGGGCACCCTCGCGCTGCCGTTCGCCTGGACCGGCGTCACCGCGCACGCCCGGGGCTCCCGCACCGCCCGCGTCCGCGTCACCCCCGGCGGCGACGGCACCCGCATCGAACTGACGGACACCGAGGGCCGGCCCCTGGCCACCGTCGCGTCGTACGTCACCCGCCCGGTCACCGCCGACCGGCTCACCCGGCGCCGGCGCCACCTGTACACCGTCACCGACGAACCGCTGCCCGCCACCGCCGGGCGCCCCGACCGCCGCACCTGGGCCGTCCTCGGCGACGACGACCTCGGCCTCGGCGCCCCCGCGCACGCCGGGCTGGACGCGCTCGGCGCCACCGTCCCCGACGTGGTGATCCTGCCGGTCACCGCCCCGGACGCGGAGGGCGAGCAACTGCCCGGCGCCGTACGGGCCGCCCTCGGCCGCGCCCTGGAGACCCTGCGGGCCTGGTCGGCCGACCCGCGGTACGCCGCCTCGACGCTGGTCGTCCTCACCGGGGGCGGCCTCGCCGGCACCGCGGTGCACGGGCTGGTGCGGGCCGCGCAGGCCGAGGACCCCGGCCGGATCCTCCTCGTCGCCCGGACCGGCCCCGACGGCCCCGTACCGGACCGCGCCGCGCTGGCCGCCCTCCTCGACTCCGGGGAACCGGAGGCACGGTGGCGGGACGGCCGGGCCCACGCCCCCCGGCTGGCACCCGCGCCCGACTCGCCGGGCCCGGACCGCCCGTGGGGCACCGTCCTGGTCACCGGCGGCACCGGCGGACTCGGCGCCCTGCTCGCCCGGCACCTGGTCCGCGCCCACGGCGTACGCCGCCTGGTGCTCGCCGGCCGCCGCGGCACGGCCCCCGAGCTGCACGCCGAACTCACCGCGCTGGGCGCCGAGGTGACCGTGGCCGCCTGCGACGCCGGCGACCGCGAGGCGCTGCGCCGGCTGCTCGCCGAGCACCCCGTCGACTCCGTGGTCCACGCGGCGGGCACCGTCCGCGACGGCATCGTGGACACCCTCACCGACGACATGGTGGACGAGGTCTTCCACGCCAAGGCACTGGGCGCCTGGCACCTGCACGAGCTGACCCGGGACCGCGGCCTCGCCCACTTCGTGCTGTTCTCCTCCCTCGCCGCCGTCCTGGACGGACCGGGCCAGGGCAACTACGCCGCCGCCAACGCCTACCTGGACGCCCTCGCCGGGCACCGCGCCGCCCTCGGCCTGCCGGCCACCGCGCTGGCCTGGGGGCTGTGGGCGACCGACAGCGGCATGGGCGCCGCACTCGACGACACCGCCCGGGAGCGCATCGCCCGCAACGGCACCCCCGGCCTGACCGCCGAACGGTCCCTGGAGCTGTTCGACGCCGCCGTCCGCTCCCGCGCACCCCACCTCGTGCCCGTGGAGATCGACACCGCCGCCGTGCGCCGACGCCCCGACGGCATCCCGCCCCTGCTGACCGGCCTCGTGCGCCCGGTGGTCACCCGGCGGGCCGCGGCGAGCGCCGCCACCGCGCCGGCCACGGACGGGGGACTGGCCGCG
>NZ_WWJT01000418.1 GCF_009865385.1 Streptomyces sp. SID486 | reverse complement strand
CGACGAGCCGCTGTCGCACATCCTGGACGACATCTCCGTGCTCGCGGGCAACGGCGTCGCCAACAACTGATCCAGACGGGTTCGGACACCGCCCGGGTGGCGCGCGGATTTTCCCGTGCCCGCCCGGGCGGTATTCGTGGTCCTTTAGAAGAAGCGTTTCTCCGCCTATCCGCCAAGGTGTCAATTCTGTGGAGGCGTTCGAGTGAATTAGGGGGCGGCGCGCGTTCCATAGTTTCCCTCGCTGTCTATCCCTCGTTCTACAGCCTGCCGGTCATGGTGCGAGCCGTTCCGGCTGTGCTCGCTCGGCCTCGGCCGTCACTGGGCATGACCGCGAAGAAGGGAAAGTTCATGAAGAAGAGCGCTGCTGTCGTCGCCGGCGCCATCCTGGCCCTGGGCGGGGTGACCCCCGCGTTCGCCGACGCGGGGGCCGAGGGCGCCGCCCTCAACTCCCCCGGTGTCCTGTCGGGCAACGTCGTCCAGATCCCGGTGCACGTGCCGATCAACGTGTGCGGCAACACGGTGGACGTCATCGCCCTGCTGAACCCGGCGTTCGGGAACGCCTGCGTCAACGACTGACCTTCGTCACACAACGCACCAGCCCACCGGCTGCGTACAGGCCGGCCCCGGACCGTCGATCCGTCGATCCTTCGTCCCGGGGCCGGCCTTCCCACTTCTTCGAGCAGGAAGACCACGAGATTGCGACAGACTCTCAGCAAGGGTATCGCCGTGGCCGCTGCCGCGACCGGCGTGCTGTCCTGGTACGGCGGCTCCGCACTCGCCGACACCCATGCGCACGGCTCCACCCAGGGCTCGCCCGGGGTGCTGTCCGGCAACAACGTCCAGGCCCCGGTGAACGTGCCGGTCAACGTCTGCGGCAACTCCGTCGACGTGGCCGCCGCGCTGAACCCGGCGTTCGGCAACTCCTGCGCCGCGGCTGCCGCCCACGCCTCGCAGGGGCACGGGGGCAGCCCGCACGATGACGGGTACGGCGGCTCCGGCACCGGCGGCTCCGAGGACTCCGGCGGCTACGGCGAGGGCCCGGGCTCCGGCGCCGGCCACTCCGCACCTCCCTACGGAGGCGGCGAGACCACGCCTCCCGCGTACGGGGACGACGAGACGACCCCGCCGCCTCCCTACGGCGGCAGCGAGACGACGCCGCCTGCGTACGGGGACGAGGAGACGACTCCGCCGCCTCCGTACGGTGGCAGCAAGGCCACGCCGCCTGCGTACGGGGACGAGGAGACGACTCCGCCGCCTCCCTACGGAGGCAGCAAGACCACGCCTCCTGCGTACGGGGACGACGAGACGACCCCGCCGCCTCCGTACGGTGGCAGCAAGACCACGCCGCCCGCGTACGGTGGCGAGGAAACCACCCCACCGCCTCCGTACGGCGGCAACGAGACGACTCCGCCGCCCCCCTACGGCGGCAACGAGACGACTCCGCCGCCTCCCTACGGGGGCGGAGAGACCACCCCGCCGGGTGGTGGCCACAGCACTCCTCCGGGCGGCGGGCCCAGCACGCCCCCCGGTGGTGAGCACAGCACGCCGCCGCCCGGTGGCGGCGAACACCACCCCGGCCCGCCGGAGCTGCCGCACACCGGTGGCGAGGCCAAGGCCATGATCGCGACCTCCGCCGCCAGTGCCGCGCTGATCGCGGCCGGGACGATCCTGTACCGACGAGGCCGGGCCGCGTCCCGTCGGTAGCGCGCCGGGTGCCGGACACGAGCGCCGGCACCCCGCGCCGCACGACGTGCTCCCGCGCCGTGGAGCATCCTTCAGCGCCGGACCGCCTCCGGCACCTCGCCACGCCGTCCTGCCGGGATCCGCCAGCCGGCCGGCCCCGTGCGCAGCCGCCGCCGCACCCCGCGCACGAGCGTGCCCGCCGTGAAGGTGGCGCCGTGCACGGACCGCATCGCCGGACCGAACCCCGAGGCCGTGATCGCACCGGCCAGGAACAGGCCGGGGTACGACGACTCGAACTCCACCCCCACCTCCGGCGTCCCGTCGGCGCCCGTCGCCAGCAGCGCACGCAGGCCGGGTGAGACCGGCCGCAGCCGGTCGAGGGCGGGCCGGTAGCCGGTCGCCGCGATGACGTGCGAGGTCTCCAGCACGGTGGAGCCACCCCGCCGGGACGCGACCTCCAGACGCAGTCCGCCCGGCGCCGCACGGGCCGCCACCACCTCCCGGCCCAGCAGCACCTCCACCCGTCCCTCCACCCGCTCGCGCACCCACCAGGAGCCGGCCGGGCCGAGCGCGCCGGCCGCGCCCCGGGTCCGGGTGCGCTCCGGCAGCCGCCGGTACAGGCCGGGCCGCTCGGCGTGGAACCAGTTGTGCCAGCCGGCACCGAGCCCGCTGTGCGGCGAGCGGGCCGAGCGCCACCAGGGGCGCTCCCAGGGCGGTGGCATGTCGTCCCAGCGCAGCCGGTCCGCGCGGACCAGCACCCGCACCCGCGCGCCCTGTTCGGTGAGGAGCGCGGCCGTCTCCAGGGCCGCCTGGCCGCCGCCGATCACGGTGACGTCCCGGCCGCGGAACCGGTCGAGTCGGGTGTGGTGACTGCTGTGCGACACCAGGTCCGGCGGCAGAGCGCGCAGGGCGGCCGGGACGTGGGCGAACGGCTGCACGCCCACGGCCAGTGCGACCGTCCGGGCACGGAACGTCTCGCCGTCCTCGGTGACGGCGTCGAGACCGCCCGCGCACGGCGCCACCCGGGCCACCGTCCGTTCGTCGGCACCGGGCACGGCGTTGCGGGCGAACCACAGGCCGTACTCGGCGAACACCTCCAGCGGGACCGGATCGGCGTGCCGGGCCGGCCGGCCGCGGAAGGCGCAGAAGACGTCGAGCCGCCAGCGGCCCTCCGGGTCGGACAGGTTGGACGCCCACGGCTCCGACCTCAGGTACATGCCGCGGGGCATGTGTTCGCGCCAGGACGCCATGGGCCGTCCGAAGACGCGGACGTCCAGGCCCGCCGCCGCGGCGTGCGACGCGACGGACAGGCCGTACGGGCCGGCGCCCACCACCAGCAGGTCGTACATCAGCAGCTGCTCGCTCTCTCGTCGTCGGACCGGTCATGGGGGCGGGCGCCGGAGCAGGCCGCCGGCCGGCCGCGGTCACGGTGCCGTGGGGGAAGGGGGCCCGGCCGGTCCGCAGCGGCGGCGGGGGCCCGTACGTCCAGCGGTGCCACGGTCTCTTCCTTGCCTCGGGTTGGCCCGTGCGGGGGTCTCGGAGACCCGGAAGCGGCAACCGCACTGGCGCATGTCCTGTCGATGTGACTGGGTGTCAGTACCGGCGCGGCCGGGGCGTCGCGCGTACCCGGTGGCGAGCGCCGCGTGGTGAGCGGAGAAGGGAGCGGGCATGGCTGCACAGTGGCGCGGGGTCCGGCCCGCCCGGCCGGCCGTGGTCGTGGCGTCGGTCGTCGCGTGGGTGACCCTGGCGGCCGGCCCCGGTTTCGCCACGGCCCCGGCGGT
>NZ_WWJT01000417.1 GCF_009865385.1 Streptomyces sp. SID486 | reverse complement strand
CGAGCAGTCGGCGGGCCGCCTCGGCGGGCAGGCCGGGCTCCAGCGGATGGGCGCGGGCGTGTTCGTCGACCCGGGCGGCCAGCCGGTCCTGGAGTTCGCTCCAGTGCGCGGCGTCGGCCAGCCAGTCCCCCGCGACGGGGTCCGCGGGCACGGGGACGCCCATCGCCCGCAGGCGGGCGCGCTGCACGAGGCCGCGCCTGCGCAGTTCGGCGAGGCCGTCGGGGCGTCCGGTCATGGTGTCCAGTTCGGCGGCGCGGGCCCGGCCGGCACCCCGCCGGGCCAGCCGGGGCGGCCGTATGTCGAGGACGGTGACGCCGCAGGGGGTGCGGCTGCCGCCGGGCTCGCGGAGCACGGCGCGGTCGCCGGTGCGCAGGGGCAGTCCGCGGCTCAGGGTCAGCCGGGCGGTGTCCGCGCCGAGCGGACGGACGGTCACCGGCACGGCGGCCGTCCCGATGTGCAGGGTGGCGCACCGGGGCAGGCCGGCCACCGGCTCCCCGGTGACGCGGACGTCGGTCACCTCGGTGCGCAGCCAGCGGTCCGGGGTGAGCAGGGCCTGCCCGCGGCGCAGGGCGCCGGCGCCCGGGCCGTGCACGTTGACGGCGACGCGGGCGACCGCGCCGACGCAGGTGTGTTCCTCGTGCAGGCTCTGCAGGCCGCGCACCCGCAGTACGCCGGGCCCGTCCGCGGTGACCAGCCGGTCGCCGACGCTGAGCGTGCCGGCGCCGAGGGTGCCGGTCACCACGGTGCCGTGGCCGCGGACGGTGAAGGCCCGGTCGAGCCACAGACGCAGGTCGGCGCCGGTGTCGGGGGCGGGCAGTGCGGCCGCCAGGGCGGCGAGCGCGGCGCGCAGTTCGTCCAGTCCCGTGCCGGTGACCGCGCTGACCGCGACCGACGCGACGGTGCCGAGGGAGGTGGCGGCCAGGCGCTCGACGGCGTCGGCGCGCACCGGTTCCGGGTCGCCCAGGTCGCTGCGGGTCACGGCGAGGACGGCGTGCCGGACGCCGAGCGCGTCGAGGACGGCGAGGTGCTCCTGGGACTGGGGCTGCCAGCCCTGGTCGGCGGCGACCACGAACAGCACGGCGGGGACGGGTCCGACGCCGGCGAGCATGGTGGCGACGAACCGCTCGTGCCCGGGTACGTCCACGAAGGCGAGTCGCTCCCCGGCGAGGCTGGTCCACACGAAGCCCAGGTCCAGGGTGAGGCCCCGGCGGCGCTCCTCCTCGTACCGGTCCGGCTCCATGCCGGTGAGGGCGCGCACCAGTGCGGACTTGCCGTGGTCGACATGGCCGGCGGTGGCGAGCACGCGCATCACGGCCGCCGCTCCGCGGGAGCCCGCCCCGCCGCCGTCCTGCCCGCGTACCGGCCGCCCTTCCCCCGCTCCCCCTCGGCTGCGCCGGCCGGCCGCGCACC
>NZ_WWJT01000416.1 GCF_009865385.1 Streptomyces sp. SID486 | reverse complement strand
GCCGCGCGGCTCGGGCCCTGACCCGGGGCGGCGAGGCCCTCACCGAGGCGTTGCGCCCGCTGGGGGGCGTACTCGGCGGGATCCACCGCAGCTTCTCGGGATTCGCCCAGCGTCCCGACGAGGTCACCGTGGAGTTCGGTGTCACGCTCGGCAGCGATCTGAGCCTCGGTGTCTTCTCGGGAAGCGGCGAGGCGAGCTTCACCGTCTCCGCCACCTGGAACCTGGCGGGCGACACCGGCCCGGCCACCACACCCGACCCCGCCGCCCCGGTCCTCGGCGCCGCGGCCGGTTCCCGTCCCGCGTCCGGCCCCGCCGCCCCGGTCAGCGGCGTCACGGCCGGTTCCCCTCCCGGGTCCGGCCCCGCCCCGACCGACGGCGTCACGGCCGGTTCCCGTCCCGCGTCCGGCCCGGCGCACGGCTTCTGACGCCATGCGGCCGCAGGTGAATCCCGCTTCGGCGGACGCCCCCCTGCACCGGGCGTTCGTGTCCGTCCTGGGGCCGGCCGGCCCGGTCGGCGCCGCCGTACTGATCACCCCGAGGCTGGTGCTGACCTGCGCCCACGTCGTCAACAGCGCGCGGGGGCGGGACCGTTTCGACACGGCCCTGCCGTCCCGCGCCGAACCGGTCGCGCTCCGGCTGCCCCACGTCGACCGGGAACGCGTGCTGGCCGGCCGCGCCGTGCCGGAGATGTGGCGGCCCCCGCGCGCCCGTCCCGAGCCCGGCCGCCTCCTGCCGCCGGCCGCCGGCTCGCTGCCGTACTACGGCGACCTCGTGGTGCTCGAACTCGACGCCGACGCCCCGCCGGGCGCCGAGCCCGCCCCCTTCCTCCCGCACCGGGACGGCAACGAGGTCGTCGCCCTCTGGGCCAGCGGCCACACCCTGCCCACCCTGCGCGCGGTCCCCCGCGTCTCCGCGCACCCCTGGACCGCCCTCGACGTCCTCGGCGGAACGGTGGCGGACGGCTTCAGCGGCGGCCCCCTGTGGGACCGGGACCGCCAGGCCGTCGTCGGAATCGTGGTCGCCGCCCATGAGGGTGCCGGACGCCCCGAGGCGCCCGCCCCGACGGCGGACGGCCAGGGTCCGCCCGCGGCCGTGTACGCGATCGGCCTGTCCTCCATCGAGGCGGAGCTGCCGGACCTGCCGCCCGTGGCGGTGCCCGCGGCGGGCCGCGGGCGCCAGCAACTCCTCTCCGCGCTGGAGCAGTTGCTGACCAGCAGACAGGACGTCCGGGACTGCGAGGAGCGACTGGCCGCGCGGCTCGGCCGGCGGTCGGCGGGAGCGGCGGCCGACGTCGAACGGCTCGTGGGGCTGGCCGTCGGAGTCCGCCGGGGCGTCCCGGAACTGCTCGACATCGTCTACGACCACCTCGCCGAGCGCCGGCCCGGCGGCCCTGCGGAGACGGCCGACTGGCAGCGGATCCTGCGCATCGCCCGCGTCGTCAGCCCGCGTGAGCGCCTCGCCGTCGGCCGACGGCGCAACCTCACCGCCCTGCTCGCCCATTGCCGTACCGTCGACCCCGGCAGGCTGCTGCGCACCGTGCTGCCCTACGCGGACGGCACACCGCTCCCCGTCGACCTCGCCGACGCCGCCGACGTGCTGGAGGGGTACGACCCGCATCCCGGGCAGCCGATGCCTCCCCTGCTGCAGGGCGTCGTCCGCATCGGTGTCCACGAGCGTGCCGCGGGCGGGGAGGTGGCCGACGACCTGGACGCCTGGGTACGCAGCACGGCGCCCCGGCTGGGAGTGGCCCCGGCCGCCGTCGACCAGTTCCGGGCCGACGCCACCGCCGTGCACACCACGGCGGCGGCCGCGTCCCGGCACCCCGCCGCCCCGCCCCGGGTGCAGGTGGAACTCCTGCCCGCGCCGCCCGGCAACCTGTTCACCTACCAGATCTGGGTGTGGAGCGGTGACGGCCGCCACGAGGTCGTACTGACGCAGGACACCGAGGTCGCCAGCGATCGCGTCGTGGAGGCGATCCGGCTGGTCCTGCGGACCGAGGTGCGCGAGCACCCCGAGACCGCGCTCCTGGAGTTCTTCGTCTCGCCCGCCTGGCTGCGCCTGGACGTGGACGCCTGGGCGTTCCCCGGCGACGGTGACGACGGCGGCTTCTACCCGGGGATCACCCGCCGTGTGGTGCTGCGCAGTTCGGAGCGGACACGGGAGACGTACGCGTCGTGGAAGCGCCGCAGCAGCGCGCTGCCGACCTCGCCCCGGCTCCTCCTCGACGAGCGCTGCACGGATCCGGCCGTCGTCCGTGCCCGGCTGGAGGTGAGCCCGGAGGCGGGGATCGTCGTGGTCAGCTGCGACCGGCAGCAGCAGGGACGCGTGCTGCGCCAGTGTCTGGAGGCCGGAGTGCACACGGTGCTCTGGCACCGCGAGGACCACGGCGGGCGGCTCTCCGCGGCTCTGCTGGCACTGGTCGAGGGCGTGGACCACACGCTGATTCCCGAAGTGGTGCGGCTGGAGCGGGCCAAGGCCATGGCCGATCCGGACTGTCCCACCCACCACGGCCGTCGGCTGTCACTGCTGCACGACGGCCCCGACCACAGACCGCCGCCCCTCGCGCCCGACCCGTGGGCCCTGACCCAGCCGTCCCGGTCGTGAATCCGACCCGACCCCGCCCCGACGAGGAGACCGTGCCCGTGTCGCACCCGCCCTCCACCGAATCCGGCGACACCGGCCCCGCTCCCGAGAGCTGGTGGGTGTTCCGCGGCACGGCGGAGCTGCCCGACCCGCCGCCGTGGCGCCGCTTCCCCGCCTCACGCCGGCACCCGCGGGCCCAGCACCACCTGATGAGCGCCGACGAGATCGCGGTGGTCAACGCCGCACTCCACCTGCGCCGTCCGCTCCTCGTCACCGGTCGGCCCGGCACCGGCAAGAGTTCACTGGCACGCGCCGTCGCCGAGGACCTCGGCCTCGGCGACGTCCTGCGCTGGTCCGTCAACAGCCGCTCCACCCTGGCGGACGCGCTCTACCGGTACGACGCCGTGGGCCGCCTGCGCGAGGCGTCCCTCCAGCGTGAGCGCGAGGCGCTGCGCGGCCCGGCGCGCAGGCTCCGCAGGCGCGCCGGGCACGGCTCGGACATCGGCAACTACCTGCGCCTCGGTCCGCTCGGCACCGCGCTCGCCGCCACCGACCGGCCCCGTGTCCTGCTGATCGACGAGATCGACAAGTCCGACATCGACCTGCCCAACGATCTCCTGGTGGTTCTGGAGGAGGGCGAGTTCGAGATCCCGGAGCTGTCCCGGCTGCCCGAGCACCAGCAGACCGCCGACGTCCTCGTCACCGGCGGCAGGGAACGCGTCCGCGTGCAGCGCGGTCTCGTCTCCTGCGCCCACTTCCCGGTCGTGGTGATGACCAGCAACGGCGAGCGGGAGTTCCCGCCCGCCTTCCTGCGCCGCTGCGT
>NZ_WWJT01000415.1 GCF_009865385.1 Streptomyces sp. SID486 | reverse complement strand
GAAACCCATGCTAGGAACGTTCCTAGCATGGGTTTCGTCGTTCAGTGGACGCGACGGCAGCGCAGAGAGCGTGCCGTACGGGTGCTGGTGGTCTTAACTTCTGGTCCCGGGGGGCCCGCATCGGAGCCGCCAGGGCGTGGCGCCGGGGCGTGGCGCCGGGGGAGAGGGAACTCGCCCGTGCGCCGCATGTGTCCCAGGAGGTGCGGGCCGGACGAGCCGGCCCCTGGCGTAGCGCCGGTCTGACTGATCTGCGGTGTCCCGCCGGATCCCGGCCCTGAGGATCAACTCCTGGACCCCGGTGCCGAGGCGGACGGCGTCCCCGGCGATGTTCCGCTGCTGATCTTCTCCACCCGGCTGGGCTCGTCGACGCCACCCTGCGGGCCCACGCTGAGGTGCGTGATGCGCGCCGCGGGAGGCTCCCTCGGAGCACGGTGGTTCGTGGTCATGGCAGGGAGCCGGGAACCGCAGGCCGGACGCCGTCCGGCCTGCGGTCCTTTCGCTGTCCGGACTCGGTGGATGGCGCCGCACGCGGGGGTGGGCGGCTGTTCCTGGTCCGTTGGGTGGCCGCCCAGAAGCCGGTCGACAGCAAACATGGTCATAAATTCGGATCAAAGACCCGGCAAAGTGAATCGGCGTCAGGTGAACCCGCGGACCTGAGGCAACATCTTGGTGAACGGCGGACAGCGCGCGGTCAGGGAGCGCTGCGGCCGACCGGCCGGAAGGGGTGAGGGGCATGGCGGAGCCGAGGATCGCCGTCGCCGTGGTCACGATGGGCAACCGGCCCGCCGAGGTCGACGCCCTGCTGGAGTCCGTGGCCAAGCAGGACCTCGCCCCGGCGCGCATCGTGATCGTCGGCAACGGCTGCCGCCTGCCCGAGTTCGCCCGCCGGCTCTCCCTGCCCGGCGAGGTCACGACCGTCGACGTCGAGGAGAACCTCGGCTGTCCCGGCGGCCGGAACGTCGCCCTGTCCCGGCTGCGGGACTTCGGTGACGTGGACGTCGTCGTGGAGCTGGACGACGACGGGCTGCTCGTCGATCCCGACGTGCTGCGCCGGGTGCGCGACCTGTACGCCGCCGACCCGCGCCTCGGCATCGTCGGCTTCCGCATCGCCGACGAGCACGGCGACACCCAGCAGCGGCACGTGCCCCGGGTGGGCAGGTCCGACCCGCTGCGCGGCGGTTACGTCACCGGCTTCCTCGGCGGCGGGCACGCCCTGCGGATGGCCATGCTCACCGAGACCGGGGACTGGCCCGCCGAGTTCTTCTTCGCGCACGAGGAGACCGACCTCGCCTGGCGGGCCGCCGACGCCGGCTGGAGGATCCTGTACGCCCCCGAACTGCTGCTGCGGCACCCCCGGACCTCGCCGGCCAGGCACGCCATCTACTACCGGGTCAACGCCCGCAACCGCGTCTGGCTCGTCCGGCGCCGGCTGCCGCTCCCGCTCGTCCCGGTGCACCTCGGGGTGTGGACGCTCCTCACACTCGCCCGCACCCGGTCCCTGGCGGGGCTCAAGGCATGGTTCGCCGGATTCGCGGAGGGGCTGCGAGAACCGGCCGGTGAACGGCGTCCGATGCGCTGGCGCACGGTGTGGCGGCTCACCCGGCTGGGACGTCCGCCGGTGATCTGAGCGGGGAAGCGGGACCGGTCGCGGCCGGGGTGCCGGGCGAGTGGCCGGAGACGGACCGGAACACGGAAGCGGGACGAGGGCCCCGGTCGTTCACCTCCGCCGGCCGGGGCCCTTGTCGTCCCCGGATCCGGCCTACGGCGACACTCCCCCGAGTTACGCGACATACGCGCGCGCCGTCGAGCCAGATCCGATGGAATGATCAGATCAGGATTCGCCAACGGATCGCTAACATGTGGCCAACGGTTCGTCGGCGGGCCGCGAACCGGTTGGCTGGAAGTCGTCCGGCGACAACGGCAACGGCCCGTGGGAGGGACGGATGTCGGTGCCGTACCGGCAGACTGAAGGTGGCGGGAAACCGTTGTGGACAGGGCGGGATTCCGCCAGACAACGGCGGGCACACGCTCGCCGCGGAACGCGGACGGCCCCGACCGCCCGGGAAGGCTGTGGAGCGGCGTGATGCGGCGGTGCGAGCTGCGCTTCGGACTGCTGGGGCCGCCGGTCCTCTACGACCGCGCCCCGTCCGAGCCCTCCGGTGAATCCTCTCCCGGTGCCGGTGCCGGTGCCGGTGCCGGTGC
>NZ_WWJT01000414.1 GCF_009865385.1 Streptomyces sp. SID486 | reverse complement strand
CGCCCGCCCTCCCTGTGAGGCGCGGGGGTGCTGTCCCGTGGTCTGCCGGGGGCTGGTGGCGGCCCCACGCCGAGCGCCCCGCCGGTGAAGGCCGACGGGGCGCAGGGAGGGGGCTCGTGGGTGTCCCGGGGCGGCGGCGCGGAGGACGGCGACCGCCGGGAGGGCGGCGGCTGCGGCCGGGAGACGCCCCTGCCGCCGTTCCGCGGTGACAGCGGCGGAAGGGCGGCGGGGCGCGCGTGGCCTCCGGTGCCCGGCGGGCGGGCTCTCAGATGCCGGCGGCCGCCGACAGGTCCCGCTTGACGGCCGCCAGCAGCTCGGCCGCGCGGGCCCGCGCGGCCGGCAGGCCGGCGTGCGCGGCCACCGGCACGACGACCTCCAGGTAGCACTTCAGCTTGGGTTCGGTGCCGCTCGGGCGGACGATGACCCGGGCGCCGTCGAGGGTGTAGCGCAGGCCGTCCGTGGGCGGCAGCCGGTCCGTGCCCCGGGTGAGGTCCTCGGCCCGGGTGATGGCCAGGCCCGCCAGCTCGGTCGGCGGCTGCTCGCGCAGCCGGCGCATCGCGTCCGCGATCAGGGAGAGGTCCTGGACGCGCACCGACAGCTGGTCGGTGGCGTGCAGGCCGTGCTCCACGGCCAGGTCGTCGAGCAGGTCGAGGAGGGTGCGGCCCTCCTCCTTCAGCGCCGACGCCAGCTCGGTGATCAGCAGGGCGGCGGTGATGCCGTCCTTGTCCCGCACGCCCTCGGGGTCCACGCAGTAGCCGAGGGCCTCCTCGTAGCCGTAGCGCAGGCCCTCGACGCGGGCGATCCACTTGAAGCCGGTCAGCGTCTCCTCGTACGGCAGCCCCGCCTTCCGGGCGATGCGGCCCAGCAGCGAGGAGGACACGATCGACTCGGCGAAGGTGCCCCGGGCACCGCGCCGGACCAGGTGGGCGGCGAGCAGGGCGCCGACCTCGTCGCCGCGCAGCATCCGCCAGTCGCCGCCGTCCCGCACGGCCACCGCGCAGCGGTCGGCGTCCGGGTCGTTGGCGATGACCAGGTCCGGTCCGGTGGCGCGGGCCGCGGCGAACGCCAGGTCCATCGCGCCCGGCTCCTCCGGGTTGGGGAAGGCGACCGTCGGGAAGTCCGGGTCGGGTTCGGCCTGCTCGGCCACGAGCACCGGCTCGGGGAAGCCTGCCCGGGCGAACGCGGCGAGCAGGACGTCCTTGCCGACACCGTGCATGGCCGTGTAGACCGTGCGGGCGGTGCGCGGGGAGCCGGCGTCCAGGACGGCGTCCGTACGGGCCAGGTAGGCGTCCAGGACCGAGTCGTCCAGGATCTCCCAGCCGGCGTCCGGGCGCGGTACGTCGTCCAGGGAGGCGATCGCGTCGATCTCGGCGGCGATGTCCGCGTCGGCGGGCGGGACGATCTGCGAGCCGTCGCCGAGGTAGACCTTGTAGCCGTTGTCCCGGGGCGGGTTGTGGCTGGCGGTGACCTCCACACCGGCGACCGCGCCCAGGTGCCGTATGGCGAAGGCCAGCACGGGAGTGGGGAGCGGGCGGGGGAGCACGGCGGCACGCAGGCCGGCGCCGGTCATCACGGCGGCGGTGTCCCGGGCGAAGTCGGCGGACTTGTGGCGGGCGTCGTAGCCGATGACGACGAGCCCGGCGGTGTCGTCCCCGTGCGGGGTCCCGGTCTTCTTCAGGTACGCGGCGAGGCCCGCCGCGGCCCGGATCACGACGCTGCGGTTCATGCGCATGGGGCCGGCGCCCAGTTCGCCGCGCAGACCGGCGGTGCCGAACTGGAGGGTGCCGCCGAAGCGGTCCGCCAGCTCGGTGACGTCACCGGTGTCGATCAGCCCGGCCAGCTCGTCGCGGGTCTCCTGGTCCGGGTCCTCGGCGAGCCATGCCTTGGCCCGGGCGATGAGATCGTCGTGCACCTTGGGATCAACCTCTCCTGTGTTCGAATCAGCCCGTCCGCCCGCACAGCCCGGTCGGGCGGCGGGCGGACGGGCTCCGAGCGCCTTACAGCTTGCCCAGCACCTGCGCCAGGAGCTGCCCCATCCGTGCCGCCGAGTCGCGGCCGGCCTGGAGCACCTCCTCGTGGTTGAGGGGCTCACCCGTCATGCCCGCGGCCAGGTTGGTGACCAGTGAGATGCCCAGCACCTCGGCGCCGGCCTCGCGCGCGGCGATGGCCTCCAGGACCGTGGACATGCCGACCAGGTCCGCGCCGATGACACGGGCCATGCGGATCTCGGCCGGGGTCTCGTAGTGCGGGCCGGGGAACTGCGCGTAGACGCCCTCCTCCAGGGAGGGGTCGATGTCCTTGCACAGGGCGCGCAGGCGCGGGGAGTACAGGTCGGTCAGGTCGACGAAGTTCGCGCCGACGATCGGGGAGGTCGCCGTCAGGTTGATGTGGTCGCTGATGAGGACCGGCTGGCCGGGACGCATGCCCTCGCGCAGGCCGCCGCAGCCGTTGGTGAGCACGATGGTCTTGCAGCCGGCGGCGACGGCGGTGCGCACGCCGTGCGCCACGGCGGCGACGCCACGGCCCTCGTAGTAGTGGGTGCGGCCCAGGAAGACCAGGGCGCGCTTGTCACCGAAGGAGTACGAGCGGACCTTGCCGCCGTGCCCCTCGACCGCCGGCGGCGGGAAGCCGGGCAGCTCGGTGACCTGGAACTCGGCGTCGGGTGCGCCCAGGGCGTCGACGGCCGGAGCCCAGCCGGAGCCCATCACGAGGGCGACGTCGTGGGTCTCGGCGCCGGTGAGGGCGCGCAGGCGCGCGGCGGCGGCGTCGGCGGCGGCGTAGGGGTCGCCCTGGATGTCGTCCGGAAGAAGAGATGCGTTCACGCCGACGAGGGTAACCGCTCTTCGCCTACGCGCGTAGATGACAGAGCCCACTGGTTTGCGTTCGTTGTCTTGTCGTTTTCCACAAACCGTGGCCGAACCGGGAGGAAAAGCGCCGGGGAGGCGGCGGGGCCGGGTCAGCAGGGGCGCTTGCGCAGTTCCATCACGTAGTCGTGCGGGGCGCCCGCGGACTCCGCCGCGTCCGCGATCTCGCCCAGGTAGCGCGCCGACGGCAGCCCGCCCTCGTAGCCGTTGAGGACGTACGCCCAGGCCGGCTCCTCGCCGTCCAGCGTGTGCACGCGCACGCGCGTCCGCCGGTAGAGGCCGAGGCCCACGCCCTCCCACCGGTCGAGCGACTCCTCGTCCATGGGTGCGAGGTCGTACAGGCCGACGAAGACCCCGGACAGCGGGTCCTCGACGATCGTCGCCAGCGCGCCCTCCCAGCCCAGCTGCTCGCCGCCGAAGGTCAGCCGCCAGCCGTTCAGCCAGCCGGTGGCGCGCAGCGGGGAGTGCGGGGCGCGGTGGGACATCAGGCGCGCGTCGAGATTGCCGGCGTACGCGGCATAGAGCGACATGGGGAGAGGGTACGGCAGCCGCCCCACGCGCCCCGGGCGCCCCAGGAGCGGCCCGGTGGCGCCTTCGGGCGGCGGGACGTCGAAGCGCGTGACGTCCTCGTGGTGCCTTCGGGTGGTGGGGTGTCGAGGCG
>NZ_WWJT01000413.1 GCF_009865385.1 Streptomyces sp. SID486 | reverse complement strand
GGTGGGCGGTTCGTCCGTCGTCAGGTGCCGGTACGGCCGCCCCGGGGCGCCGTACCGGGCTCCGTCGCCTCCCGCCGGCGCCACTGGGCCGCCAGGACCAGCATCCCGATGCCCAGCCACACCGCCCCCACCACCTGTGCCGCCCCGGACGCCGCCACGATCACCGCGACCGTGACCGCCGCCCCGACCACCGGCACCAGCACATGCCGCCACCAGCACAGCTCGTCCCCGCGCCGCACGAAGCAGCCCACCACGCTCGCGTGCAGCAGCGTGAACGCGGACAGCGCGCCGATGTCGACCACCGAGACGAGCCGGTCCAGGCCGTCGTCCCGCCGCGCCGCCCAGCCCGCGGCGAGCAGCGTGACGACGGCCGCGCACAGCAGCGCGACCCGCGGCACGCCGGCGTCCGTCCGGGACAGCGCGCGCGGCAGCCTGCGGTCGCGGCTCATGGCGAACAGCAGCCGGCCGGCCGCCGCCTGCCCGGCCAGCGCCGCGAACGCCGCCCCGATCGCCTTGCTCGCGGCCACCAGGTCGTGCAGCCAGGTGCCGACGGCGGAGTCCACCGCGTCGTAGAACGCCGGTCCCTGCTGCCCCGGCTCCGCGGCGAGCCGCGCGGACGTCACCGGCTCCAGCAGCGCCACCAGGTACGTCTGCGCCACGAACAGCACCCCGGCCAGCGCCAGGCAGAACAGCAGGGCACGCGCCACCTTCGCCGAACCCCCGGTGACCTCCTCGGCGAACGACGCGATCGCGTCGAAGCCCAGATAGGACAGCACCGCCACGGACACCGCGCCGAGCACCGCCGCCGGCGCGAAGCCGCCCTGCGTGCCGTCCCCCGTCAGCGGCGACAGCAGACCGCGCTCCGCCCCGTGCCGGACCAGCACCACCACGGCCGAGACCGCGAACACCAGCAGGACCGCGACCTCCATGGCCAGAACGAGAAAACCCACGCGCGCGGCGGCTCGTACGCCCCAGAGGTTCAGCAGGGTCGTGAGCACCACGGCCAGTGCCGTCCACAGCCACCGGGACACCTCGGGGACGAGCGCGTTCATCGCGATCCCGGAGAAGAGGTAGGCCACCGCGGGGATGAGGACGTAGTCCAGCGCCGCCATCCAGCCCGCGACGAACCCGGCCCCTTCGCCGAGCCCCACGCGCGCGTAGGCGAACACCGATCCCGCCCGCGGTACCACCCGCACCATCTGCGCGTAGCTGAAGGCGGTGAAGCCCATGGCGACCGTCGCCACCGCGTACACCAGCGCCACCGCTCCGTGCGACCTGGCGTCCAGCGTGCCGAACACCCCCACCGGTGCCATGGGGGCGATGAACAGCAGCCCGTACACCACGAGATCCCGTGGGCCCAGGCTGCGCCGCAGCCGCCGGTCCGGGCCGGCCCTGGAGACTGTCGTTCCGGTGTCGGACATACGCCCCAGTCTCCCCCGGGGGAGACGGGAGCACGCGATCTCCGGGCCGCCGGACGCGGCCTTACGATGGGACGCATGACCGCTTCGTCTGGCCGCCGTGTCCTGCTCGCCGCCCCCCGGGGCTACTGCGCCGGTGTGGACCGCGCCGTGATCGCCGTCGAGAAAGCCCTGGAGCAGTACGGGGCGCCGATCTACGTCCGGCACGAGATCGTGCACAACAAGTACGTCGTGCAGACCCTGGAGAAGAAGGGCGCCGTCTTCGTCGAGCGCACGGAGGAGGTGCCGCCGGGCAACATCGTCATGTTCTCCGCGCACGGTGTCGCCCCCGTCGTGCACGAGGAGGCCAGGCAGGGTCGTCTCGCCACCATCGACGCCACCTGCCCGCTGGTCACCAAGGTCCACAAGGAAGCCGTCCGGTACGCGGGCGACGACTACGACATCCTCCTCATCGGGCACGAGGGCCACGAGGAGGTCATCGGCACCTCCGGCGAGGCCCCCGAGCACATCCAGCTGGTCGACGGACCCGAGGACGTCGCCAAGGTCGAGGTCCGCGACCCGTCGAAGGTCGTCTGGCTCTCCCAGACCACCCTCTCCGTCGACGAGACCATGGAGACCGTCGACGCCCTCAAGACGAAGTTCCCCGGACTCGTCTCCCCGCCCAGCGACGACATCTGCTACGCCACCCAGAACCGCCAGCTCGCCGTGAAGCAGATGGGCGCCGAGGCCGACCTGGTCATCGTCGTCGGCTCCCGCAACTCCTCCAACTCCAAGCGGCTGGTCGAGGTCGCCAAGCTCGCCGGCGCCCGCGACGCCCACCTGGTGGACTTCGCCGACGAGATCGAGGAGGGCTGGCTGGACGGTGTGACGACGGTCGGCGTCACCTCCGGCGCCTCCGTGCCCGAGGTACTGGTCGAGCAGGTCCTGGGGTGGCTCGCCGAGCGCGGCTACGCGGACGTGGAGCTGGTCAGGGCGGCCGAGGAGTCCATCACCTTCTCGCTGCCCAAGGAGCTGCGCCGCGATCTGCGCGACGAGGCCGCGGCCCTGGTCGCCGAGCGCGGCGGAAGCGGTACGCCCGAGGCGTGACCGTCAGTGGTCCGTCGTAACGTGGAGCCATGCAGATCTTCGGTGTGGACATCGGCGGATCCGGGATCAAGGGCGCCCCTGTTGATCTCGACCGGGGCGACCTGGCCCAGGAGCGCTGCAAGGTGCTCACTCCCCATCCGGCGACGCCCGACGGCGTCGCCGACGGGGTCAAGCAGGTCGTGGACCACTTCGGCTGGACCGGGCCCGTCGGCCTGACCTTCCCCGGAGTGGTCACCGGCGGCGCCACGGTCCGTACGGCCGCGAACGTGGACAAGGGCTGGATCGACACGGACGCGCGCGCGTTGTTCAGCGGCAGACTGGGGGGACTCCCGGTGACCGTGGTCAACGACGCCGACGCGGCGGGCGTCGCCGAGATGGAGTTCGGCGCCGGGCGGGGCCGCGGGGGCACGGTCATCCTGCTCACCTTCGGCACGGGGATCGGCAGCGCCGTCTTCGTGGACGGCACCCTGGTCCCGAACACCGAGCTGGGCCACCTCGAGCTCAACGGCCACGACGCGGAGAAGCGCGCCTCCAGCAAGGCCAAGGAGGACCACGACCTCAGCTGGGAGCGATGGGCCCACCGCGTCCAGCGTTACCTGGCCCACGTGGAGATGCTGTTCTCGCCGGAGCTGTTCATCGTCGGCGGCGGGGTCAGCCGCAAGGCGGACAAGTTCCTGCACCTCATCGAGGGCATCAAGGCCGAGATCGTCCCCGCGCAGCTGCAGAACAACGCGGGGATCGTGGGGGCGGCGATGAGAGCGTCCCAGCACGCCTAGAACGAACGCGCCGACTCCCACCGACGCCCCCGCCCGGGCCCGCGCCGGCAGGGCCCCCGTCGGCAGGGCCCCCGCCGGCAGGGCTCAGCCGGCAGCCCGGCCGGGGCCGGCCAGGGCGGCGGTTCGGCCGTGGTCGGCCGGGGTCGGTCGTCAGTCCGGCCTTGTCGGTCGGGATCGGTCGACAGCCCGGCCGGGTAAGCCGAGCCGGCAGCCCGGCCGGGGGCAGCCGTCGGTCCGGCGGGGCCGGTCGGTAGCCGGCGAGGCTCAGCCGTGGCCGCGGCGGGAGCGGACCCACGCGGCCCGGCGGATGAGCACGATCGGTCCGGCGGGGCCGGTCGGTAGCCGGCGAGGTTCAGCCGTGGCCGCGGCGGGAGCGGACCCACGCGGCCCGGCGGATGAGCACGATCGCTCCGGCGACGAGCGTCCCGCCGTACAGCCACCCGGCCTCGGTGGCGAGCCCGGTGACCAGGCCCATCAGGCGGCCGACAGCCCCGCCGCCGCTCTCGGCGACCGGCAGCAGTCCCACGGCGAACGCGAGCGGCAGGACCACCGGTGCCGTCAGCACGTCCCCGTCGCGCACCCACAGCGCGGTCAGCACGCACACCGGCAGGAAGAGCACGCCGTACACCGCCGGGGACGCCCCGAGCAGCAGCTGGTCCAGACAGCCGAGCAGGAACATGGCGCCGGCGCAGAACAGCCCGCTGCCGAGCCCGGTCAGCCGGGGGTTCGGCAGCCGTCGGACCTCCGGCCCGGGCCGCGTCTCCCGTGCCGGCCGGGCGCTCCCCGCCTGCCGCGCGCCCCGT
>NZ_WWJT01000042.1 GCF_009865385.1 Streptomyces sp. SID486 | reverse complement strand
GCCTACGTCATCTACACCTCCGGCTCCACCGGACGACCCAAAGGCGTCGTCAACACCCACCACAACGTGGTGCGGCTGTTCGACGCCACACGGCGGTGGTTCGACTTCGGCCCGGACGACGTGTGGACGCTGTTCCACTCGTACGCCTTCGACTTCTCGGTGTGGGAGCTGTGGGGTGCGCTGCTGCACGGCGGCCGGCTGGTCGTGGTGTCCTACGAGGTGAGCCGGACGCCGGGCGCGTTCCTCGACCTGCTGGCCGAGCACGGTGTCACCGTCCTCAACCAGACCCCGTCGGCCTTCCACCAGCTGGCGCAGGCCGACGCGAGCGGTCCGCGCCGACTGGCCCTGCGGCTCGTGGTGTTCGGCGGAGAGGCGCTGCGGCTGTCCCGCCTCGCCGACTGGTACCGGCGGCACCCCGACGACGCGCCGGTCCTGGTCAACATGTACGGCATCACCGAGACCACGGTGCATGTGACGTACCAGCCGCTGACCCGGGAACTGGTCACCGGGGCGGCGGCCAGCGTGATCGGCACCGGCATCCCCGACCTGCGCACGTACGTGCTGGACGGCGCCCTGCGACTGGTCCCGCCCGGGGTGGTCGGCGAGCTGTACGTCGCGGGGGCCGGTGTGGCCCGCGGGTACCTGGGCCGGCCGGGACTGACCGCCGAGCGGTTCGTCGCCGACCCCTACG
>NZ_WWJT01000412.1 GCF_009865385.1 Streptomyces sp. SID486 | reverse complement strand
GGTGGTGGGGGACGGGAGGGCGGGTAAGGTCTGCGGCTGTGAGTGGTAGTTCCGCAGCTCTTCAGCCTCCCGCCGACGCGGGGAAACCGGTACGGCACCCCGACGCGCCCGCGCCCGGGGAGCTTCTCGGTGCCCACTATGGACACTGTTTCGGGTGCGGCCCGGCGCAGCCGCACGGGCTGCACCTGGAGGCCCGCGCCGGTGACGGTGTCACGCTGACCGCCGAGTTCACCGTGCAGGCCGCCCACCAGGGCGCCCCGGGGCTCGCGCACGGCGGAGTGCTCGCCACGGCCCTGGACGAGACCCTCGGCTCGCTGAACTGGCTGCTGCGCACCATCGCCGTCACCGGGCGGCTGGAGACGGACTTCGTGCGGCCCGTGCCCGTCGGCACCACGCTGTACCTGGAGGCCGAGGTCACCGCCGTCGCCGGGCGGAAGATCTACTCCACCGCCACCGGGCGCATAGGCGGCCCCGACGGACCGGTCGCGGTGCGCGCCGACGCCCTGTTCATCGAGGTCAAGGTGGACCACTTCATCGACCACGGCCGCAGGGAAGAGATCCAGGCCGCCATGGACGACCCGGACCAGATCCGGCGTGCCCGTGCTTTCGAGGTGAACCCGTGAACGCAGAAAGCCCCGCCGCCCGCGGCCCCCTGGACGTGCTCATCCGGCGCGTCGATCCGGACGTACCGCTTCCGGCCTACGAGCACCCCGGGGACGCCGGTGCGGATCTGCGGACCACCGAGGTGTGCGAGCTGGGTCCCGGTGAACGGGCCGTTCTGCCCACGGGAGTGTCGATCGCGCTGCCCGAGGGGTACGCGGCCTTCGTGCATCCGCGGTCCGGCCTCGCCGCCCGCTGCGGTGTCGCCCTGGTGAATGCCCCGGGGACGGTTGATGCCGGGTACCGTGGGGAGATCAAGGTGATCGTGGTGAATCTCGACCCGCGCGAGAGCGTGCGGTTCGAGCGCTTCGACCGGATTGCCCAACTGGTCGTCCAGCAGGTCGAGAGGGTCCGCTTCCAGGAGGTCGCGGAGCTTCCCGACTCGGCGCGGGCCGAAGGGGGCTTCGGGTCCACCGGTGGCCATGCCGCGGTGGGTGACGAGAGCGGCACAAGCGGTCGGGCCGCCGATGGCGGTCCGACGGGTGGGAATCGATACGCTTCGGTCGTATCCGACCGGGAAGGACAGTGACGTGTTCGGACGTCGCAACAAGAAGGGTGCCGCCGAGGACGCGGCCGGCGAGACCGAGCAGGTCGTCGACAGCGTCGACACCGAGGCGGACGAGGAAGTGCAGGCCGAGCGCGAGCGCGTCCGGCTGGAGCCCGGGCCCCGGCCCGACGGACCGTGGGACAGCGAGGAGGTGCGCGACCCGGCCGAGGGCCGCGTGGACCTCGGTGGCCTGTTCATCCCGGGCGTCGACGGCATGGAGCTGCGGGTAGAGGTCGCCGGTGACGCCATCGTCGCCGCGACCGTCGTACTGCGCGACAGCGCCATCCAGCTCCAGGCGTTCGCCGCGCCCAAGCGCGAGGGCATCTGGACCGAGGTCCGCGAGGAGATCGGGGCCGGTATCACCCAGCAGGGTGGCATCGTCGACGAGGTCGAGGGTCCGCTCGGCTGGGAGCTGCGCGCCCAGGTGCCGGTGCAGCTGCCCGACGGCACCGGCGGCTTCCAGGTCGTCCGGTTCGTCGGCGTGGACGGCCCGCGCTGGTTCCTGCGCGCTGTGATCTCCGGTCAGGGCGCGGTGCAGCCGCAGGCCGCCGGGCTGCTGGAGCAGATCTTCCGGGACACGGTCGTGGTCCGCGGCGAGGGTCCGATGGCCCCGCGCGACCCGATCGTCCTGAAGCTGCCGAACGACGCCCAGATGGTTCCCGAGGGCGTCCAGCAGGAGGAGGGCTCGCGCTTCTCCGGCGGCATGGGCCAGTTGCAGCGCGGCCCGGAGATCACCGAGGTCCGCTAGGCGCCGCGCGCCGGACCCAAGACCCAAGCGCAGTACCCGGGCCGTGCCTCTGACGAGGTACGGCCCGCTTGGTGCGGGCCGGGTGCCGCGTACGGCTGCGGCCGCGCCGCACCGACCCGCGCGAACGCGGAGACACGGGCCGGAGCGCGGTCCTCCCTCGCGGGACTCGCCCTCGTGGGCTCTTCCACGTGGGACTCGTGGGCTCGCTCTCGCAGGACTCGCCGGGCGTGCCGTCCAGTGGCCGGGGCAATCGCCGAGCGGTGAGGGTGGCCTGGCCCGTCAGGGTTGCGTCAAAGCCCCCTGTCGACCTGCCCCTCGCCCCATTTGTCCACATCGTTGGCCGTAAGGTCGACGCTGCGTAGGCAACGGGTACGGGAAGACAATGGGGCCATGGCACGCGGCAAGCTTCGGATCTATCTCGGTGCGGCACCGGGCGTGGGCAAGACCTACGCCATGCTCGCCGAGGCGCACCGCCGGATCGAGCGGGGTACCGACTGCGTGGTCGCGTTCGTGGAGCACCACGGCCGGCCGCGCACCGAGGTGATGCTGCACGGCCTGGAGCAGATGCCGCGCCGGCAGCTGGACTACCGGGGCACCACCTTCGGCGAGATGGACGTCGACGCCGTACTGCACCGGGCGCCCGCCGTCGCCCTCGTGGACGAACTGGCCCACACCAACATCCCGGGCTCCCGCAACGCCAGGCGCTGGCAGGACGTGGAGGAACTGCTCGCCGCCGGCATCGACGTCGTCTCCACCGTCAACATCCAGCACCTGGAGTCACTCGGTGACGTGGTGGAGTCGATCACCGGGGTGCGTCAGCGCGAGACCGTCCCCGACGAGGTGGTACGCCGGGCCGACCAGATCGAACTGGTCGACATGTCCCCGCAGGCGCTGCGCCGCCGCATGGCCCACGGCAACATCTACCAGCCCGACAAGGTCGACGCGGCCCTGTCCAACTACTTCCGGCCCGGCAACCTCACCGCCCTGCGCGAGCTGGCCCTGCTGTGGGTGGCCGACCGGGTCGACGAGTACCTGACCGAGTACCGCAGCGAACACCGCGTCTCGCGGATATGGGGCTCGCGGGAGCGGATCGTCGTCGGCCTGACCGGCGGCCCCGAGGGGCGCACACTGATCCGCCGGGCCGCCCGGCTCGCCGAGAAGGGCGCCGGCGGCGAGGTGATGGCCGTCTACATCGCCCGCAGCGACGGGCTGACCTCGGCCTCCCCGAAGGAGCTGGCCGTCCAGCGCACCCTGGTGGAGGACCTGGGCGGCACCTTCCACCACGTGGTCGGCGACGACATCCCCGCCGCCCTCCTCGACTTCGCCCGCGGCGTGAACGCCACCCAGATCGTGCTCGGCTCCTCGCGCCGCAAGACCTGGCAGTACGTCTTCGGACCCGGCGTCGGCGCCACCGTGGCCCGCGACTCCGGCCCCGACCTGGACGTGCACATCGTCACCCACGAGGAGGTGGCCAAGGGCCGGGGACTGCCGGTGTCCCGCGGCGGCCGGCTCGGCCGGGCCCGGCTCATCTGGGGCTGGCTGGTCGGTCTGGCCGGTCCCGCGGTCCTCGCGGTGCTGCTGAACAGCGTCGATCTCGGCCTGGCCAACGACATGCTGCTGTTCCTGGCGGTCACCGTCGCCGCCGCCCTGCTCGGCGGCCTGCTGCCGGCCCTCGCCTCGGCGGCCTTCGGTTCGCTGCTCCTGAACTACTTCTACACCCCGCCGCTGCACCGGCTGACCATCGCCGACCCGAAGAACATCGTCGCCATCGCGATCTTCTTCGGGGTCGGCATGTCGGTCGCCTCGGTCGTCGACCTGGCCGCCCGGCGCACCCAGCAGGCCGCCCGGCTGCGCGCCGAGTCCGAGATCCTCTCCTTCCTCGCCGGCAACGTACTGCGCGGCGAGACCGGCCTGGAGGAACTGCTGGAGCGGGTCCGCGAGACCTTCGCCATGGAGTCGGCCGCCCTGCTGGAGCGCGAGAGCGACGTCGCGCCCTGGTCCTGCGCGGGCCGCGCGGGCTTCGGCCCGGCGCTGGAACGCCCCGAGGACGCGGACGTCGACATGCCGGTCGGCGACCACATGGCGCTCGCCCTCACCGGCCGGGTGCTGCCCGCCGCCGACCGCCGGGTGCTCGCCGCGTTCGCCGCCCAGGCGGCCGTCGTGCTCGACCGCAGGCGGCTGCAGGAGGAGGCCGACCGGGCCCGCACGCTCGCGGAGGGCAACCGCATCCGCACCGCCCTGCTGGCCGCCGTCAGCCACGACCTGCGCACCCCGCTGGCCGGCATCAAGGCCGCCGTGACCTCCCTGCGCTCGGACGACGTGGCCTGGTCGGAGGAGGACCAGGCGGAGCTGCTGGAGGGCATCGAGGAGGGCGCGGACCGGCTCGACCACCTCGTGGGGAACCTGCTGGACATGTCCCGGCTCCAGACCGGCACGGTCACGCCGCTGATCCGGGAGATCGACGTGGACGAGGTCGTGCCGATGGCCCTCGGCGGCGTACCCGAGGACAGTGTCGACCTGGACGTGCCCGAGACGCTGCCGATGGTCGCCGTCGACCCCGGGCTGCTGGAGCGGTCGGTGGCCAACCTGGTGGAGAACGCCGTCAAGTACAGCCCGCGCGGGCGGCGCGTCCTGGTCTCCGCGAGCGCCATCGCCGACCGGGTGGAGGTGCGCGTGGTCGACCGCGGCCCGGGAGTGCCGGACGAGGCCAAGGACCGGATCTTCGAACCCTTCCAGCGGTACGGTGACGCTCCACGGGGTGCCGGTGTCGGACTGGGCCTCGCGGTCGCCCGGGGCTTCGCCGAGGCCATGGGCGGCACCCTGAACGCCGAGGACACGCCGGGCGGCGGGCTCACCATGGTGCTCAGCCTCCGCGCTGCGGGAGCGCGGGCCGGGACCGCGCCCGCCGGGGCGGACACCGCGCCCCCCGGCC
>NZ_WWJT01000411.1 GCF_009865385.1 Streptomyces sp. SID486 | reverse complement strand
CGGCTGCCGGCCGGGGGCGCGGCGGGCCGGCGTCATCCGGCGGCCTGCCGGCGCATCACCCGGAACCTCCGGGTCGTGGTGAACCCGGCCTTGCGGTAGAGGTGGCCCGCCGGGGACTGCTCGCCGGTCCACAGGAACCACGCGGAGTGCGCGCGGCGGGCCCGCATCCGTTCCAGGACCAGGTGGAGGAGGACTTCCCCGAGTCCGGTGCCGCGGGTCTCCTCCAGCACGCCGATCGGACCGAACCGCTCGTCCACGGACTCGAACGCGCCGTGCATCGCCCAGCCCACCATGCGGCCCCCGGGATCGCGGGCGGTGACGATCCGGTCGAGCGGTGTTCCCGCGGCCAGGCTGTCCCGGATCGTGCACGCCCAGTCCGGGCCGAAGTGGGTCCCGGCCAGTGCGAGGAGGTCCACCAGGTCGTCGTCGCGGGGGGTGGCGAACCGGTGGCCGCGTGCCGTCAGCGCGTCCAGCCGGCTCGTGACCTCCTCCGGGACGCGGTAGCCGACCAGACCGCGGTCCATCGCCGCCGCCTCGTACAGGGTGCGGAAGCCCAGGGACTCCAGCAGCCCGGCCGCCGCCGGGTACGCCTCGGTGTCCAGGCCGGGGAAGACGTAGTCGGGGGTGTACGAGGAGAAGTCCACCCGGGTGCGGCCGTGGCGGTGGAGCCAGTCGAGGGCGTCGGTCAGCAGCCGGCGGCCGAGGCCCCGGCCGCGGGCGGCCGGGTCGACGAAGAAGAACGGGATCCAGCCCTGCTCCGGCTCCAGATCGGTGCCGGCCATCGGCCGCAGCCGGCGCACGGCGTAGGCGGCGCCCAGCACACGGTCGCCGGCGGCGGCGATCCGGAGCCCCTCGGGGTCGAAGTTGGCGTCGAGCAGCACCAGGGAGCGGAACCGGTCGGGGGTGATGGGGTCGGCCGGTGCCGCGCGGCGCCACGCCTCCACCAGCCGCGGTCCGTCGCCCGCGCGGAAGCCTCGCGTCTCGGCCCGGGTCGTCGTCGTGCGGTCGGTCATCGGCGGGGGTGTCCTTCCAGTCGCGGGGCGCGGGCGGCGTCCGCCGGGGCCGGTGGTTCAGGGGTAGAGCAGCAGGTCCTCGCCGGCCCACCGGCCGGGCGGCGCGGGCGGTGCGCACAGCGGCAGCGGGTCCTCGCCCGCGTCGACGGTGCGCCGCAGCCGGTCGGAGCCCCACAGCAGGTCGATGAAGTGCCGTCGCCCGGTGCCTTCGGCTCCGCCGCCACCGGTGTGCCAGGCGAAGTCGTGCGGGTACAGCCGCCGCAGCACGGCGAGCATCGCGACGGCGGTGCGCACCGGCGCGAACACCGCGCGGTCGGTGACGTGGAGCTGTACTCCGCGCAGCGGCCGTCCGGCGTGTTTGTGGAAGGTGGGTGCGAACCACAGGTCACGGAAGTGCGCTCCGGGCAGGTCGAGTTCGGCGAGGGCGGGCGCGAACCGGGCGTCGAGGTAGGGGGCGCCGACGATCTCGAAGGGCTGCGTGGTGCCACGGCCCTCCGAGAGGTTCGTACCCTCGAACAGGCAGGTGCCGGGGTACACGGCGGCCGTGGCGGGCGTCGGCATGTTGGGCGAGGGGGCGATCCAGGGCAGGGCGGTGGCCTCCGCGTCCATGGCGCGCCGCCAGCCGACGGTCTCGATCACCGCCAACTCGGCTGCTCTGCCCGCCACTCGCGGGACGGCGGAGGCGTTGAGGTGCCTGGCGAGTTCGCCGCAGGTGAGGCCGTGCCGGACGGGTACGGCGGCACGGCCGACGAAGCTGGCCCACGCCTCCTCCAGGGGCGGCCCCTCGCTGACGAGCCCGCCGAGGGGGTTGGGCCGGTCGGCGACGACGAACCGCACGCCCGTGCGGGCCGCCGAGACCATCAGGTCGAACATGGTCCACACATAGGTGTAGTACCGGGCCCCGACGTCCTGGAGGTCGTACACCAGCGCGTCGACTCCGCTGGCGCGCAGCAGTTCGTCGAGGTGTTCGCCGCTGCGCCGGTAGGTGTCGTGGACCGGCAGGCCGCTGGCGGGATCCGTGCGGGCGGCCTCGCTCTCGCCGGCCTGGCCGGTCCCGCGCAGGCCGTGCTCGGGGCCGAACAGAGCGGTCAGGCGTACGCCGGACTCCAGCAGCGCGGGCGCGGCCGGGCGCAGGTCGGGCAGGACGCCGGTGTGGTTGGTGACCAGTCCGAGGCGGCCGGGACCGGCCCGTCCGGGTGATGCGTGCAGTCGCGCGATCCCGGGCGTCACCGCGACGCGGTCGTGCGTACTCATCCTGTGGCCCCGTCTGCCGGTGACGTCTCGAAGCGGTGGACGACATTTATGCGTATGTCCGGGAATTTTGCAATGATTCGCGGCGAGTTCGCGTCACACCGAACGCGTATACGACCGAACGCCTCAGTCCGGCAGCACCAGCCGGGCCGTCTCCCCCGACCGCACGGGCACCGCCCGGTCGCGCAGCCGGATGTCGATGGGTGAGCGGTCGGAGTCCGGTACGGCGATCTCCAGCAGACCGCTGCGCAGGCGCAGCCGGACGCCCCAGTGACCGTGGTAGCGGATGGCGAAGCCGTAGGAGGACAGCTCGGGCAGCGGGACCGGGTCCAGGCGCAGGGCGCCGCCGCGGGTCTCCAGGCCGGTCAGCCCCCGCTGGACCAGGTCGAGCGTGCCGGCCATCGCGCCGAGGTGGATGCCCTCGCCGGTGGTGCCGCCCTGCAGGTCGGCGATGTCGCCGCGGAGGGCCTCCTGGACGAAGCTCCAGGCCGCGGCGCGCCGGGCGCGGGCCAGGATCCAGCCGTGGACCAGGCCGCTGAGGGTGGAGCCGTGGCTGGTGCGGTGCAGGTAGTGGTCGACCGTCGCGGTCCAGGTGCGCTCGTCCAGCCGGTATCCCAACCGCTGTACCAGCGAGCGCAGTTCGGGGGGAGAGAAGAGGTAGCCGAGCATCAGGACGTCGGCCTGTTTGGACGCCTTGTAGCGGTTGACGGTGTCGCCTTCCGCCTCCAGGATCCGGTCCAGCCGGCGGATGTCGCCGTACCGCTCGCGGTAGTCGGCCCAGTCCAGCTCCGCGAGGTCGCCGTAACCGTCGAACTGGCTGATCACGCCGTCGTGGAACGGCAGGTGCAGCCGGTGGGAGACCTCCTCCCAGCGGGCGGGCTCGTCGTCGGCCAGATCGATGTGCTCGGTGAGTTCGCGGCGGCGCGGCTCGGGCAGGTCCTCCAGCAGTTCCAGGGCGCGGGCGAGCACCCAGGCGGCGGTGACGTTGGTGTACGCGTTGTCGTCCAGGCCCGGCCGCGCCGCGCCGGGGTAGGCGTCGTGGTACTCGTCGGGACCGACCACGCCCCGGATCCGGTACCGGCCGAGGGGCTCGTCCCAGGCCGCCGAGTCCGCCCAGAAGCGGGCGACCTGCACCAGCATCTCGGCGCCCTCGCCGTGCCGGAAGTCGGTGTCGCCGGTCGCCTCGCAGTACTGCCAGACGTTGTAGGCCACGGCCGAGCCGGCGTGGTGCTGGAGCCGGGAGTGGTCCGGCAGCCAGTGGCCGGAGCGCGGGTTGAGGTGCAGCCGCTGGGCCTCCTCGCGGCCGTCGCTGCCGCTCTGCCACGGGTAGAGGGCGCCGCGCCGGCCGGTGTCGCGGGCGGCGCGGCAGGCGGTGTCCAGCCGCCGGTGGCGGTAGCGCAGCAGGGCCCGGGAGACCTCGGGCAGGTGCAGGTTGAGGTAGGGCAGGACGAACAGTTCGTCCCAGAAGACATGGCCCCGGTACGCCTCGCCGTGCAGTCCGCGCGCGGGTACGCCGACGTCCAGGTCGGTGCTGTGCGGCGAGAGGGTCTGCAGCACGTGGAACAGGTGCAGGCGCAGGATGCTGCCCGCCTCGCCGGGCACGTCCAGCTCGGTGCGCCGCCACAGCTGCTCCCAGGCGGCGCGGTGGCTCTCCAGCAGTTCGTCGAATCCCGGCGCCGCGGCGACCCGGTCCACGGCCGCGCGCAGCGGGTCGCTGATGGCCGGGTCGCGCGAGGTGTGCAGGGCGACGGTCTTGTCGACGGTGACGGTGTCGCCGGGCGACAGGCGCGGGCACAGCCGCTGCACGGCGCGGTGGGCCTCGTTGGCGTGGCGGACCGGCACCGGGGCGGTCAGCCGTCCCGCCAGGCCGAAACGGATGTCGGAGGTACGGGTACGGCAGCGCAGCCACACCGTGCCGGGCGTGGCGGTGCCGACGTGGACGTGGGTGAGGTGGCGGCCGTCCAGCGCCCGGTAGCGGGCCACGCCGTCGTTGGTGACGCTGCCGTCGAGCGCGGCCTCCACGTCCAGTTCGACGGGGCGGCCGGTGGCGGTGAACTCGGTCCGCAGGGCGGCGAGATGGGGGTCGCCGAGGTGGACGAGCCGCAGCTGCCGGACGTGCAGGGTGCCGTCGCCGAGCGCGTAGCGGGTGCGGCGCTCCAGCAGGCCCGGGTCCAGGTGGAGGACCTGGTGGTGCTCGGTGACGGCGGTGGTGTCCGGGGCGAGCCAGTTCCCGTCCGCCGGCCGGAACCGCAGGGGCAGCCAGTTGGGCAGGTTGACCATGTCCTCGTTCTCGACGCGGCGTCCCGCGACCTCCGAGGTGAGCCGGTTGTAGCAGCCGGCCGCGTAGGTGCCGGGGTAGTGGACGTCGTCGGCGGTGCATTCGGGCAACGCCCCGCGGGTGGCGAAGTAGCCGTTGCCCAGGGTGCACAGGGACTCCCGCAGACGTTCCTCCGCGGCCCGGTATCCGTCGTACTCCCAGGTGGGCCCGGGCACGTCAGTCCTCGGACAGCAGGCCGGCGAGGATCCGGTCGGGGGTGAGCGGGAGTTCGCGGAAGCGGACTCCGGTGGCGTGGTGGACGGCGTTGCCGATCGCGGCGGCGGTGCCGACGATGCCGATCTCCCCGATGCCCTTGCTGCCCATGGGGTTCAGGTGGGGGTCGTCCTCGTCGATCCAGTCGGCCTCGAGGTCCGGGACGTCGGCGTGGACGGGCACGTGGTAGGAGGCGAGGTCGGCCTCGGGGAAGTCGCCGAACGCCGGGTCCAGGGTGCTGTGTTCGGTGAGCGCCATGCCCAGGCCCATGACCATGGCGCCGGTGAACTGGGAGCGCGCGGTCCGGGCGTTGAGGATCCGGCCGGCGGCGAAGAGGCCGAGCATCCGGCGGACCCTGATCTCGCCGGTGACGGTGTCGACGGCGGCCTCGGCGAAGTGGGCGCCGAACGCGTGCCGGGCGTAGGGGCTGTCGGCGTCGGCCTTGCCGGTGGTGTCCGCGCGCACCGTCGGACCCTCGTCGGGGTGGGCGGCGAGCCGGGCGCACGCCTCGTGCACGGCCCACCCCCAGGAGGCGGTGCCGGAGGAGCCCCCGGCCAGCGGGGCGGGCGGCAGGTCGCTGTGGCCGACCTCGGTGCGCACCCGGTCCAGGGGCACACCGAGGGCGTCCGCGGCGATCTGGGCGAGGACCGTACGGGCGCCGGTGCCGATGTCGGCGGCGTTGACCCGGACGACGAAGGTGCCGTCGGGGCGCGCCTCGGCGGTGGCGGTGGACGGGGCGACCTGCACCGGGTAGGTGGCGGCGGCCACGCCGGTGCCGATGAGCAGCGGGCCCTCGCGACGGACACCGGGGCGCGGGTCGCGGCCGGCCCAGCCGAAGCGGCGGGCGCCCTCGAGCAGGCACTCGGCCAGGTGCCGGCTGCTGAACGGCTTGCCGCTCGCCGGCTCCCGCCCGGTTTCGTTGCGCAGGCGCAGCTCCACCGGGTCCATGCCGAGCGCGTCGGCGAGTTCGTCCAGGGCGGACTCCAGGGCGTACATGCCGGGGGCCTCGCCGGGTGCCCGCATCCAGGACGGGCTGGGCACGTCCAGCGGCACCACCCGGTGGGAGCTGCGCAGGTCGGGGGTGGCGTACATGACGCGCGAGACGGCGCCGGCCTGTTCCACGAACTCCTTCACCCGGGAGGTGTGGGTGGTCACCTCGTGCAGCAGGGCGGTGAGCCGGCCGTCCGGGTCCGCGCCGAGCCGCAGCCGCTGCACGGTGGGGGCGCGGTGGCCGACGACGGTCGGCAGGTACCGGCGCGGGTAGACGAGGGTGACCGGCCGGCGCACGTGCCGGGCGGCGAGCGCGGCGAGGACGACGTCGGGGCGCGGGGTGCCCTTCGAGCCGAAACCGCCGCCGACGTGCTCGGCGACGACGGTGATGTGGTCCTCGGGCAGCCGGAACAGCTGGGCGAGCACGGACCGCACGGTCGTACCGCCCTGGCTGGAGGTGTGGACGGTGAGCCGGTCGCCGTCGAAGTGGGCCGTGCTGGCGTGCGGCTCCATGGGGTGGTTGTGCAGCGGCGGCACCCGGTAGGTGACGTCGACGCGGACCTGGGCGGCGGCGTGGGCGGCGTCCGGGTCGCCGTGCTCGACACGGCCGGGCCCGCTGCTGACCTCCTCCGGCTCGTAGCCGCCGGGATGTCCCTCGGTGAGGCGGGTGTCGTGGGGTTCGGTGGCGTAGGTGACCCGCACGGCGCGGGCGGCGGCCCGGGCGGTCTCCGGGGTCTCCGCGACGGCGAGGGCCACGCACCAGCCCCGGTGCGGCACGTCGGGGCTCTGCAGGACGGCGAGGGTGGCGTCGTCGGGTTCGGCGAGCCGGGGCGCGTCGAAGGGGGTGAGGACGGCGAGGACGCCGGGCAGCGCGAGGGCCGCCGACGTGTCGACGGCGGTGACCCGGCCGCGGGCGACGGCGGCGGGCACGGGCCGGGCGTGGACGCGGCCGGGCACGGTGTACTCGGCGGCGTAGCGGGCGGTGCCGCTGACCTTCTGGCGTCCCTCCCGGCGTTCGGCGGGTGCGCCCAGGGCGGTGCCTGTCATGCGTTCCTCCTGTGACGGCTCAGGCCACCGCGGGGGCCGGGGCGAGACGGTTCAGGACATCCAGGGCGAGGTTGGTGGCGAGGGGCACCTTGTAGGCGTTGTCCCGCAGCGGTTCGGCGTGCGCGAGTTCCAGGGCCACGGCGCCCTCGAACGCGGCGGGAGTGGCGGGGGCGCCCAGCAGTGCCAGCTCGGTGTGCCGGGCGCGCCAGGGCCGGTGGGCGAGCCCGCCGAAGGCGACCCCGACCTGGTCGACGACTCCGTCCGTGACGCGCAGCGCGACGGCCACGGACGCGAGCGCGAAGGCGTACGACGCCCGGTCCCGGGCCTTGCGGTAGGCGGACGGGACACCGGCCGTGGCGGCCGGGAGCAGGACGCCGGTGATCAGTTCGCCGGGGCGGATCCAGGTGTCCCGCTCGGGGTGCTCGCCGGGCAGCCGGTGGAAGTCGGCCACCGGAAGGCGACGGGTGCCCTCGGTGCCGTACAGCTCGACCTGGGCGTCCAGGGCGGCCAGGGCGACGGCCATGTCGGAGGGGTGGGTGGCGATGCACTGCGGGGAGTGGCCGAGGACGGCGTGGTCGCGGTGGACGCCGTCGCGGGCGCCGCACCCGGTGCCGGGCTCTCGTTTGTTGCAGGGTTTGTCCAGGTCCTGGAAGTAGGGGCAGCGGGTGCGCTGGAGGAGGTTCCCGCCGGTGGTGGCGGCGTTGCGCAGCTGGGCGGAGGCGCCCGCGAGGAGCGCCTGGGAGAGGGCCGGGTAGCGGTCGCGGACGCGCGGGTCGGCGGCGAGGTCGCTGTTGCGGACGGTGGCGCCGACGCGCAGGGCGCCGCCCGGGAGTTCCTGGACGGTGTCCAGGGGCAGGCGCCCGACGTCGATGAGGGTGGCGGGCCGCTCCACGCCCAGTTTCAGCAGGTCGACGAGGTTGGTGCCGCCGGCCAGGTAGCGGGCGCCGGGGTGGGTCGCGTACGCCTCGACGGCTTCCTGGACGCTGTCGGGCCGCAGGTATCCGAAGCCGTTCACGCGATCACGTCCTCGATGGCCTCGACGATGCGCGGGTAGGCGCCGCAGCGGCAGAGGTTGCCGCTCATCCGCTCGCGGATCTCGGTCCGGTCCAGGGGGACGGGTGCGCCGGAGGGGGCCGCCGGGTCGGTGACGTGGGAGGGATGGCCGGCCGCGGCCTCGTCGAGCATGCCCACGGCGGAGCAGAGCTGGCCCGGGGTGCAGTAGCCGCACTGGAAGGCGTCGCGGTCCAGGAAGGACCGCTGGAGCGGGTGCGGCTCCTCGCCGTCGCCGCCGAGGCCCTCGACGGTGGTGATGTCGCTGCCGTCGAGGGCGACCGCGAGCAGCAGACAGCTGTTCAGGCGGCGCCCGTCGACCAGTACGGTGCAGGCACCGCACTGGCCGTGGTCGCAGCCTTTCTTGGAGCCGGTGAGGTCCAGGTCCTCACGGAGCAGGTCGAGCAGGACGCGCCGGTGGTCGACGCGCAGGGTCTGGGGTTTGCCGTTGACCCGGAGGGTGACTTCGGAGTGCTGGCCGGGCTGGTGTGCGCTGGTCATGGCGGGGATGACCTTCCGGACGGACGGTGCTGCCGTCCGTTCCGCGTATCCACCTCATGCCCGCTCACACGTGCGCGGGCCCTTGCGGCCGGATCGGGGCCGGATCAGGGGTAGCTCTTCAGGTCGGCGACGTTGCTGCCGGCGTTGGAGGGCCCTCCGGTGTTGTTGACGACGTGGCTGATGGTGCCGGTGCCGCCGAGGGAGACGGTCACCATGCTGGTGAAGCGCACGTTCGCGGTGTTCGGTGCCTCGATGGCGCGGGCGGCCGTCACCCCGGGGTTGACGTTGAAGTAGCAGTAGCTGCCCAGGCCGTACGCCTGGTGGCTGGTGACGGAGTCGGCGACCTTGTAGGCGGCGTAGCCCTGGGTGGAGCCGTTCATCCAGGCGGCCTGGTTCGGCGGGTCGTACGGCATCTCGTTCTGGAAGAAGTAGGTGCGTCCGCCGTTGCCGTTCCAGACGGTCTGGTACTTCTGGAAGTGCTCGACGAACAGCCCGTACATGGTCACGTCGTCGCCGCCTACGACCAGGCCGGTGTCGGCGGTGTTGCTGGTCCAGCCGACGCCGCTGCCGTGGTCGGCGCGCCAGATCCACATGTGGTCGCCGATGACGTTGTCGCTGTTGACGACGAGGCTGGTGGCCGCCTTGCCGACGCCGGCGCCCCCGACGCGGAAGTACACGTCGTGCAGGGAGGTCGGGTCGGCCGCGTGGGAGGCGGTGGAGCCGGCCGGCCCGACCTCGACGAGGGTCTTCGAACTGGTGGTCCCGGCGTCGAAGAGCAGGCCGGCGATCTTCACACCGTCGACGTCGGCGACGGACATGGCGGTGACGCCGTTGTCGGGGACGAAGGTGGCGAGGCCGAGGCCGAGGACGACCGTGTCCGGGCGGGTGACCTTCAGGGTCCGGTCGAGGTGATAGACACCGGGCGTGACCAGCAGGTTCTGTCCGGCGGCGAGGGCGGCGTCGATCTGTGCGGCGGTGGCGCCGGGCTTGACGACGTAGAACTGGCTGAGCGGCAGCGAGGATCCTGCGGGACTGCCGTTCGCCCAGCTGGTGCCGGTGGAGCCGGTGCGCGTGGCGGGCACGAACACCTGGTACCTGCCGGCGCCGTCGACGTACAGGAACGGCTTCTCCCGGGTGACCGGACTCTGCGCGACCGTGGTGTACGGCGGGTTGGGGAAGCTGGTGCCGGGGACGCCCTGGCTGCCCACGAAGACCATGTTCCAGTTCGATCCGGTCCAGCTGCCCAGCTGGGAGTTGCGGGTCAGCCACTGCTGCTGGCTGCCGGAGTCGACCTGTCCGTCGATCTTGCTGTCGGCGAGGTAGCCGCCGGAGGACCAGCCGCCGTCGTCGAGGGCGAGGTTGCCGCGCAGGTGCATCCGGCGGTAGGCCGCCGCCTGCGAGACCGCCCAGCGGTCGCCGCCGCCCGCCGGGGTGACCGACAGGTTCTCGGCGCCGCGCCAGAAGTTCTGGGTGGCGTTGCCCTGGAACCAGTCGGCCTCGGCGTGCACCGCGCCGTTGACGTTGACGGCGTCCGGGGTGAGGCCGAGACCGAGGACCTGGGTGTAGAAGCCGACGTTGACGTCGGCGCTGTAGCTGCCGGGCTTGAACAGCACCGCGTAGCGCTGCGAGCCGAACTGGTTGGTCTCCTGCTGCCGGAAGATCGAGTCGAGCCTGCCCTGGATGGTGGCGGAGGACATGGACGGGTCGAACACGGCCACGTTCGGGCCGAGATCGGGGTCGTCGGGGTTCTGGGCCACGGGGGTCACCTGGAAGCGCTGGGCGGCGGTGCCGTTGCAGGTGTACTGGACGAACTGGACGCTGTCGGCGGTCGAGGCGCCGGGGTCGTCCAGGCACTTGCCGCTGCCCCGGTTGACGAAGTGGTATGCGCCGCCGCCGTCGTCCACCGGCAGCCACTGCTGGTTGGCGCCGCCGCCGTAGCTCCACAGGTGGACCGGCGCGTTGTCGGCGGTGGAGACGTCGGCGACGTCCACGACCTGGGCGGTGTCGTTGCGGCTGCCTATCCGCACGTATCCGCCGCCGGCGTCGGCGAAGCTCCACTGCTGGGCCGTGGAGCCGTTGCAGGTGTACTGCTGCACGACGGTGCCGTTGGCGGTGCCGGCCGCACGGGCGTCCAGGCACTTGCCGCTCGCGGCGTCGACGACCGTGGCGAAGCCCGTGGGCAGGGCGGCGGCGGTGGTGGTGGCTGCGGGCGCGGGGGCTGCCGTGAGCAGCCCGGCGGCAAGGGACAGGGCGGCGAGTGAACCCGCCGCGGGGAGAGGTCTGGCCATGAGCGCGGGTGGCCTTTCGAGTGGGGGGTGGTGTGGGCCCGACGGCCTTGGGACCAGCGGCCGTTGGCGCCCCGTTAGGCTTTGTTTAAGGCGTGAAGCTAAAGGTACGGACCACCGGCGTCAAGTTCCCGGAGCCGGAAACGGGACGACTCGGGAGACAGCGCCCCGATGAACGCCGGCCGGGCACCCGCACCCCCGTACGGTCACCACCCACCACCCACCACCCACCACCCGCCTGAGGCACCGGCGTCCCGGTCGGGAGCGTCAGCCGGCCGTCGGTACCCCCGCCTCCGCCGGCGCCGGTCCGGGTGCCGCGTCGGCGCGCTGGGCGAACTGGGTGCGGTGCAGCTCCGCGTAGCGCCCGGCCGCCGCCAGCAGCTCGTCGTGGGTGCCGCGCTCCACGATCCGGCCGGACTCCACCACCAGGATCTGGTCGGCGGCCCGGACCGTGGACAGGCGGTGGGCGATGACCACGGCGGTGCGGCCCTCCAGGGCCTCGGTGAGCGCCTCCTGGACCGCCGCCTCGGAGGTGTTGTCCAGATGGGCGGTGGCCTCGTCCAGGATGACCACGCGCTGGCGGGCCAGCAGCAGCCGGGCGATGGTCATCCGCTGGCGTTCGCCGCCCGAGAGCCGGTAGCCGCGCTCGCCGACGACCGTGTCCAGCCCGTCGGGCAGGGTCCGTACGACATCGGCGAGGCGGGCGCGGCCGAGGGCGTCCCACAGCTCCTCGTCGGCCGCGTCCGGGCGGGCGAGCAGCAGATTGGCGCGGACGGTGTCGTGGAAGAGGTGGCCGTCCTGGGTGACCATGCCGAGCGTGGCCCGCAGGGACCCGGCGGTCAGGTCGCGGACGTCGACACCGCCGACGCGGACCGCGCCCGCGTCGACGTCGTACAGGCGCGGCAGGAGCTGCGCGATGGTCGACTTGCCCGCGCCGGAGGAGCCGACGAGGGCGACGGTCTGCCCGGGTTCGGCGCGGAAGGAGATCCCGTGCAGCACCTCGGAGCCGCCACGGGTGTCCAGCGCGGCGACCTCCTCCAGGGAGGCGAGGGAGACCTGGTCGGCGGCCGGGTAGGCGAAGCGGACGTCGTCGAACTCGACGGCCACCGGGCCTTCGGGCACCTCTCGGGCGTCCGGCTTCTGCACGATGAGCGGCTCCAGGTCGAGCACCTCGAAGACCCGCTCGAAGCTGACGATCGCACTCATCACCTCCACCCGGGCCCCGGCGAGCGCGGTCAGCGGGGCGTACAGGCGGGTCAGCAGCAGCGCCAGCGAGACGACCGCGCCGGGCTCCAGGGAGCCGCGCAGCGCGAACCAGCCGCCGAGGCCGTAGACGAGGGCAAGCGCGAGGGCGGAGACCAGGGTGAGGGAGGTGATGAAGACGGACTGGGCGGTCGCCGTGCGCACCCCGATGTCCCGGACCCGGGCGGCGCGCGCCGCGAACTGGGCCGACTCCTCCTCCGGGCGGCCGAAGAGCTTGACGAGGGTGGCGCCGGGTGCGGAGAACCGCTCCGTCATGCGCGTGCCCATGGCCGCGTTCAGGGCCGCCGCCTCCCGCTGCATGCCGGCCATCCGGGTCCCCATGCGGCGGGCGGGCAGCACGAACACCGGCAGCAGCGCCATCGCGAGCAGGGTGATCTGCCAGGACAGCGTGAGCATCACGGCGAGCGTGAGCAGCAGCGTCACCAGGTTGCTGACGACCCCGGAGAGGGTGTTGGCGAAGGCCCGCTGGGCGCCGATCACGTCGTTGTTGAGACGGCTGACCAGAGCGCCCGTACGCGTACGTGTGAAGAACGCGACAGGCATGCGCTGCACATGATCGAACACAGCCGTTCTGAGATCGAGGATGAGTCCCTCCCCGAGCGTCGACGACAGGCGCCGGCCGAGGATGCCGAGCCCCGCCTCCGCCAGCGCGACGACCGCGATCAGCAGGGAGAGCCGGACCACCGTGCCGGAGTCGTGCCCCGCCACGATCGCGTCGACGACACGGCCGGCGAGCACGGGGGTCGCGACCGCGAGCAGCGCGGTCACCACCCCGAGCAGTACGAAGCGGACGATGCCCGCGCGGTGCGGACGGGCGAAGGCGGCGATGCGGCGCAGCGTGGCGCGGGCGAAGGGGCGGCGCTCGGACTGCGCGTTCATCACGCTGTGCAGTTGCATCCAGGCCGTGGTCTCCATGCTCATACCGGAGAACCTAGAACCTCGAGCTTCGTTGAGGTCAATGTCCGCGCGATTTCACCCGCCGCTTCGTCGTCCGCACCGGTGTCCCCCGGCTCGAAGGTCCCGATGACCTCACTCTGTAAGCCGCCGTCCCCGATTCCGCCACCCGCCGTTGGGACGGTGCGGAGAACCTCTGCGGATGTGACTGCCGTCCCGCTCCCCCCGTCTCCCCCGCTGTCCCGGGGACGATTCCCCCGGCGCCCGGCCCGTCGCGTCCCCGTCCGGCGACTGCTGTGTCTGGTTCCCCTCGCGCTCGTCGCCGTGGCGGCCGTACGGCACCGCTCGATGCTCACCGAGGGGTTCGGCCAGCTGCGCACCGCATCCTGGCCGTGGCTGCTCGCCGCGGCCGGCGCCACCTGCCTGACCTGGGTGGCCGCGGCGGTCACCCGGCAGGGCGCGGTGGTCCAGCCACTGCCGAAGGGCCGGCTGCTGGCCACCCAGTTCGCCGCGGCCTCGGCCAACCATCTGCTGCCCACCGGACTCGGCGCCGGCGCGGTGAACCTGCGCTTCATGAGCGTGTGCGGGGTGCCGCCGGCCCGTTCCACGGCCGCGCTCGCCCTGTACCTGCTGGCCGAGGCGGTGGGCCGGCTGGGGCTGCTGGCCGCGCTGCTCCTCGCCTTCCCGGACGCGCTGCGGCTCGGCACCGTGCTGCCGGACGGCTCGCCGCTCCCGCTGCTGCTGGGCGCGGTCTGCCTGGCGGCCGTCGCGGGCGCCGTGCCGGTGCTCGTACGGCCGTTGCGCACCCGCGTGGCCTCGTTCGTGCGGGACGCCCTCGGCGAGGCGCGGTCGGTGCACACCCGGCCGGC
>NZ_WWJT01000410.1 GCF_009865385.1 Streptomyces sp. SID486 | reverse complement strand
CTGTCCGGCGGCCGCTGTCCGGCCGCGCGGCGCCGCACCGCGCGGCCCGCACCGCGCGGCGCCGCACCTTCGGGAATCACGCACCCGGGTGAGCATCCCGGGCGATGCCGGGGTACTAGAGGGCCCTACGCCGATTGTTCCCGGAGGCCCGCGCGTGAACCCGTTCGTGCACAAGACCCTGGTCGTGCAGCTCCTCACGCCCGGCACCGGACGCTGTCCGGTGCTGGTCCACCTCGGCTACGACGCCGACGACCCGTTCGCCGTGACCGCCGTCTTCGCCCACGACGGACATGTGCTGGCCTGCTGGCGGCTGGACCGGGAGATGCTCACCGCCGGTCTGGCCGGGCCGGTCGGCATCGGTGACGTGCGGCTGCGGCCCGTTGCCACCGGCCTGTGGCACGAACTGCGCATGGAGTTCCTCGGCGACACCCGGCCGGACGGCAGCCGGCACCGCGCCGTGGTGCACGCCTGGGCGCCCGCGGTCGCCGCGTTCCTGCGGGAGACCCACCGACTCGTCGCGCCGGGGCGGGAGCACGTCCCGGTGGACGAGCTGCTGGCGGAGATCCTCTCCACGGGCTGATCAGCGGCCCGGTGCCGCGCCCGCGTTCACCCGGTGGAGTGAGAATCCTGGTTGCGGTCCGCTGCCTGTTGCAGTCTTGCGGTGGTGCCCGACCGATCCGTCGGCGCACCGGGACCATCACACGGAGGAGCCGCATGGCCACCCCTGAGGACCTCAAGTACACCAAGGACCACGAGTGGGTCCGCATCACGGGCGACAAGGCGTACGTGGGCATCACCGACCACGCCCAGAAGCAGCTCGGTGACGTCGTCTTCGTCGAACTTCCGGAGGCCGGGGCGAAGTTCGACGCCGGGCAGCCGTTCGGCAGCCTGGAGTCCGTCAAGGCGGTGAGCGAGGTGTACATGCCGCTGAGCGGTACCGTCTCGGAGCCGAACGCCGCCCTCAACGACGATCCGGAACTGGTCAACACGGATCCGTACGGCGAAGGCTGGATGGTCGCGATCACGCTGACCGACCGGCGGCAGCTGGCCGGGCTGCTCAGTGCCGCGCAGTACGAGGACTACATCAGGCAGGAGGCCGACTAGCCCTCGCCGTCCTGGTCCGGCGGCCGGGTCGTGTGCTTGCGGCGGGCCCACAGGGGCAGGCCGTACCAGCACGTGAGGTACCAGGCGACGACGGCCGCCACCAGGTACGGGACGTAGCCGTCGTGCGTGGCCACCCGGAGGATCAGCAGCAGGGCCGACGTCATGGTGACCAGCAGCAGGACCAGGCCGACGAACGTCAGCCCCGAGGCCAGCCGCACCGCCTGCGGCTTGACCCGGCGGCCGGCGACCAGGCGGTGCAGGGACACCGGGCCGATGAGGGCGCCGGTGGCGCAGGCGCCCAGGACGACGGTCACGATGTAGATCACCTGGTCCGTGGTCGCCAGGCGCTCGTACTTGGGCTGGAAGACGACGGTCAGCAGGAAGCCGAACAGGATCTGCACGCCCGTCTGGGCCACCCGGACTTCCTGGATGAGCTCGCCCCATCTCCGGTCGGCCCGCTCTTCCTCGGTCTCGTCGCGCCCCCGGCGCCGCCCGTCCTGCGTCATGCGGTGCGGATAACCGCCCGGCCGTTCCTTCAAACGGCCGGCGCGCACCCGCTCACCAGCGGTGTTCGACCTGGGCCTTGATCCGGCGGTCGTACAGCTCGCGGATCGCGGTGCGGGTCTCCTCCGGCAGCGGCGGCAGTTTGGCCGCGGCGGCGTTGGCACGGGCCTGCTCCTGGCTGCGGGCGCCGGGGATCACGGTGGTCACGCCGTCCTGCTCGATGATCCAGCGCAGCGCCAGCTGGGCCGGGGTGTATCCCTCGGGGGCGAGCGCGGCGAACTCGGCGGCGGCCTCGACGCCCGTGCCGTAGTCGACGCCGGAGAAGGTCTCGCCCTGGTCGAACGCCTCACCGTGCCGGTTGTAGGTGCGGTGGTCGTCGGCCGCGAACACCGTGTCCTTGGTGTATCTGCCGGACAGCAGCCCGGAGGCGAGCGGCACGCGCGCGATGATGCCGACGCCGGCCTCGCGGGCGGCGGGCAGCACCTCGTGCAGGGGCTTCATGCGGAACGGGTTGAGGATGATCTGCACGCTCGCCACGTTCGGCCGGGCGATCGCCGTGAGCGCCTCGGCGCAGGTCTCCACGCTCACCCCGTACGCGGCGACGCGCTCCTCCTCCACCAGGGTGTCCAGGGCGTCGAACACCGCGTCCGTGGAGTAGACCGGGGTGGGCGGGCAGTGCAGCTGCACCAGGTCGATGCGGTCGACGCCGAGGTTGCGGCGCGAGCGGTCGTTCCACTCGCGGAAGTTGGCCAGGACGTAGTTCTCGGGGATCTGTTCGACCCGGCGGCCCATCTTGGTGGCCACGAGCACGTGCAGGTCCGGCCGGCCGCGCAGGAAGGAGGCGATGGTCTCCTCGCTGCGCCCGTCGCCGTACACGTCGGCCGTGTCGAAGAAGGTGACCCCGGCCTCGGCCGCCGCCTCCAGGACGGCCAGGGCCTCCTTGTCGTCCACGTCGCCCCAGTCGGCACCCAGCTGCCAGGTGCCGAGACCGACGACCGATGCCCACTGGCCCGACCTGCGGATTGCGCGTTCGTCCATGCCGTCAGTGTGTCACCCGGCCCGGCCTCCCGCGGAACCGGTCGTTCCGCCCGGACCGCCGCGTCCACCGGCCCGACTTCACCCGGTCGGGTGGTGCACGCCGGCGACCGGTGGGCGCCGCGCCGGCGTCGCCCTGGAGGTTGCGACGCCGGACCGGCTGGATCCGCACGGGGTGTCCGGGACGGGCTCGTGGAACGGCTGCTGCGCCGACGGAGCCCGGCGTCACCGGGGAGGCGGGCCGCCGGGGGTCAGCTGCGCCTGTACGGCGGGACCGTAGCGGTCGGCGATCTCGTCGGCGTCGGTGCCGCGCAGGTGCGGACCGCGGGCGATGCCGTACATCACGCCGAGGCCGACGAGGGCGGCGACCGCGAGTTCGGCGCGCAGTCCGGTGTCGGGGCCGGTGAGCCGGGTGGCGAGGCGTTCGGTCACCTGGGCGCGGAAGTTGGCGCGCAGCACGTCACCGTGGTCGCCGTGCAGCGGGGCGAAGGCGATGCGCAGCAGCGGATCGGCGCCCCGCTCGCGCTGGCTGGACAGCACGTGCCGGACCATGTGCCGGCCGAGGTCCTCCAGCGGGGCCTCCAGCAGGTCGTCGGCGTCGGTGTCGAAGGACATCACGCGGGCGAAGAGGGCGTCCTTGTTGCCGAAGTACTTCAGGATCAGCGGGGGGCTGACACCGGCCCGGTCGGCGACGGCCTTGAGGGTGATGTCGGCGTGCGCGTGCCTGGCCAGGAGGAAGCGGGCGGCTTTCAGGATGGCGGTCCTCGTGGCCTCCGCGTCCCGGCGTGCGGGGGCGGGGCTCCGGTCGGACGGCGTGGTCATGGCCCTCACGCCCCCTCCAGCGCCTCGTCGCGGGCGCCCCGGATCGCGCCCCGGGCCCGCCGGGTGGGGCCGGTGCCGTCGGTGTCCGGGATGGACAGGGCCGCCGCGCAGGCAGCGAGGGCGACGACGCCCGCCACGGTGAAGGCGAGCTGGTAGCCGTGCAGTGTGGGGACCGGGACACCGCCGAGGGGGCTGCTGTGGTGGACGAGGACGGCGGCGACGGCCGCGCTGGAGACGGCCTGCCCGATGGTGCGCATGAGGACGTTGACGCCGTTGGCCGAGGCCGTCTGGGCGGCCGGGACGGCGCGCAGGATCAGGGTCGGCAGCGCGGAGTAGGCGAGCGTGGTGCCGGTCGCCACCACGGTGGCACCCACGATGATCATCCACAGGTCGCGGCTGTCGGCGATGCGCAGCGCGTACCCGCAGGCGATGACGGCCGCGCCCAGCGCGAGCGTGATGCGCGGGCCGCGCGCGGCCGAGATGCGGGCGGACAGCGGGGAGAACAGCAGCATGGTGACGCCGCCGGGCAGCAGGCACAGCCCGGTGGCGACGATGGACAGGCCGAGGCCGTACCCGGTGGCCTTCGGTGCCTGCACCAGCTGGGCGGTGACCAGGGAGTTGGCGTAGAAGGCGAACCCGGTCAGCAGGGCCGCCACGTGGGACAGGCCCACGCGGGGCCGGGTGACCAGCCGGAGGTCGACCAGCGGCCGTGCGGTGCGCAGCTGCTGCCACCACCACAGGGCGAGGACGACGACGGCGGCGAGGAACAGCCCGAGGACCCGCGCGCTCCCCCAGCCCCAGGTGCCGCCCTGGGAGACGCCGAGCAGCAGACAGACGAGCCCGGCGGCGAGACCGAGCGCGCCGAGGACGTCGAACCGTCCGGGCTCGCGCACCGGCGACTCCTTCACCGCCCACCAGGTGGCCGCGACACCCGCCGCGCCGAGGGCGCTGGTCAGCCAGAACATGGTGTGCCAGTCGGCGTACTGCACGACCAGCGCGGCGAGCGGCAGGCCGAGCGCGGCGCCGATGCCGACGGTGGAACTCATCAGCGCCACCGCCGACCCCCGGCGCTGGGGCGGGAGTTCGTCCCGCAGGATGCTGATGGACAGCGGGACGACGGAGGCGGCGGCGCCCTGGAGTGCGCGGGCGGCGATGAGCACGCCGATGTCGGAGGAGAGCGCGCACATGACGGACCCGACGGTCATCAGGGCGAGCGCGGCGATGAGCACCCGGCGTTTGCCGTACATGTCGCCGGCCCGGCCCAGCACGGGGGTGAGGACGGCGCCGGAGAGAAGGGTGGCGGTGACGGTCCAGGAGACGGCGGCGGCCGAGGCACCGGTGAGCCGGGGCAGGTCGGGGAGGAGGGGGACGACCACGGTCTGCATGACCGCCATGAGGATGCCGCCCGACGCCAGCACCGGGATGGTGAGCCGGTCGCGCAGGCGGGGCGGCTGCCCACCGGTGCCCGGCGGCGGGGACATCGGGTCTGGCTGGTCCATCGGCGCTCCTGCGGACGGCACGGATACAAGGTGAATAACAATTCACTCTAACGAGTGAATGGCCATTCACCAACCGTTCCGGGAGCCAGTGGGGGGCGTCCGGCGGAGTGCCGGCCGGGCTAGCGCCGGCGGGCGTGCAGGGCGCGAGCCGCCCGGGGGCCGAGCCAGCGCTTGAGCCTGCGCAGCGGTTCCAGTTGCCCGACCGCCTTGTCCAGGCCGTAGTACAGCTGCGGCGGGACGTACGGCAGCAGCGGCGAGTGGCGCTGGCCGAGCAGGGCGAACATCCGGTGCGGGGGCAGGTGGATGTAGCGGGGCAGGTTCTCGTACCACTGGGCGCTGTAGCGGGCCGCGCTCTGGACGGACAGCAGCTCGGCCTGGCGCCGCCGTTCGTAGGCGGCCAGGGCCTCGGGCAGGTCGGCGTGTGCGCGCAGGGCGTCGGCGAGGCACATGGCGTCCTCCAGGGCGAGGGTGGTGCCGGCTCCGACGGAGTAGTGGGTGGTGTGGGCGGCGTCGCCGAGCAGGACCAGGTTGCCGTGGTGCCAGGTGCGGTTGGTCAGGGTGCCGAAGTTCTGCCAGGAGGCCCCGGGGCGGGCGATCAGGGGGTGGCCGTCGAGGACGTCGGCGAAGAGTTTCTCCAGCAGGGCCAGGCTCTCGCCCTCGTCGGCCCGGTCCAGGCCGAGGCCGGTGAAGGTCTGCGGGGAGCACTCGACGACGCAGGTGCTGTGGTCGCGGCTGTAGCCGTAGCCGTAGGCCCAGATCCAGCCGTGCCCGGTCTCGGTGAAGGCGAACGTGAAGGCGTCGAAGACCCGGGTGGTGCCGAGCCAGATGTAGTGGTTGCGCCCGGGGGTGATCCGGGTGCCGAAGTGGCCGGCCCGGTGGGTGCGCAGGGCGCTGTGCACACCGTCGGCCGCGACGACGAGGTCCGCGCCGGCGGGCGGGCCGGTCGGTCCGCTGTCGAACTCCACGCGGACGCCGAGGGCGCGGGCCCGGCCGGCGAGCAGGTCCAGCAGCCGGTGCCGGCCGATCCCGAAGCCCTCGTCGCCGTGGTGGCGGGTGGTGACGTCCCGCACGTGGGCGACGCCGTCGCTCCAGCGCACGGAGTGGGTCTCGATCGCGCGCGCGGACTCGGGGTCGTACGCCTGGAGCTTGTCGAGGAGGCCGCGCCAGTACGTCACCCCCCAGCCGTACGTGGAGCCCTCGGGGTTGCGCTCGTGGACGGTGACGTCGTGGGCGGGGTCCTGCCGCTTGAGCAGGATGGCGAGGCAGAGGCCGGCGGGCCCGCCTCCGACACAGACGACCTTCACGCGCACTCCCCTGGCAGTCACCCGACGTGGTCGAACGGCACCGGAGGGTAGCAGGGTGCCGGACCACGCGATCACGTCACTCTCACGCGGTGAGCCGCGCCACTTCGGCGGGCGCCGGCCGGAAAGGAACGAGGGAAACCGGGACGGCCCGGCAAGGAATTGCCCGTTCCGGAGCGGACCCGGCCATCCGCACAGCAAGATCATCTTGGTTCAACTCTGTACGACATGTAAGTAATTGTCCGGATCGCAGCCAACCGCTTCCGGGTGATTTCTTCCGCCACGTGACATCCCGATAGGCATGCGTGGTCACCACCGGACCACTCCACAGGAGGACCCGCATGCCCGACATCACCCGCCGCCGCGCACTGGCCGCGGCGGCCGCGGTCGCCGCGACGGCCTCGGCCGTCGCCGTCGCC
>NZ_WWJT01000409.1 GCF_009865385.1 Streptomyces sp. SID486 | reverse complement strand
GGCCGAGTCCGCTCTCGTCGTGGGGCGGCGCGCCGAGGAGCACGGCGTCACCGTCTCCGCGCGGCCGGCCGGACGGCAGGCGATCGGCGGTCAGCCCGGAGCCGGCGGGTCCGGACTCGGCCGCCGCGGTCTGGGGCGCAGGCGGGACGGTGGGGACCGCGACGGTCACCGCGACGGCCGATCCGTCGTGCGCCCAGCAGCCCAGATGGGCCGAGCTGCCCGGCTCGGCTCCGGCCAGGATGTGGCGGTCGGTGCCGTCGGGGCGTACGCACAGCACCCTCAGGTGTTCACCGCCACCGGGGGCGGTGGTGTAGGCGATCCAGCGGCCGTCGGGCGACCAGGACACCTCCTGGACGGGGTCCGGTTCGGTGTCGAGCAGCCGTGTCTCGTCGCCGTCGACGGACCCCACCCACAGCTGGGGTACACCGCCCCGGTCGCAGATGTAGGCCACCTGGTTGCCGGCGGGGTCGGCCGAGGGGTACCAGCAGCCGTGCGCGACGAGCCGTGTCGGGGCATCGCGCGGTCCGGCGGCGTCCGGCAGCGGGATGCGCGCGGGGGCGGCGAAGGCGCGGGTGCGGCCGTCCGCGGCCGGTGGTGCCGGGCTCGCCTTCGCCGTCGGCCGCCCGGTGGCGGTGGCCGTGCCCGGGCCGGCCGTGGGCCCCGTCGCGCGCCGGTCGGTCAGATTCCGTGCGTCTGCAGCCATATCTCCAGCAATGCCACCTGCCACAGCGCGTTCGCTCCGCGCTTGGTGCGGTGTCGGTCGGGGGCGGCCAGGAGTTCGGTGAGGTAGGCGTCCTGGAAGAGTCCGCGCTGCCTGGCCTCGGGGGCGTTCAGTGCCTGGCGGACCCGGTCCAGGACCGGCCCGGCCATGTGCATGATCGCCGGGACCGGGAAGTAGCCCTTGGGCCGGTCGACCACCTCGGGGGGCAGCAGCTTGCGGCCGGCGTCCTTCAGGACGCCCTTGCCGCCGTCGGCCAGCTTCAGCTCCGGTGGGCAGGCCGCCGCCAGCTCCACCAGCTCGTGGTCGAGGAACGGCACGCGGGCCTCCAGGCCCCAGTCCATGGTCATGTTGTCGACCCGTTTCACCGGATCGTCCACGAGCATGACGTGGGTGTCGAGCCGCAGGGCGGCATCGAGGGCCGTCTCGGCCCCGGGCGCCGCCATGTGCTCCCGGACGAACCGGCGGGAGACGTCGTCGGGTGGCAGCATGTACGGCTGGAGGATGGCGGAGAGGTCGGCGTGCGACCGGTCGAAGTACGTCTCGGCGTACGTCTCCGGCTCGTCCTCCCGGGCCGCGGAGGCGAGTTGCGGGTACCAGTGGTAGCCGGCGAACACCTCGTCCGCGCCCTGGCCGCTCTGCACGACCTTCACGTTCTGGGCCACCTGCTCGGCCAGGAGGTGGAACGCCACCACGTCATGGCTCATCATCGGCTCGCTCATGGCCGCGACCGCCGCGTCCAGGGCCGTCGACACGCGTTCCGACGGGACCATCAGCTGGTGGTGGTCGGTGGCGAACTCCTTGGCGATCAGGTCGGAGTAGCGGAACTCGTCGCCTTCGACGCCGCCTTCCGACTCGAAGCCGACGCTGAAGGTCGCCAGGTCCCGCTGCCCCTCGTCGGCCAGCAGGGCCACGATCAGGCTGGAGTCCAGGCCGCCCGAGAGCAGGACGCCGACCGGCACGTCGGCGACCATGCGGCGGCTCACCGCGGTGCGCAGCGCGTCGAGCACCGCGTCCCGCCACTCGCTCGCGCTCATGCCCGCGTGCTCGGGCCGGCGGGTGTACGACGGCTGCCAGTAGCGGTGGTCCTGGTGGCTGCCGTCCGGCTCGACGGTCCGCACGGTGGCCGGCGGGAGCTTGCGCACCCCGTTCAGGATCGTGTGGGGTGCGGCCACGGTCGCGTGCCAGCTGAGGTACTGGTGGACGGCGACCGGGTCGAGCGTGGTGTCGACGTCGCCGGCCGCGAGGAGGGCCGGCAGCGAGGAGGCGAAGCGCAGCCGTCCGGCGGTCTGCGCGAGGTACAGCGGCTTGATGCCGAGCCGGTCGCGTCCGAGGATCAGCCGGCCGGTCCGGTGTTCGACCAGGGCGAAGGCGAACATGCCGTAGAAGCGGTCGACACAGGCGGTGCCCCACTGCAGGTATGCCTTGAGGACGACCTCGGTGTCGGAGGTGGACCTGAACCGGTGGCCGAGGGCTTGCAGTTCGGCGCGCAGTTCGCCGTGGTTGTAGATGCAGCCGTTGAAGACGCCGGTGACCTCGTGCCGGTCGTCGGTCATCGGCTGCGCTCCGCGCTCGGAGAGGTCGATGATCTTCAGTCGGCGGTGCCCCAGCGCCACCGCGCCCCGGGACCAGGTGCCCTCGCCGTCGGGGCCGCGGGGGGCGAGCCGGTCACTCATCCGCTCCACGGCCGCGAGGTCGGGTCGTCCGCCGTCGAAACGCATCTCTCCGCTCAGACCGCACATCAGACAGCACCTCCGCGGTCTCGGTGCGGGGCCCGTGGTGCCGTGCCGTGCGCGGAACGGGCCGTCGGTGTCCGGTCGGGGCTGGGTGACATGGCGTGCTGTCCTCCTTCGTGCGCGAGCCCGTCGGATGGCTCGGGGAATCCTCGTGCGCGGTGCGGTCAGGGGCCGGTGCTGTCTGCCGGCGCGGGTCAGGGGCCGGCGATGCGTGCCGGGCGGGTGCCGGGGGTGTCCGGGGCGGGCCGCCTGAGGGGGGTGACGTGTCCGTCGAGTCCGGTGGCGGGCCGGCGGCGCCGGTCGGTGTCGCCGCGGGTTTCCGCGATCGCCAGGTCGGTGCAGGCCAGCAGGTCTTCGGCGGTGGCCGTGCGGCGCATGCGGTGGGCGGCGCTGCCCTCCTTGAGGGCGCGTTCGGTGAGGTCCCGGACCGTCTGCCAGTCCCCTGCGGCCTCCAGTGCCGGACGCACCCGCCTGAGCAGGGCGCGGACGACCTGCGACGCGGGCGCCTCGTGCCGGGTGTAGGGGTCGATGAGGGTGCCTTCGAGGCCGGACCGCGCGGCCCGCCAGGAGGCGGCGCGCAGCCACTCGTGCCGCCCTCCGCACGTGGGCAGCCGGGTGCTCTCCAGCCGCTCGCGGGCCTCGGTCACCAGGGCCCGGAAGAGCCCTGCGACCAGCACGACCGTCTCCGCGCGGGGGCAGGCGTCGCAGATGCGCAGTTCGAGGGTCTGCTGGTGGGCGGAGGGCCGAATGTCGTAGTAGATCATCCCCGGGTCGCTGATGACGCCGGAGTCGATGAAGCCCTGGACGGCGGTGTCGTACGCCGCCGCGTCGGCGAAGCACGCGACCGGGCCCGCGGTGGGCCAGCGCTGCCACAGCATGGTCCGCCAGCTGGCGTAGCCGGTGTCCGCGCCCAGCCAGAAGGGGGAGCTCGCGGACAGGGCCAGCAGGACGTGCAGCCACGGCGAGACCTCGCACATGATGTGGACGGCCAGATCCCGGTCGGGAGCGTCGACGTGCACGTGGGTGCCGCAGATCAGCTGCTCGTCCGCGACCATGCGGTACTGGTCGACCATCCGGCGGTAGCGGTATCCCGCGGTGGGCCGGATGTCGGCGGTGCTGGCCAGTGGGACCGTTCCGGCGGCGACCGCGGCGAGCCCGTGAGCGGTGGCGGCGGCGTCGAGCCGGCGTCTGGTGCCGACGATGTCGGTGTACAGGTCGCCCAGCGAGGTGTGCACACCGCTGTTCGTCTCCACGGTCGCCTGCTGCAGCTCGGTGGTGAAGGTCGGGCTCGGCAGCTTCTCCAGCACCGTGTCGGCTCGTGACACGAGCAGGCCCGTCTCCACCTCGACTATGTGGAACTCCTCTTCCACTCCGATGCGCACGGTCACGACACTCCTCGGGGTGACGGGCGAGGGCTTCGCGGCCCTCGCCCTGGGGAACCGCTCCCGGGTCGGCGGGCGGCGGGCGATGCCTCTCCGACTTCCCAGCTGGCCGATCACTAAGCAAAGGTGCTCCACGCAGGCCCGAATGCCCACGGACGAGCGGGCGGACCGCCGGGTGCGGACAGGTGCCTGCGACCTCCCGCGTGCCGAGCGCGCACCGCACGGGCAAGGTGGGTGGTGCACACCGTGCGGTGCACACCCTGTGGTGCACACCCTGTGGTGCACACCGTGAATCCCGGACAGAGCAGGAGCACGCCATGGCCAAGGGGAAGCACTCTTCGGGCGGGCGGGAGCCGGCCGAGGGCGACAAGGTCGCCTGGCGCAGTCACGGCACCGAGACCTCGGGCACCGTGGAGAAGAAGATCACCGAGCGCACCGAGGCGGCCGGCCGCACGGTGGCCGCCTCGCCCGACGACCCGCAGTACGAGGTGCGCAGCGACAAGTCCGGCCGGACGGCCGTGCACAAGCCGTCCGCTCTCAGGAAGAAGAAGTAGCCGGCGTGGCGGGCGCGGACGAGGACCGCGAGACCTGGGAGACCTTCCGCGAACTGGTGAACATGACGCCCTCCGCGCTCCGGGAGTGGCTGGGGACGGCGGACTCCCGGGCGGCCGGGCAGCACCAGGACGGCGGCGAGTCCACCGGTCATGCCTCCGGGCGGGCCATCGTGGAGATCCTCGGCAAGAGCAAGGGCGACCTCTCGGACGCGGACTACGCGCACATGCGCAAGGTGAACGGCTACGTCCGCCGTCATCTCGCGCAGCGCCCGGCCGGCGAGGTACGCGACACGCGGTGGCGTCACTCGCTGATGAACTGGGGCCACGACCCTCTCAAGGACGACTGAGGACCCGCCGCGTACGGCTCGGGCCGGGGACGCCGCGGGTGCGGCGGATGTCCGGAGGGAAGGTGCCTACAGTGGAGAGGATCCCCCCGACACCCTCACAGCCGAGCGGAGCGCGCATGAGGTACTCCTCCGCCGGACCGGACGACGGCGCCGACACCCTCTTCGACCTGGACGCGGTCGCCGCCGCGGCACCGGCAGGACGCGCGGACGTGAGAGGCGGGCGGGACCCGGGGCACGGTCCGGACGGCCGCTTCCCGTTCCGGGACTCCCCCACGGCCCGGCGCCTCCTTCCGGTGCGGACCGTCTACGCGGAACCGGCCGCCGCCCGCTCCCCGCGCGGCCGCGAGATCCTCGCCCGGTTCCCGGACGCGGAGCTGGTCGAGGTGGACTCCCACTGGCGCATCCCCGGACTGCACGGCAACGAGGGGAACGTCGACCGCTGGGTGCGGGTGAAGGGGGAGACGCTGGTCCTGGGCGTGCGGAAGACACTGACCACACGGCCCAACGGCCGCTCCGCCGACTGGATCGCCCCCGGCCCCTCCAACGGCTGCGCCATGGCCTGCGCGTACTGCTACGTACCGCGCCGCAAGGGCTACGCCAACCCGGTCACCGTCTTCACCAACATCGACGGCATCATCGCCCACCTGGGCCGCCACGTCGCACGCCTCGGCCGCAAGCCGGAGCCCAACCAGTGCGACGAGTCGGCCTGGGTGTACGACATCGGGGAGAACGGCGACTGCTCGGTGGACGCGCTGATCTGCGACAACACCGCGGATCTCGTGCGGGCCTTCTCCCGGTGGCCCTCGGCGAAGGCGTCGTTCGCCACCAAGTTCGTCAACCCCGACCTGCTGACGCTGGACCCGCGGGGCCGCACACGCATCCGTTTCTCGCTGATGCCCGTGGCCGACTCCCGGCTGCTCGACGTACGGACGTCCCCGGTGGACGAGCGGATCGCCGCCGCGGCGGACTTCCTGGACGCGGGGTACGAGGTGCATTTCAACCTCTCCCCCGTGGTGCTGCGGCCCGGCTGGGAGGATGCCTGGACCGAGCTGCTCGTCCGGCTCGACGACGTGCTGCCCGAGCGGGTCAAGCGCCAGGCCGCCGCCGAAGTGATCATGCTCACGCACAACCGGGAACTCCATCAGGTCAACCTGGGCTGGCACCCCCGCGCCGAGGAGGTGCTCTGGCGGCCGGACCTCCAGCAGGGCAAACGCTCCGAGAACGGCGCCCTGAACGTGCGCTACACCAACGAGGTCAAGGCGGAGGCGGTACGCACACTGCGCGACCTGGTGGCGGCCCGTGCGCCCTGGCTGCGGATCCGGTACGCCTTCTGAGGGCTTCGGCGCCGTCGGCGAACATCTCCGGCCCGTCAGTGGGTACCCCCAGCACAGGAGGTTCTGATGTTCGAGGCATCCGACATCCGCGAATGGCGGGGTCACGACGTGGTCGACGCGGACGGCCACAAGATCGGCGCTCTGGAGTCGGTCTACGTGGACACCGGCAGTGACGAGCCCGCTTTCGCCACGGTGACCGTAGGGCTGCCCACCCGTCGCCGGCTGGCGTTCGTACCCCTCGCGGGTGCGACGGTCGGTCCGGGCTACCTGAAGGTCGTCCACTCCAAGGACCAGGTGAAGAAGGCACCGTCGATCGACACCGACGGCGAACTGCCCGCCTCCGAGGAAGCGGCCGTCTTCGCCCATTACGAACTGTCCTACGAACCGGGCTCAGGCGGCGAACGGCGTCTGGGCCGCCGCTGAAACCGCCGAAGCCGCCCAAGCCGCCGATGCCGCCGGGAGATCCGATGGTCCTGTTCCTTTTGCTGGTCCTCGTGGCCCTCGTCCTGGGCATCATCGGGTTCGCCGTCCACGGCCTGTTCTATCTTCTGATCATCGGCGCTGTCGTCCTCCTCGCCGCGTTCGTCCTCGGGGCGGTGCGCCTTCGCCGGGGCGGGCGCAAGCACCGCATCGCCCGCTGACCGGCGCGGCAGGCGGCGTGCTCAGGGCGCGGTGCGCCAGGTGCCCGCTGTCTGCCCGGGAGCGGCGGTGTTCCAGTCGAGACGCAGGACGGCGAGGTCGTCGGTGTGCCGCTCGGCGTTGAGGGTGCGGGTCCGTGTGATGAGCTGATCGAGGTGGACGCCGGGATCGGGCGTGCGGATGGTGTCGATGATGTGCAGCAGACCGTCGACGCCGAGCCGGGCGCCGGTGCTGTCGGCAAAGCCCTCGATGAGGCCGTCGGTGTAGGCGATGAGCGCGCCACGGGCGGTCAGCGGGAGCGTGGTGGCCTGCCATGTGCCCAGTCCGGGCGCGATACCGAGGGCGATGCCGTGCGTCGCGGCGACCTCCTCGGTGCCCTCGTCGGTGACGAGGAGGGGCGCGTGGTGGCCGGCCAGGTGCAGGGTGGCGGTGCCCGCGTGCGGGTCCAGGGTGATCAGGGTGCAGGTGGTGAACAGGTCGCTGCCGGCGCGCTCGGCGTTGTGGATCTGTTCCAGGAGGTGCAGCAGTTGCTGGTCACGGTGGCCGCCGAGGGTCAGCGCGCGCCAGGCGATGCGCAGGCAGACGCCGAGCGCCGCGGCGTCGGGGCCGTGGCCGCTGACGTCGCCGATGACGGCGTGCACCTGCCCGTCGTCGGTCTGCACCACGTCCAGGAAGTCACCTCCGAGCAGGGCCTGCGCTCGTCCCGGGAAGTACCGGCTGGAGGCGGTGACGCCCGACGACGACAGCAGGGGCTCGGGCAGCAGCCCGCGCTCCAGGCGCGCGTTCTCCTCGGCGCGCAGCCGCCCGATCTGGAGGGCTGCGTTGGCGCGTTCGGCCTGCTTGCGCTGGACGGCGTAGCGGACGGCGCGCTGCATCAGGTCGGGTTCGACCTTGCCCTTGACGAGGTAGTCCTGGGCGCCGGCGGCGAGGGCGTCGACGCCCGCGCGGGGTTCGTCCAGTCCGGTCAGGACGATGATCGCGGAGTGGGTGTCGGCCTGGATGGCCTGCACGGTCTCCACGCCGGACGCGTCGGGCAGGTGCAGGTCCAGCAGAACGCAGTCGAGGGACGCCGAGGCCAGCGTCCTGCGCGCGTCCGCGGCCGTGCGGCAGCGCGTGAGGGTGTGCGGCAGATCGGTGTCGTAGAGGAGTTCCTCCACGAGGAGGGCGTCGCCGTCGTCGTCCTCCACGAGGAGGATGCGGAACCGGTCCTCGGCCCCCCGCTCTGACGGTCCCGTCACGGTTGCGTCTCGTTCCGGGCGGACGCGGATCCGTCGTCGCCCACGGCGGGGAGAGTGAAGATCACGCGGGTGCCCAGCCGGTAGCCGGAGTCGATCCTGATGGTCCCGCCGTGGAACTCCACGACCTTCTTGCACATGGCCAGGCCGATACCGGTACCCGGATAGGCGTCCTTGGTGTGCAGGCGCTGGAAGATCGCGAAGACCTTCTCGTGGAACTCCGGGGCGATGCCGATGCCGTTGTCACCGACCGCGAACTCCCAGGTGTCCCCCTCGCGTACGACACCGATGTGGATGTGCGGCTGCCGGTCGGGGCTGCGGAACTTGATCGCGTTGGACAGCAGGTTCTGCCACAGCATCCCCAGCTGGGTGGTGTCACCGACGACGGTGGGCAGCGCGTCGTGGGAGATCTCGGCGCCGGTCTCCTCGACGGCCACACTGATGTCGTCCAGGACCCGGCTCAGCACCTCTTCGAGGTCGACGGTCCGGTGGTCGTTGTGCACGCGGCCGACCCGGGAGAAGGCCAGCAGGTCGTTGATGAGGGTCTGCATACGGTTGGCGCCGTCGACGGCGAAGGCGATGTACTGGTCGGCCTTCGCGTCCAGCTGCCCGCCGTAGCGGCGTTGCAGCAGCTGGGTGAAGCTCGACACCTTGCGCAGCGGCTCCTGCAGGTCGTGCGAGGCGACGTAGGCGAACTGCTCCAGCTCCGAGTTGGACCGCTTCAGATCCTGTGCCTGCTCGTCCAGCTTCGTGCGCGCCGCCTCGCTGAACTGCAGTTCGCGCACCAGCCGGCGGCGCATCGAGTCCACGTCCGAGGCCAGTCGTCGCAGGTCGGCGGGGCCGCTGCCGGTGATCGTCCGGTCGAACCGGCCCTGTGCGACGTCCCGGGCGTCCGAGCCCAGCCGGCTGAGCGGACCGGTGACGCCACGGCGCAGTCCCTCGAAGACGAGCGCCGCCACCAGCACGATGACGCCGGCGATGATGGCGAACATCCAGTTACGCAGGGTCTGCGCCCGGCCGAGTTCCCGCCTGGCCTCCGTGCGCTCGCTCTCCAGGTGGTCCTGCTGGCGGGCCAGGGCGCCCCGCAGCGCGTCGAACGTGGTCTTGCCCTCGGTCGCGCGTCGTGTGGCCAGCTTCACGGCGTCCGCCGCGGAGGCGGTCGCGACGGGCCGGGCTATGCGCTCGTGCCAGGTGCCGGCCAGTCGCTCGACGTCGGCCAGGTCGGCGACGGCGCGGGCGTCGTCCCGGACCAGCGTCCGCAGATGCCCGAGAGTGGTCTCCTCGGCGCCGGCACCCTGCCGGTACGGCTGGAGGAAGTCCGGGCGGCCGGAGAGTCCGTAGCCCCGGACGCCGGTCTCCTCGTTGACCAGGGCCTGCTCCAGGCGCATCGCGTCGATCAGGGCCGGCGAGCGCCTGTCGACCAGCTCGGTGGTGAGCTGTGACGTACGCCACATACCCCAGCCGCCGAGTGCGCCCAGCACCGTCAGGACCGCCAGAGTGGTGGCGACCCCGACGCGCAGCCAGCGTCGAGTCGTCCAGCGGGACCGCGTGCCCTCGGGATCGGACGGCTCGGTCTTCATGGCGGCGCGCATGTCTCCCTCGGGGATCGGATCATGATTGTCGTACGGCAAACACACTGTACCCACGGGTGACAACACACGTTGTCCCCTCCGAGATCAACGCCGTACTCTGGTGCCATGCGTGGTCCCGTCTCACCTTCCCAGTCGTCCGGAGAGACGCTCGCGCTGGTGACTCAGGTCGTGGACGAGCTCACCCGGCGTCTGGCACCCGACACCCTGCCGGCGCCGTCGGCTCACCGCGACACCCTCGACCAGGCCCGTCGCCAGGCCCTGGCGCGGCTGCGTGTCCTCACGGGTGTCAAAGAGGCACTCCGGCACCTGGAGGACCAGGCGGCCCGGGCCGCGGCCGACGGCGGCGCCGGCTATCCCGATATCGGCCGGGCCATGCGCATGAGCCGCCAGGGGGCCCGGCGCCGCTGGCCCGGGCTCGTCACCGACAGCACACCCCGTCCGAACCATCGCCCGACATACCGGAGCTCGTGAATCATGGCTGCCGCCGCAACCCGCCCCTACGACGTGCTGCTGGTCGAGGACGACGTCGCCGACGCGATGCTCATCCAGGACGCCCTCACCGAACGGGGCACACGCCATCTCTCCCAGGTCTCCGACGGCGTCGAAGCCCTGGAGTACCTGCGCGACCCCGACAACGAGCGCCCCGACCTGATCGTCCTCGACCTGAACATGCCGCGCATGAACGGCCGTGAGTTCCTGGCCGTGGTCAAGGAGGACGCCGACCTGCGGACCATTCCGATCGTCGTCCTGACGACGTCCGCCGCTCCCGACGACGTCACCGGCGCCTACCACCACCACGCCAACGCCTACGTCACCAAGCCGGTGAACCTGGAGGAGTTCGAGGCCGCGGTCCGCAGCATCGACGCCTTCTACCTCGACGTCGCCGTCAAGCCCCCGAAGGAGTAGGCGAGGCCCCGCAGCGCCGTACGGCATCGCGCCCTGCGCTCCTCCCCCTGCCGGGCGGGAGCGCGGGGCGCGGTGCCGTTCGGCGGCGTGCCGGGCGTTCGGCGGGTGCTGGGCATGCCGCTCACCGCGCGCCTGCCTGGGGCATCGCGAAGCCGTGCGGCGGCACCCCACCGCACGGGGACGGTCAGCCGAGGCGCACGTGCAGGCGCACGGTGAGCCCGGAGGGCAGCGTCCGGGTCTCGACGAGGTCGCAGAGCTGGTGCATCATCCACACGCCCCTGCCGCCGGCCGGGGAGAGCGGATCGGGGCGGCGGCGGCCGACGAGGGGGTCCGTCAGCCCGCCGGGATCCTGCGTCTCGGCGACGAGGGTGTCCGCCGTGCGCCACATCCTCAGCGTGCCCTGGCCGCCGCCGTGGCGGACCGAGTTGGAGGCGGCCTCGTTGATGGCCAGCAGCCAGTCGGTGCGGCGACGTGGTGACAGACCCGCCGCCTGCGCCCAGTCGGTGGCGGCGTCGCGTACGGTCCCGAGGCTCCGCTCACCGAAGTGCAGGACGACCGGGTCCGCCGGATCGGGCAGCGGTGTGTCGCAGTCACGGCAGACCGCCAGCGGGTCGGCGTAGTGCGGGCTGTCGCTGCGCTCGCCGGGTCCGCCGAGGACCGGGTGGGTGCGCCGCGCCTGCGCCGGAATCGGCTCGGGCAGAGCGGTGTCGTAGGGGCACAGGACGGTCGCGTGCCGCCCGGCGAAGGCCAGGTTGACGAGCGCCTCGTGCCGGACGGCCTCCCGCACCTCCGCAGCGGTGCGCCCCCGCCAGACCGGCTCGCTCACGATGCAGGGGTCCCGGTCCGCGTGCCGGTCGGCGAAGTCCTGGAGCAGCGACAGGATCCGCCCCGGGTTCCGTCCGGCCTGCCGCATGTCGACCCAGGTGACGTCGCCGGGGGTGGGCCCGAGGACGTCCCGGAGTATGCGCAGGCGCTCCTCGGGCACGGCGACCAGCAGCGGCCGGCCACGGCCGGCTTGCGCGCGGACGAAGTCTCCGACGCCCTTCAGGTACTCCTCCGGCGAGGCGTGGAGAAGAGCGGAGTGCCGGAAGGCCGCGGCCCGGACCGGCCCGCCCGGCGGCGCGTTCCTCGTCACGGTCCGGCCACCTCCCTGCGCCCGCCCGGCCCGGGGAAGGGCCTCGCCACGGCGTGCGGTGCCGGC
>NZ_WWJT01000408.1 GCF_009865385.1 Streptomyces sp. SID486 | reverse complement strand
CCTCGCTGTGAGCACCCGGCCGTGCGGACCGCCCCGCCGTCGGCACCGCCCTGCCGTGGGCACCGCCCCGTCGGCCGGACGGTGCCCACGAGCCGGCGCGACACGGACGGCCGGGGCCGGCCGGCGCCCGCGAAGGCCGTCACAGGCCCCCGACGGGCCGGTCCGGACCGGATCGGGCTGTCGAATCCCTTGACGAGGGCCCCTCGTGCGGATTAACTCACGTCCTAAATTAAGTCATGAGTACAACCCCCGAAGGGACACCGGGAAGCCATGCGCAGCATCCGAGCCGCGGCCGTAGGCGCCGTCACCCTGTCACTCGCCCTCGCGGCCACGGCCTGCGGGGGCGGCTCGTCCACCGGCGGCGGGTCGAACGACTCCCCGAAGACGCTGACGTACTGGGCCTCCAACCAGGGTGCCAGTCTGGCGGTGGACAAGCAGGTTCTCCAGCCCGAGCTCGACAAGTTCGAGAAGCAGACCGGCATCAAGGTGAAGCTGGAGGTCGTGCCCTGGTCGGACCTGCTCAACCGGATCCTGACCGCGACCACCTCCGGTCAGGGCCCGGACGTGCTGAACATCGGCAACACCTGGAGCGCCTCCCTCCAGGCGACCGGCGCGCTGCTGCCGTGGGACGCGAAGAACTTCGCCCGGATCGGCGGCCGGGACCGGTTCGCCGACACCGCGCTCGGCTCGACCGGTGCCCAGGGCAAGGACCCGGCCGCCGTCCCGCTGTACTCGATGGCGTACGCCCTCTACTACAACAAGAAGATCTTCGCCGACGCCGGCATCACCAAGCCCCCGGCCACCTGGGCCGAGTTGACGGCCGACAGCAAGAAGATCCAGGCCAAGGGCAAGTCCGCGCTCGGCGCCGAGGGCTCGAACCTCTCGGAGAACATCCACCACGTCTTCGTCTTCGCCAAGCAGCACGGCGCCGACTTCTTCACCGCCGACGGCAAGCCGGACTTCACCAGCCCCAAGGTGGTCGAGGCGGTCAAGAGCTACGTCGACCTCATGGCCAAGGACAAGGCCATCCCGACGGGCGACGCCGAGTACGCGCAGAACCAGTCGGTGAGCGACTTCGCCAAGGGCAAGCAGGCGATGCTGCTGTGGCAGTCGGCCGCCGCCAACCTCAAGTCCCAGGGCATGAGCGAGGACTCCTACGGCATCGCGCCGGTGCCGGTGATCTCCGGCACGCCCGGCTCCGGCACCCAGGTCAACTCGGCGGTCATGGGCATCAACATGGCCGTCTTCAAGAACACCGACAACCTCGACGGTTCCACGCGGTTCGTGAAGTTCATGACGTCCGACGAGGAGCAGAAGATCCTCAACAAGGCATACAGCTCCATCCCGCCGGTCAAGTCCGCCCAGTCGGACGCCGCGTTCAGCAGCCCGGCCACCGCGGTGCTGAAGGACACCCTCGCCACCAGCGCGGCGGCCCTGCCCCAGGTCCCGTCCGAGTCGCAGTTCGAGACGGCGGTCGGCACGGCCGTCAAGGACCTGTTCGCCGACGCCGCCGCCGGGCGCGCCGTGACCGCCGAATCGGTCAAGGCGAAGCTGCAGAAGGCCCAGCAGCAGATGCCGGCGGCGTGAGCCCGGACATGACGACCACCGCCTTCAAGGAGCCGGTGCGCCAGGCGGCCCCCGGTGCGGCGAGCGAACCCCGCCGCCGCCCCGGGCGGCTGCGCCGCGTCTCCCTGCCGTACCTGCTGCTCCTGCCCGCCCTGCTGCTCGAACTCCTCGTCCATCTGGTGCCGATGGTCATCGGCATCGTGATGAGCTTCAAGGAACTGACCCAGTTCTACATCCGGGACTGGGGCACCGCCCCCTGGTCCGGTCTCGGCAACTACCGGGTGTCGGTGGACTTCGACGCCCCCGTCGGCGAGGCCCTGCTGCACTCCTTCTTCGTCACCGTCGGCTTCACGGTGCTGTCCGTCGGCCTGTGCTGGCTGATCGGCACCGCCGCCGCGGTCTTCATGCAGGACACCTTCCGCGGACGCGGACTGCTGCGGGCACTCTTCCTGGTGCCGTACGCGCTGCCCGTCTACGCGGCCGTCATCACCTGGGTGTTCATGTTCCAGCACGACAACGGCCTGGTGAACCACGTCCTGCACGACCAGTTGCACCTCACCGACGAGCGGTCGTTCTGGCTCATCGGCGACAACAGCTTCTACGCCCTGCTGACCGTGTCGGTGTGGAAGGGCTGGCCGTTCGCCTTCCTCATCGTGATGGCCGGGCTGCAGAACATCCCCCGGGAGCTGTACGAGGCCGCCGCGCTGGACGGCGCCGGCACATGGCAGCAGATCCGCCGCATCACCCTGCCCTCGCTGCGCCCGGTCAACCAGGTGCTGGTGCTGGTGCTGTTCCTGTGGACGTTCAACGACTTCAACACGCCGTACGTGCTGTTCGGCAAGTCCGCGCCCGAGGCCGCCGACCTCATCTCCGTCCACATCTACCAGGCGTCGTTCGTCACCTGGAACTTCGGCACCGGTTCGGCCATGTCCGTCCTGCTGCTGCTCTTCCTGCTCGTCGTCACGGGCGGGTACCTGCTGTTCACCTCGCGCGGAAAGAGGGCCGCCGATGTCTAGCCCCCGCCCGCCGATGGCCGGCACCCGCTCGCCGATGGCACCGCCGCGCTCGTTCCTGTGGTCCCGCCGGATCTTCCTCACCCTGCTCGCCGGGTTCGTGCTGACCCCGGTGTACGTGATGGTCTCCAGCTCGCTGAAGCCGCTCGCGGACGTCACCGGCAGGTTCCGCTGGCTGCCCAGCGGTCTGACCGTACGGCCGTACGTCGACATCTGGTCGACGGTCCCGCTCGCCAGGTACTTCGTGAACTCGCTCATCGTGGCGGGCTCGGCGACGGTCCTCTCGGTCGTCATCGCGGTGTTCGCGGCCTACGCCGTCAGCCGGTACCAGTTCCGGGGCAAGCGCGTGTTCACGGTGACCGTGCTGTCGACGCAGATGTTCCCCGGCATCCTCTTCCTGCTGCCGCTGTTCCTGATCTACGTCAACATCGGCAACGCCACCGGCATCGCCCTGTTCGGCTCCCGTGGCGGTCTGATCCTCACCTACCTCACCTTCTCGCTGCCGTTCTCCATCTGGATGCTGATCGGCTACTTCGACTCGGTACCGCGCGACCTGGACGAGGCGGCGCTGGTGGACGGCTGCGGCCCGCTGCGCGCCCTGTTCAGGATCGTGGTGCCGGCCGCGATACCCGGCATCGTCGCGGTCGCCGTCTACGCCTTCATGACGGCGTGGGGCGAGGTGCTCTTCGCGTCCGTCATGACCAACGACACCACCCGTACCCTCGCCGTCGGCCTCCAGGGCTACTCCACCCTCAACGACGTCTACTGGAACCAGATCATGGCCGCCTCGCTGGTCGTCAGCGTGCCCGTGGTGGCCGGCTTCCTGCTGCTCCAGCGCTATCTCGTCACGGGTCTGACGGCGGGCGCGGTCAAGTGACCACCACCCCTGATCACGAAGGAACTTCCGTGTCCGAACGCATCGACCTCGCCGCCTTCCCGCACGACTTCCTGTGGGGCACGGCCACAGCGGCGTACCAGATCGAGGGAGCCGTGGCCGAGGACGGCCGCGCGCCCTCGATCTGGGACACCTTCTCCCACACCCCCGGGAAGATCGCGAACGACGACAACGGCGACGTCGCCTGCGACCACTACCACCGCTGGCGCGAGGACATCGGCCTGATGCGGCAGCTCGGAGTCGACGGCTACCGCTTGTCGGTGGCCTGGCCGCGCGTGGTCCCCGGCGGTACCGGACCGGTGAACCCCAAGGGCCTGGCGTTCTACGACGAGCTGGTGGACGGTCTGCTGGAGGCGGGCATCACCCCCTCCGTCACCCTCTACCACTGGGACCTGCCGCAGGCGCTCCAGGACCGCGGCGGCTGGCCGGAGCGGGACACCGCCCTGGCGTTCGCCGAGTACGCCGGGGCCGTCGCGTCCCGGCTCGGTGACCGGGTGAACCTGTGGGCCACCCTCAACGAGCCGTCCTGCTCGGCCTGGATCGGCCACCTGGAAGGCAAGATGGCCCCGGGTCTCACCGACCTCACCGCGGCCGTCCGCGCCTCCGCCCATCTGCTCCTCGGCCACGGCCTCGCCACCCAGGCGATCCGGGCCGCCGCCCCCGGCGCGCAGATCGGCATCGTCAACAACCTCTCCACGGTCCACCCGGCCACCGACCGCCCCGAGGACGTGGCGGCGGCCCGCCGGCACGACGGCCATGTCAACCGCTGGTGGCTCGACCCCGTCCACGGCCGCGGCTTCCCGGCGGACATGGTGGAGACCTACGGTGTCGAACTGCCGCTGTCCGACGGGGACCTGGCGGACATCGCCGCCCCGCTGGACTGGCTCGGCCTGAACTACTACTTCCCGGCGTACGTCGCCGACGACCCCGAGGGGCCCGCGCCGTACGTCCGTTCCGTCCGGCGCGAGGGTGTCGCGCGCACCGGTATGGACTGGGAGATCGACGCCTCCGGCATCGAGACGCTGCTGCTCCGGCTCACCGAGGAGTACGGCGCCCGCAAGATCTACGTCACCGAGAACGGCTCCGCCTATCCCGACGTGGTGCGCCCCGACGGCAGCGTGGAGGACCCCGAGCGCCGTGACTACCTGGAGGCCCACCTCGCGGCCTGCGCCTCGGCGGTGCGCAGGGGTGCCCCGCTGGCCGGTTACTTCGCCTGGTCGCTGCTGGACAACTTCGAGTGGGCGTACGGCTACGAGAAGCGGTTCGGCCTGGTCCACGTCGACTACCGCACGCAGGTCCGCACGATCAAGGGCAGCGGCCGCCGGTACGCGGACATCGTCCGCGTCCACCGCGGCCAGACCCGCCGGGCCGCCTGAGCCCGGCCCGGAAGGCCGGTGGACACGGGCGGGCAGCCCGTGTCCACCGGTCCCCCCACGGCTCACGAATGTCATGTACGTGACACTCGTGTGGTCGTGGATCAGGAAGTGCACCTCCACCCCAGAGGAGAGCCGTATGCACACCCGCGTCCCCCGCACCCTGCTCGCGGCCCTGGCCGCCACGGCCCTGCTGTGCTCGGGCCCGCTCCTGGCCGCCCCCGCAGCCGCGGCCCCCACCGCCGCCGCCTGGGACACCGACCGGGCGGCCGCCGCCTACGCGGTGAACCCGGCGGCCGTCACCGCCTCCGGCAGCGAGAACGCCGGCACCGCCCCCGGCCTCGCCTTCGACGGCAACGGCGCCACCCGCTGGTCCAGCAACTTCGCCGACGACGCCTGGCTCCGCGTCGACCTCGGCTCCGTGCTCCGCGTCGACCGGGTGACCCTCGACTGGGAGGCCGCCTACGGCAAGCGGTACGTCCTGGAGGTCTCGAAGAACGGCACCGACTGGACGCCCTTCTACACCGAGACGGCCGGCACCGGCGGCTCGGTCACCGCGCACACCTACCCGCAGGAGGTCACCGGCCGGTACGTCCGCCTGCGCGGCCTCGAACGCGCCACGCCCTACGGCTACTCCCTGTGGAACTTCAAGGTCTACGGCGGCGAGCCGGCCCCGGCGTCGGCCACCCGCACCAACCTGGCCCTCAATCACCCCGCGTACGCCGACCACTACCAGGACGCCGGGCACTCACCGGCGTTCCTGACCGACGGCGGCTGGCCCGCCGACCTCAGAGGCGATGCCAGCCGCTGGTCGAGCGACTGGAACAAGGACCGGTGGGTGTCGGTGGACCTCGGAGCGCCCTCCACGATCGACACCGTGGACCTGTACTGGGAGTCGGCCTACGCCGTCGACTACCTCCTCCAGGTCTCCGACGACAACCGCACCTGGCGCACGGTCTACGAACCGTCCGCCGCCGACATCGCCGCCCGCCGCGCCGACGTCAAGGCCCCCGGTGACGCGGCGGGCCTGCACGACACGGTCAGGCTGCCCGCACCGGCGACCGGACGCTACGTCCGCATGCTCGGCAAGGAACGCCGCTCCTTCTATAACCCGGCGCCCGCCACCGCCCAGTTCGGCTACTCCCTCTACGAGTTCCAGGTGTGGGGGACCGGCGGCAGCGCCGTCGCCGCCTACCCGGCACTCCCCGCCGATCCCCCGGGCAGCTACCGGACCACCTTCTTCGACGACTTCACCGGCGCGGCCCTCGACCGCACCAAGTGGCGCGTGGTGCGTACCGGCACCGAGATGGGCCCGGTCAACGGTGAATCCCAGGCGTACGTCGACTCCCCGGACACCGTCGCCACCCAGAACGGCAGCCTGCTGCTGAAGGCGAAGTACTGCAAGGGCTGCACCCACGCGGGCGGCGGCACCTACGACTTCACCTCCGGCCGCATCGACACCAACACCCACTTCGACTTCACCTACGGCAAGGTCAGCGCCCGGATGAAACTGCCGGTCGGCGACGGCTTCTGGCCCGCCTTCTGGCTGCTCGGCAGCAACGTCGACGACCCCGCCGTCTCCTGGCCCGCCTCCGGCGAGACCGACATCATGGAGAACATCGGCTACTCCGACTGGACCAGCACGGCGCTGCACGGCCCCGGCTACTCGGCCGACGGCAACATCGGCGCCCGCCAGACCTACCCGAACGGCGGCACGGCCGACCAGTGGCACACCTATGCGGTCGAATGGACGCCGACGGCGATGCGCTTCCTCGTCGACGACCGCCTGGTCCAGGAGACCACCCGCAGCACACTGGAGTCGACCCGCGGCCAGTGGGTCTTCGACCACAACCAGTACGTCATCCTGAACCTCGCCCTCGGCGGCGCCTACCCGGCCGGCTGGAACAAGGTCACGACCCCCTACTGGGGCCTTCCGCAGTCCAGCGTCGACAAGATCGCGGCCGGGGGAGTGCGGGCCGAGATCGACTGGGTACGGGTGGAGCAGAAGGGCTGACCCGCATCCCGGGGGCCGGCCCCCACTGGTGGGGCCGCTAGCCCGGCTGGTGGGCCGCCCCGCCGGGTCGCTCAGGGGGCCGGGTGCCGCGGGCCCCGGCCCGGCGGCGGGCTCAGCGTGGACGCGTGGTCCCGCCCTTCCACCAGCGGGGCGCCGGGGCCGGCACCTGCGGCGGCCATGCGGTCGTACTCGGCGAGGATCAGCTCCTTCGTACGGTAACGGCCGTACCGACGCACGTCGTTACTCCGGGTGACGTGGAAGGTGTCCAGCACGTACGCCGTGTCGTCGCGGGAGACGCCGTACAGGTGGAAGAAGAAGGCGTCCAGCTCCGCCCGCAGGATCTCCCGGCGCTCGGGGTCCCAGCGGAACGGTGGACCGACGTCGCCGAGTTCGCGGGCGAACCCCGCCAGGTCGTGCGCGGTGTAGACGAGTTCGGCCAGGCGCGGCAGGAGGAAGCCGGCGTGCCGGGCCAGGGTCCGCGGCGCGGGGACGGGGAGCTGGCGGACCACGAAGTAGCTCAGGGACGTCCCGCCGACGCACTGGCGGGCCGCGTAGTCCAGGACGAACGAGGACCACACGCCCGCCAGCAGCGCGGCCCCGTCCGTGAGCGCGAGCATGAACTTGTGGCCGAAGCCGTGCGCGGGGGCGACGGCGCAGATCATGGTGCGCTCGTTGCTCTGGTTGGTGATGTCCCGCCAGCCCAGCACCCAGTCCCGCCGCCAGCCCCGCGCCGCCAGCCGCGAGCGGACCCCCGCCGCCCGGACCTCGCGTCCCCGGCGGCCGAACTCGCCGGTGGCGACGTCCCCTTCGGGAACCCAGTAGCGCGGCACCGGGCAGGCCCCCGCGTCCTGGTGCCGCTCGTCCGTGAGCCGGGGCAGCGTGCCCTTGTTGAGCTGCTGGTCGGTGGCGCCCTCGTAGGTGGAGAAACGGTGGTCGTAATGGTGCAGCATCTTGGCCTCGTACAGCGGCAGCAGCCGTTCCTCGCCCCGCACCAGCACGTTGCCCTTCGGGTTCCAGCCCTCCTCCCGGAGGTTCTCCAGGGTCTCACCGCGCTGTGCGTCGGGCCGGAAGACGGCGGAGTCGTTCGCCATGTCGAACATGCGCAGGAACGTCACCTCCCACGGGTTGCCGTCCGGGCGCGACTCGTCCACGAGCACCGGTACCCGGCGGTGGATCCCCAGCGTGATCTCGGCGTCCCGGCGGCTGCCGAACACCGGGCAGGTACCGGTGTTGGGGTTCATCCGCAGAATGTCGTCCGCCGTCAGCCGGTAGCGGCGCCCGGCGATCTGCGCCGCCCGGCGCACCTTGAACACCAGTTGCGCCGGCTCGTCCGGGTCCCCGGTGCCGCGCAGCGTGAGCAGGCAGAACCGCAGCTGGTTGTGGACCCCGGGGAAGATCCTGTCCTCGTTCTCGAAGTCGTACAGGGCCGCAAGCCTGCCGTGCGTGACCAGGTCCTTGAAGAAGAAGCGGGTGGTCGCGTCCGTCGCGATACCGGTCGGCACGATGATCCCGGTGCGCCCGCGCGGTCCGGTCAGCGTGCGGCCGGTCTCCGCGAACACGGCGTACGTGTTGATGTCCCCCCGGCCGGTCAGCGGATACCGGCCGCTGGTGCGCAGGAAGTGGCTCTCGCCCTCGGAGCGCCGCTTGGCCGCCTCGAACTCCGCCAGCAGCAGCCGCCCGTCCGGGTCCTGGCGCAGTCCGGCGATGGCCCGCTTGCGGGCCGCCGCGTTCCTCGCCCGCGCGATCGCGGGGCTGCGCCCGGCGAAGAACTCCTGTTCCTGGAGCTTGACCCGCTCCCACGGCGGATTGCCCAGCACCGCGTCGAACCCGCCCGCCCAGCCCGTCTCCGGCCGGACCGCCGCGCCGGAGGCGGGCACCGGGAAGACCTCCGGGAACTCCAGATGCCAGTGGAAGAAGCCGTACGCCTCGCGCAGCCGCACCACCTCGGCGTGCGTGGCCTCCGGCACGGCCGCCCGGTCGCCCGCGCACAGGGCCCTGAACATCCGCTCGGTGGGCGCCTGCGGCGCCTGCGGCCGCTTGGGCCACACGAAGGCCGCACACCACAGGTCGGCCGGCTCCCGCAGGGGCCCGGCCGCGGCCGGGCCGGGCGGCCGTCCGGCACCGCCCGCCCGCTCGGCCCGGTTGCGTCTTTGCAGCTCGACCGCGGTCTTCCGGTCGTCGCCCACGACCGGCTTGAAGGCGTCGGTGGGGACGCCGCCGGCTAGGAGCGCCGGGGTCGCGCCGACCAGCCCGTTGCCGTGCTTGAGGTGGGCGTCCAGGAAGCCGAGCGGCCTGCCCGGCTCCGCCGCCTCCAGCCACAGCGCGACCTTCGCCAGCTCCACCGCCGTCGGATCGAGGTCCACGCCGTACACACACCGGGTGACCACCTCGTCCAGGGCGCGGCGGACCGCGCCCGGGGAGGGCTCGCGGGTGCCTTCCCGGGCCGCCGCCACCCGCCCGGCGATCCGGCGGGCCGCCGCCACCAGGAAGTGGCCGGAGCCGCACGCCGGATCGCACACCCGCAAGGACAGCAGCTCCCGCACGATCGCCCCGGCCGGGTCGCTCTCGCCCGCTCGGCCCGCCGACGCCTCGCCGCGCCGCACCGCGCCCTCGATCACCGGGTCCAGCGCGGACTCCAGCAGACTCTCCACCAGCGACGCAGGTGTGTAGTAACTCCCGCTGCTCCGCCGTGCGTTGCCCGCGGCCTCGATCAGCTCGAACCGCAGCTCCGCCGCGCCGTACACGGGCTCCAGCCCCAGCAACGCCTCGTGGACCGAGCCCAGTTCCCCGGCGTCGAGCCGCCCGTGGTCCACGGCCCCCAAGGGCCCCGAACCGTCCTCGCCCACCTGGCACAGCCCGCGCACCGCCGCGAACAGGGCCTCGTCGGACAGCTTCAGCCCGCGCAGCGGGGCATCGGCGTCCGTCTCGGTGAACAGGCCGCCAAGGCCCGGCAGACCCAGCTCCGGCCGCCCCCGTTCCCGGCCGAGCGCCGTCAGGACCAGGCACAGCGCCGCGTAGCGGTCGCCGTGTGCCGTGCCGCGCCTCCCGCGGGCGTGCGCGCGCAGCCGGGCGGACGAGAAGTACCGCTCGTACCGCTCCCGGGCCGAGGGGTCGGCATCGGGCGCGAGCAGCGCGTCCCGGTCCTCGGCCACGAAGACGAACAGCAGCCGGTACACCAGTCGCAGCAGCGCCGTCCGCAACTCCCCGGGGCGCACCTCCGCGCGCAGCGCCCCGTTCTCCGGGTGCCGCAGGAAGCCCGTGCCGAGCACGGTGACCGCCTCCCGCGCGCCCCGGCGCAGCCGCTCCAGTGTCCGGGCGCCCCCCGCACCGGCCTCCGCGCGCCGCAAC
>NZ_WWJT01000407.1 GCF_009865385.1 Streptomyces sp. SID486 | reverse complement strand
CCGGCGAGCGGGGACAGCGCCCACGCCCAGCCGTGGCCCGGGACTCCGGACAGGGCGGGCCGCGTGCCGGGCAGCGCGGCGAGCAGCGGCAGGACGATCAGCGTCAGCGCGAACGGCGGCGCGGCCAGCGACATCCCGGAGACGATCCCGCCGAGCCCCAGGTGCAGGGTGAACCAGGCGGCGGTGCGCACCCGTTCACCTCGGGTGCGGGCCGGACCCTGGGCGAGGGCGGCCTCGTCGGTCCCGCACAGCGCACGGACGGCACCGCACTCCAGCGGCCGGGTCGGCGGGAACAGCGAGGTGACGGCCGCGATGGGCAACCCGGCCGCGAAGGAGAGGAGTTGGACGGGGAAGGAGGAGAGGAGGCCGTCCGCGCCGGCCAGCGGTCCGACGACGACCGAGCCGACGAGGACGTACGGCATGGCGAGCGCACCGCCCAGGATCAGATGCACCCAGCGCCGCCGCGCCCGCCGCCCGAACAGGAACACAGCCGAGGCGGTCATGGCGGAAGGCTCCCGCACGCGAGCGCGGTCCGCGTCCTGCTCCACGACGATCCCCCTCCGCCGCCCGGCGGAGACCCCCCTCCGCACCCCGTCCCCGGCTCACCGCTCCCCGGTCCGGCCTTCCAGACCCCCCTCCGCACCCCGTCCCCGGCTCACCGCTCCCCGGTCCGGCCCTCCAGGATCAGTACCACCTCGTCGATCTCCCGGCCCCGGCCGTCCGCGAAGCCCCGCGCCCGGGCCGCCTCGCGGAACCCGCACTTCTGCAGCACACGCAGCGAGGCGGTGTTGTCGGCCGCGGCGCGCGCGTACAGCGGGCGTTCGGGCGCCTCGGTGAGCAGCCCCCGCAGCGCGGCCGTCGCCACGCCCCGGCCCCAGTACGCGCGGTCGATCCAGTACGTCACCTCGCGCTCGCCGGCCACCCCGTAGACCGCCGCGGTGCCGGCCACGGCCCCGTCGGCCAGGACCGTGCGCAGCACGTCGGAGGTGTCGCACAGGCGCTGCCAGTAGACCGCGAACGCCTCCGGGCCGCACGGGCCCCCCGGGCCGAAGGCGGCCATCCGCACGGCCTCCGGGTCGGTCATCTGGCGGTGGAACACCGGCAGGTCACTGTCCCGGACGGCCCGCAGCGCGATCTCCATGGGCCCGAGCCTACGGTCCGGCGGGCTCAGAGTCTGCGCGTCGCCAGCGTCAGCCGGTCACGCGCGTCGAACAGCGCGTCCCTGATCATCTGCTCGTGGGCGGGGGTCAGCCGGGCCACCGGCACCGAGCAGCTGATGGCGTCCCGCGCGGGCGTGCGGTAGGGGATCGCCACGCCGAAGCAGCGCAGGCCCAGCGTGTTCTCCTCGCGGTCCACCGCGAAGCCCTGCTCCCGGACCTGGTGCAGCTCCTCGATGAGCTTCTCCCGGTCGGTGATGGTGTGCTCGGTGAGCGCGGGCAGCGTCTCCGGCAGCAGCTTGCGCACCTGCTCGTCCGGGTAGCTGGCGAGGATCGCCTTGCCCAGGGAGGTGGAGTGGGCCGGCAGCCGGCGGCCGACCCGGGTGAAGGGGCGCAGATAGTGCTGGGACTGGCGGGTGGCCAGGTAGACCACGTTGACGCCGTCGAGCCGGGCCAGGTGGATGGTCTCCGTGGTGTCGTCGGAGAGCCGGTCCAGAGTCGGCCGGGCGGCGGCCACCACCTCGTCGCCGTCGATGTACGACGTGCCCACGAGCAGCGCCCGCACGCCGATGCCGTACCGCGTGCCGGTGGCGTCCGTCTCCACCCAGCCCAGCTCCACCAGCGTGCGCAGCAGCATGTACAGGCTGGACTTGGGGTATCCCACGGCCTCCTGCACGGCCGCGAGGGAGTGCATGCCGGGCCGGCCGGCGAAGTATTCGAGCAGTTCAACGGTCCGTACCGCGGACTTGACCTGCGCCGAGCCCCCTGTGTCGCCTGCCGTCATCGCCTGTGACCCCTTCGTTGACGAGGACTCGAGTTATATAGTCTCCGGGCAGCGTATTCATCACCAGAGACGGCGTTCAGTATATCGAACGCGACTGAAGGCTGACCTGGATGGCCCGACACAGTGCGGCCTTGACCGGGAGGGACCCGCGGTGACAGCAGCACCAGTCTGGAGTGTCGACCCACGTACCGGGAAGCGGCGTGAACAGGTTGCGGTGGAGGCCACAGCCCAGGACGTGGACGCGGCCGTCCGCGCGGCCCACGCCGCGCGCGGCGCGCTCACCGACCGCACGGTCCGCGCGGCCTTCCTGCGCTCGGCCGCCGCGGGCCTGGACGCGGCCCGGGACGGCCTGGTCGAGGCCGCCGACGCCGAGACGGCGCTCGGGCCGGCCCGGCTGACCGGCGAACTGGCCCGCACCACGTACCAGTTGCGGGCCTTCGCCGGCATCGTCGACGAAGGCGGCTTCCTCGACGTGATCATCGACCACCCCGACGCCACCGCGACCCCGCCCGTCCCGGACCTGCGCCGCTACAAGGTGCCGCTCGGCGTCGTCGCCGTCTACTCCGCCTCCAACTTCCCCTTCGCCTTCTCCGTCGCCGGCGGCGACACGGCGAGCGCCCTGGCCGCCGGCTGTCCGGTCGTCGTCAAGGCCCACCCCGACCACCCGGCGCTGTCCGAGCGGGTCGTCGAGGTGCTGCGCCGGGCCGCCGCCGAGCACGGCATCCCCGAGGGCGTGGCCGGCCTGGTGCACGGCTTCGACGCGGGCGTCGCACTGATCGGACACCCGCTCGTCGCCGCCGCCGGCTTCACCGGCTCGGTGCGGGGCGGACGGGCGCTCTTCGACGCCGCCGCCGCCCGTCCGGTGCCGATCCCGTTCCACGGTGAACTGGGCTCGCTCAATCCGGTCCTGGTCACCGAGGCCGCCGCGGCCGAGCGGGCCGAGGAGATCGGTGGCGGCCTCGCCGCGTCGGTGACCCTCGGTGCCGGCCAGTTCTGCGTCAAGCCCGGCCTGGTGCTGGTGCCCTCCGGCGCGGGCGGCGACCGGCTGGTGAAGTCCCTGACCGACGCGGTCGGCGGCACCGGTCCCGGAGTGCTGCTCGACCACCGCATGCGGGACGACTTCGTCGCCGGAGCGGCCGAGCGCGCGCAGCTCCCGGACGTCGACGCACCGGTCGCCCCCGGCGCGGACGGCGAACACACGGTCAGCGCGGGCTTCCTGACGGTCCCGGCGGCCCGGCTGGCCGCGGCGGGCGACCACGACCTGCTCCTGGAGGAGTGCTTCGGGCCGGTGACCGTGGTGGCCCGCTACACCGACGAGGCCGAGGCCGAGTGCGTGCTGTCGCGGCTGCCGGGCAACCTCACGGCGACCGTCCAGCTCTCCTCGGACGAGGCGGCCGGCGAGGGCCGGGGTCCGGAGCTGCTCGCCCGGCTGACCCCGCTGGCCGGGCGCGTGCTGGTGAACGGCTGGCCGACAGGGGTCGCCGTGGCCCCGGCCCAGCACCACGGGGGGCCGTACCCGGCGACCACCTCCACCTCCACCTCCGTGGGCGGAACGGCCGTCGAGCGGTGGCTGCGGCCGGTGGTGTACCAGAACGCGCCGGAGGCGCTGCTGCCGCCGGAGCTGCGCGACGACAACCCGCTGGGCCTTCCCCGGCGGTACGACGGGGTGCTGGAGCGGTAGCGCCGCGCTCCGGGCGCCCTGCGACAATCGGACGATGGACCTGGAACTCCCCCAACTGCCCTTCCCGCTGCGGACGTACGGCCCCGACGCGCACTGGGCCCACGAGGACGGTGTGCTCACCGGATGGGCCGGCCCCCGGCAGGACCGGTTCGTGCCGCCCACCGGTGAGGCGCTGGAACCCGCCGCCGACGCGCCCCGGCTGCTCGGGGCACCCGAGGGCGACTTCCAGCTGATCGCACGGGTCACCGTGGGGTTCCGGTCCGCGTTCGACGCCGGCGTGCTGTACGTCCACGTGGGCGAGCGGGCCTGGGCCAAGCTCTGCCTGGAGTACTCCCCGGACGTGCCCACCGTCTGCACGGTGGTCACCCGGGGACACTCCGACGACGCCAACTCCTTCTCCGTCGAGGGGCGCTCGGTGTGGCTGCGGGTCAGCAGGACCGGCCGGGCCTTCGCCTTCCACGCCTCCCGGGACGGCGAGCGCTGGACCTTCGTCCGGCTCTTCACCCTGGGGGAGGAGAAGGAGACGGGCGCCGCGCTGGTCGGCTTCATGACCCAGTCGCCACTGGGGGAGGGGTGCGTGGTCACGTACGACCACATCGCGTTCAGGGACGCCTGGCCGGGCGACCTGCGAGACGGCAGCTGAGGACGGACGTCAGGGCCAGCAGGGCCGCGCTGACGAGCAGGCTGAGCCGCAGCCCCGCCTCGAAGCCGTCGGCGACCAGCGCCCCGAACACCGCGATACCCAGCCCGCCGGCCACCTGCCGGGCCGCGTTCAGGACACCGGCCGCGACACCCGCACGGTCGGCCGGGACGGCCTCCATCATCGCGGCGGTCAGCGGCGGCACCGTCAGCGCGGCCCCCAGGGCCAGCGGGACCAGCAGCGCGGCCACCAGGAGCGGGGGCGTGCCCGCGTCGACGAACAGCAGCAGGAGCAGGCCGGCGACGGCGAGCGGCTGGCCCAGGAGCATCGGCAGCCGGGGGCCGTAGCGGCTCGCGAGCTTGCCCGCCACCACGTTCGTCACCGCGATCAGGCCCGTCATCGGCAGGAACATCAGCCCCGCGGACAGCGCGGAGAGGTGCAGCACCTGCTGGAAGAAGAGGGAGAAGACGAACACCATGCTGTAGAAGGCCACGCTGACCGCCGCCCCCGCCGCGACCGCCGTGGCCACCGTCCGGTCGCGGAACAGGGCGAGGGGCACCACCGGGTGGGGCCGGCGCGCCTCCACGCGCAGGAACGCGGCACCCGAGACGACGGCGACCACCAGCGCGGCCCGGCCCGCCGCGCCCCCCTCGATCGCCGCGAAGGTCAGGGCCGTCAGTGCCACCACGGCCGTCAGCTGACCGGGCAGGTCCAGCGGCGCCGGACGGGGCCGCGAACGCGGTGCCCGCACCAGCAGCGTCAGGACCACCGCACCCAGCGGCAGGTTGACGAAGAAGACACCGCGCCAGTCCCAGGCCGTCGTCAGCGCGCCGCCCGCCACCGGGCCGAGCGCCACCGCCACCGAACCGCCCGCCGCCCAGGCCGCCACCGCCCGGGCCCGCCGCGCCGGGTCGGGGTACGCCTGCCGCACCAGGGCCAGCGAGGCCGGGAGCACGACCGCCGCGGCCACGCCCTGCACGACCCGGGCGGCGATGAGCGAGGCGAGGTCCGGCGCCAGCCCGCAGGCCGCCGAGGCGAGCGTGAACACCGCGGCGCCGACCACGAACGCCCGGCTCGCTCCCACCCGGTCGGAGAAGGCCCCGGTCGACAGCATCAGCGCGGCGAAGGCCAGCGTGTAGGCGTCGACCACCCACTGCAGACCCGACATCCCCGCGCCGAGATCCGAACCGATCGCGGGCAGCGCGACGTTCACCACGGACGCGTCGAGACAGATCAGCGCGAAGCCGAGCAGGGAGGCGGTGAGGGTGAGGGCGGACGAGTCACCCCGGGGGGCGGACGAGTCACCCCGGGGGGCGGACCGGCCCCGGAAAAGGGCGGCTTGCCCGGTCTTCGGCATCTGGTTCGTTGGCATGCCCACCATGCTGGGCACCCGCGGCGCCGTACAGTAGTGGCCTGAATGCCATGCACCCGGAGGTTCTGGCCATGCCCGAGCGGCTCGTCCCGCACCGCGTCACCGTCATCTCCCCGTCCCCCGTCTCCATGTTCAACCTCGCCATGCCGGAGATGCTGTTCGGCAAGGTGGAGGTGGACGGCGAGCGGGGCTACGACGTGCGCGTCTGCACCGCGGAGCCCGGCCCCGTACCCACGACCGGCGGACTCGACCTGTACGTCCCGCACGGTCTGGAGGCCGTGCGGGACGCCGACACGGTGGTCGTCGCCGGCACCGGGGCCCCCTTCGAGCCGGACCCGCGGATCGTGGCCGCCCTGCGGCAGGCGGCCGCCGACGGCCGGCGCATCGCCTCCATCTGCACCGGCGCCTTCCAGCTCGCCGAGGCCGATCTGCTGCACGGCCGCAGGGCCACCACCTACTGGGCGCACGCCGAGGAGATGCGCAGGCGGTACCCGCGGGTGGACCTGCGCGGAGACGTCCTGTACGTCCAGGACGGCCAGTTCCTCACCTCCTCCGGCTACGCCGCCGGCATCGACCTGTGTCTGCACATCATCCGCACCGACTACGGCGCCGCCGTCGCCAACGAGGTCGCCCGGCTCGCCCTGGTGGCTCCGGTCCGGCCCGGCGGCCAGACCCAGTTCACCCAGACCCCGCTGCCGCCCGAGCGCGGCACCGTCTGCGCCGACACCCGCGGCTGGGCCATGCGCAACCTGGACAAGCCCCTCACCCTGACCGACCTGGCCCGGCACGCGGGGGTCTCGGTCCGCACCCTCACCCGGCGGTTCCACGCCGAGAGCGGGGTGAGCCCGCTGCAGTGGCTGCTGCACCAGCGCATCGAGCGCGCCAAGGAACTGCTGGAGACGACCCGGCTGTCCATGGACCAGGTGGCCGCCGCCTGCGGCCTCGGCACCGCCGACTCGATGCGCGCCCATCTGGTCCGCCGCACCGGCCTGACACCGAGCGCCTACCGCGCCCAGTTCAGCAGGCACGGAACCGGCACGGCGGCCGTCACGTCCTCCGTTGCATGATCAGTGACCGTGAGACCGACGCCCTCGTGATCCGCACGGCCCTGCCCGCCGAGGCCGGGACCATCGCCGATCTGCACTTCCGGGCCCGCTCGACCTACTACCCGGACGGCGTCCCGCAGGCCGACGTCGACTGGACGGACGCCTGGCGCGCCTCCGTCGAGCGCACCGACGGACGGGTGCTGTGCGCCGTGCAGGGCGGCCGGATCGTCGGCATCGCCTCCTTCCGCACCCCCGACGGCGCCCCCGCCGACAAGGTCAAGCTGTTCCAGTTCCACGTCGACCCCGGCCACTGGCGCGCCGGCATCGGCACCGCCCTGCACGCGGCCTGCGTGGACGAGTGGCGGGCGGACGGCCGACGCACGGCCGTCCTCGACGTGCACACGGACAACCGGCGCGCCCAGTCCTTCTACGCCCGCCAGGGCTGGATCCCGGACCCCGCGAACCCGCCCGCCGAGGGTGACCACCACCTCTTCCTCTGCTTCACCGTGCCGCCGCGGGAATGAGACAACCTGCTTGAACGTTCACGTACCGGCGCGGGGAGATCCTCCGCGCCCGTACGACCCGGAGAAGAGCCGAACACATGCGCGTCGAGATCTGGAGCGACATCGCCTGCCCGTGGTGCTACGTGGGCAAGGCCCGCTTCGAGAAGGCGCTCGCCGCCTTCCCGCACCGCGACGAGGTCGAGGTGGTGCACCGCTCCTTCGAGCTGGACCCCGGCCGCGCCAAGGGCGACGTCCAGCCGGTCATCACCATGCTGACCGGGAAGTACGGCATGAGTGAGGAGCAGGCCCAGGCCGGCGAGGACAACCTGGGTGCCCAGGCCGCCGCCGAGGGCCTGGACTACCGCACCCGGGACCGCGACCACGGCAACACCTTCGACATGCACCGCCTGCTGCACCTCGCCAAGGAGCACGGCAGGCAGGACCGGCTGATCCAGATCCTCTACCGGGCCAACTTCGCCGAGGAGCGGTCCGTCTTCACCGAGGGCGACGAACGCCTGGTGGAGCTGGCCGTCGAGGCCGGACTGGACGCCGGTGCCGTCCGCGCGGTGCTCGCCGACCCGGACGCCTACGCCGACGCGGTCCGCGCCGACGAGCAGGAGGCCGCCCGGCTCGGCGCGAACGGCGTCCCGTTCTTCGTCCTCGACCGTGCCTACGGCGTCTCCGGCGCCCAGCCCGCCGAGGTCTTCACCCAGGCGCTGGACCGGGCCTGGGGCGAGCGCTCCCCGCTGCGGCTCGCCGGCCAGGGCGACGCCGGGGCCTGCGGCCCGGACGGGTGCGCGGTTCCGCAGCACGGCTGAGACCGCAGGCCGGCGGGGTGGCACAAGCGCCGCTGACAGACCGCGGGTACGAATTCGCGATGGACGGGCGGTTCCCCGGGACGCAGAGTGGATCCATGCAGACCACGGAGACGTTCGACAGCCTCGTCCGCGCCGAGTTCCGGCCGAAGAGCATCTACCTCAACACCGCGAGCAACGGCCTGCTGCCGGCCCGCACCGTGGCCGCCCTCCAGGAGGCGGCCCTGCTGCGGGCCGAGGGACGGCCGCTGACCTCGCTGTACGAGGACGTGGAAGAGAGCCGGGCCGCGTTCGCCCGGCTCGCCGGCGTCCCGGCCACCCGGGTCGCGGCGGGCGCCTCGGTCGCGGCGCACACCGGTGTGATCGCGGCCTCGCTGCCCGCCGGCGCCGAAGTCCTGACCAGCGAGGGCGACTTCACCTCCGTGCTCAACCCGTTCCACGTCCGCGGCGACCTCAAGGTGCGCAGCGTCCCGCTGGAGCGGATCGCCGAGTCCGTCCGGCCGGGCACCGCGCTCGTCGCGGTCAGTGCCGCGCAGTCCGCCGACGGCCGGGTCGCCGACCTGGCCGCCCTGCGCGAGGCCGCCCGCACCCACGGCGCCCGCACCTACGTCGACTTCTCACAGGCAGCCGGCTGGCTCCCGATGGACGCCGACGCCCACGACTTCACCGCGAGCGTCTCCTTCAAGTGGCTGCTGGGCCCGCACGGCGCGGCCTTCCTCACCGTCCCCGAGGACTTCGGCGGACTGTCCCCGGTGCTCGCCGGCTGGGTCGCGGCCGAGCGGCCGTGGGACAGCTGCTACGGGCCGGTGGCCGAACTCGCCCGGTCCGCGAGGCGGTTCGACCTCACCCACGCCCTGTTCACCTTCGCCGGCCTGCGCCGGTCCCTCGCACTCGTGGAGGAACTCGGCGTGCCGGCGATCCACGCCCACGACACCGCCCTCGCCGACCGGTTCCGCGCGGGACTCGAGGAACTCGGCCACGAGCCGGTGGCCGCCCCCGGCTCGGCGATCGTCTCCGCCCCCGGACTCGGCTCCCGTCAGCCGGAGCTGAGCGAGGCGGGCATCGAGGTCTCCGACCGCGCGGGCAACCTGCGCGCGGCCTTCCACCTGTACAACACCGCCGACGACGTGGACCGGCTGCTGACCGCCCTGTCCTGACATGACCGGGCCGGGGCCTCCCGTCCCACACGAGGAGGCCCCGGCCCGGTGTCTCACAGGGGGACTTCGCCGGGGTGAGGTCCCCGGCGCCGGCGGTTCACCGCACGGGCGTGAAGTCCCTCGCCCCGATGAAGTCCGGCCGGCGCACCGGCGCCGCGAACGGGTCCACCGCGGTGTTCTCCACGCTGTTGAACACGATGAAGACGTTGCTGCGCGGGAACGGCGTGATGTTGTCGCCGGAGCCGTGCATGCAGTTGCAGTCGAACCAGGTCGCCGAGCCGGCCCTGCCGGTGAACAGCCGGATGCCGTGCTCACCCGCCAGCGCGGTCAGCGCCTCGTCCGAGGGCGTGCCCGCGTCCTGCATCTGCAGGGACTTCTTGTAGTTGTCCTTCGGCGTCTCCCCGGCGCAGCCCAGGAACGTCCGGTGCGAGCCGGGCATGATCATCAGCCCGCCGTTGGTGTCGAAGTTCTCGGTCAGCGCGATCGACACGGACACCGTGCGCATGTTCGGCAGACCGTCCTCGGCGTGCCAGGTCTCGAAGTCCGAGTGCCAGTAGAAGCCGCTGGCGCCGAAGCCCGGCTTGACGTTGATCCGGGACTGGTGGACGTACACGTCCGAGCCGAGGATCTGCCGGGCGCGGCCCACCACGCGCTCGTCGCGCACCAGGTTCGCGAACAGTTCGCTGATCCGGTGCACCTCGAAGACCGAGCGGATCTCCTGCGACTTCGGCTCCACGATGGAGCGCTCGTCGGCGCGGATCGCCGGATCGGCGACCAGCCGGTCCAGCTCACGCCGGTACACCTCGACCTCGTCGGGGGTGATCAGCTGGTCGACGGCGAGGAAGCCGTCCCGCTCGTACGCCTGGAGATCGGCGGTCGGGATCGGGCCCGGGGTGTCCGGGGAGCCCCAGACGACCGGGTCCTTGCGCGGGACGCTCACCTCGGTGGTTCCGCGGGTGGGGTACAGATCGGTGACGGTGGCGGTGGCCATCGTGTTCACACCTCCTCGGGCTCGGTGAGCAGCGGGTAGACGCCGTTCTCGTCGTGGTCCTCCCGTCCGGTGACCGGCGGGTTGAACACGCAGATGCAGTGGAAGTCCTCCTTGACACGCAGCGTGTGCCGCTCGTGCCCGTCGAGGAGGTACATGGTGCCGGGGGTGACGGTGTACGTCTTCCCGGTCTCCTGGTCGGTGAGTTCGGCCTCACCCTTGGTGCACACGACGGCCTCGACGTGGTTGGCGTACCACATCGACGTCTCGGTGCCGGCGTACAGGATGGTCTCGTGCAGGGAGAAGCCGACCCGCTCCTTGGCGAGGACGATGCGCTTGCTCTCCCACGTGCCGGACTTGGCCCTGACGTGCCGGTCGGTGCCTTCGATGTCCTTGAACGATCGGACGATCACGGTGCTGTGTCTCCTCCTTGCTGTACGGAGCGCTGTACGAAGCGGTTCAGGCGGTTTCGCGGACGGCGCGGGCGAGGACGCTCAGACCCTCGTCCAGCTCCTCGGGCGTGATGGTGAGGGCGGGCAGCAGCTTGACGACCTCGCTCTCCGGGCCGGACGTCTCGATGAGCAGTCCGAGTTCGAAGGCGCGCCGCGCGACCCGCGAAGCCCGCTCCTTGTCGTGGAACTCCAGGCCCCAGACGAGCCCGCGTCCGCGGTACTCCTTCACGTCGGCGAGGTTCTCCTCGGTGAGGGAGATCAGTGCCCGCTCGACCTGCTCGCCACGGGTGCGGGTCTGCTTCTCCATGGCCGAGCCGTCGGTCCAGTAGGTCTCCAGCGCGGCGGTGGCGGTGACGAAGGCCGGGTTGTTGCCGCGGAAGGTGCCGTTGTGCTCGCCCGGCTCCCACACGTCGAGCTCGGGCTTGAACAGGCACAGCGACATGGGCAGTCCGTAGCCGCTGATCGACTTCGACACGGTGACGATGTCGGGGGTGATGCCCGCCTCCTCGAAGGAGAAGAACGCACCGGTACGGCCGCAGCCCATCTGGATGTCGTCGACGATCAGGAGCATGTCCTGCCGCTCGCACAGCTCCTTGAGCGCGCGCAGCCACTCGGGCCGGGCGACGTTGATGCCGCCCTCGCCCTGTACGGTCTCCACGATCACCGCGGCGGGCTTGTTCAGGCCCGAGCCCTGGTCCTCGAGCAGCCGCTCGAACCACAGGAAGTCCGGCACCTGGCCGTCGAAGTAGTTGTCGAACGGCATCGGCGTGCCGTGCACCAGCGGGATGCCGGCACCGGCGCGCTTGAAGGCGTTGCCCGTCACGGCGAGCGAACCGAGCGACATGCCGTGGAAGGCGTTGGTGAACGACACGATCGCCTCGCGCCCCTTCACCTTCCGGGCCAGCTTCAGCGCGGACTCCACCGCGTTGGTGCCCGTCGGGCCCGGGAACATGACCTTGTAGGGCAGGTCACGCGGGCGCAGCACCAGGTCCTGGAAGCTCTGCAGGAAGGTCCGCTTGGCCGTGGTCGACATGTCCAGGCCGTGCGTCACCCCGTCACGTTCCAGATAGTCGATCAGCGCCCGTTTCAGGACCGGATTGTTGTGGCCGTAGTTGAGTGATCCGGCACCGGCGAAGAAGTCCAGGTAGGCGTGGCCGTCCTCGTCGTACATCCGGCTGCCCTGGGCCCGGTCGAAGACGGTGGGCCAGCCGCGGCAGTAGCTGCGCACCTCGGACTCGACGGTTTCGAACACGCTGAGGTCGGGCTGGGTGATGGTCACGGTGAATCGCTCCTCAGAGGGCGGTGGTCTCGGACAACGGGCCTATGCGGTACAGCACTTCGGGGTCGTGCGGGCCGCCCGGGAACAGGTCGGCCGGGAACAGCACCTCGCGGCCGACCTGTGCGCCGTGTCGCTCGGCGAACGAGGTGAACAGCCGCTCGGAGGCGGTGTTGCCGGGGGTGATGGTGGTCTCCAGTTCGGTGATGCCGCGCTCGGTGACGAGCCGTGCGGTCAGGCTGTCGAGCAGCGACGCGGCGATGCCGAGGCCGCGGTGCCCGGCGTCGACGGCCACCTGCCAGACGAGCAGGGTGCGGGGGCGCTCCGGCCGCAGGTATCCGGTGATGAAACCGACCGGCTCCCCGTCCGCGCCGCGCGCCACCGCCGAGGTGGCGGCGAAGTCCCGGCACCACAGCAGATAGCTGTAGGAGGAGTTCAGATCGAGGGTTTTCGAGTCCTTGGCGAGACGCCAGAGTGCGGCTCCGTCAGTCGTCGCCGGGCGTTCGATGAGCAGGTCTCCGGATGCGGCTGTCATGCGGCACGAATTTAGCGAGGCGAATTCGAAAATGCACGGGAGCTACGACGAGCACTCAAGGACCCTCGGGAGCTATGTCCGTAATGCCCTACGTCAAATCGGTACAAATCACCCCGGTTGTGGATTGTGTCACAGAGTGCAAAGCGCAGGAAACGCTCTCGCAAACTCCCCTGTTTAGCTCTGCAAAAAGCGGGCAGAAGATGATGGGAAGCTATCGCCGGGTAAATTGACGGGGATTGTGAAAAGAAATTGAATTCGGGGTTCGGTAATTCTGAACGCCGTCGGGGACCCGGGGGTGGCGCCCCCGGGAATCCCCGCGGACGCCTAGCGCCAGGCGTTCTCCACGGCCTGGCGGGCGGCGACCGGATCGACCGCACGTCCCTGCTCCGCGAGGGCCGCGCCCAGCGCCGCCAGGCACCCCTGCACCACACCCGGCGTCGCGTCGGGCCCGTAGTGGTTCACCCGGATCATCTCCCGGGCCAGGGCGCCGCCGCCGGCCGCCAGCGGCAGCGCCGGATCGCTGCGCAGCGCCCGCGCCACCAGCTCCGAGGCCACCACGCCGGGCGGCACCCGCAGCGTCGTGGCGACCGGAGCCGCGTCCCTCTCCTCGTGCACGTACGGCGCCAGGCCCCCGCCCAGGGCCACCGCCCCGGCCCGCGTGGCCAGCGCCGCGCGCCGGTGCCGGGCCATCACCGTCTCCAGGCCGGCCGACTCGATCCGCTCCAGGCACGCCTGCAGCGCCAGCATCTCCAGCTGGGCCGGAGCGTGCGGCAGTGCCGTGCGGCCGGCGTCCGTCCAGCGCTCCTTCCAGTCCAGGAGGGAGAGGTAGGAGCGGCGCGGTGCGCCGGGGTTGGCGGCCATCCGGGCCCACGCCCGCTCGCTCACCGAGATCGCCGAGACGCCCGCCGGTCCGCCCATCGCCTTCTGCGCCCCGATCACGCACAGGTCCACGCCCCACGCGTCCGGCAGCACCGGCTCCGCCCCGACCGAGGCCACCGCGTCCAGGTAGAACAGGGCGCCCTGCTCCCGGACCGCCTCGCCGATCTCCGCGACCGGGTTGGTGTTGCCCGTCGCCGCCTCGGCGTGCACCAGCGACACGAAGTCGATCTCCGGGTGCTCGGCGAACGCCGCCCGGACCTGTTCGGCCGTCACCGCCGTGTGGAAGGGGACGGCGAGGTCGTGCACGGTGGCACCGGCGTCGCGGAGCCAGTCACCGAAGGTCTGGCCGTACGGACCCGTGATCACGTTCAGGGCCACCGTGCCCGGGCCGGCCGCCGCGCGGATCGCGCCCTCCAGGGGCAGCAGCGCCTCGCCCTGGGTGATCAGGACGTCCTGCCGGGTGTCCAGCAGCCGGGCCACCGCGTCCTCGATGGCGGCGAAGCGCTCGGCACTCAGCGGGGGCAGGTCGAGGAAGGGGTGGGTCACGGCGGCGCTCTCTTCGCTCTCGGGGGTCGACTCCACCGATCTTAGGTCGAAAGGCTTCGTAACCATGGGTTTGATTTGAGAGACTCAAACCCTTCCTTATAATCGGAAGCCACTGTTCCCCCACAGGAGATCTCCCCATGAAAACGCTCGCAGGGCGCCGGACGCGCCTTCTGGCCGCCACCACCGCGACCGCCGCACTCGTGCTCGTCGTGGCCGGCTGCTCCTCCAGCGACTCGGGGAGCGGCAAGACCACCGTCAAGGGCGTGCACCTCGCCAAGGGCGGTCAGCTGACCACCTGCACCCACCTGCCGTACCCGCCGTTCCAGTCGGACGTCGACGGCAAGGTGCAGGGCTTCGACGTCTCCCTGATCGACCTCGTCGCCAAGGACCTCGGCGTCAAGCAGGAGATCCTCGACACGCCCTTCGAGAACTTCAAGACCGGCGCCTTCCTGAACTCCGGGCAGTGCGACCTGGCCGCCGCCGGCATGACCATCACGCCGGAGCGCGCGAAGAACGTCGACTTCTCCGACCCGTACTTCGAGGCCACCCAGGCCGTCCTGGTCGCCAAGGACAGCGGCGTCGGCTCGCTCGCCGACGTCAAGGCCAAGGGCAAGAAGCTCGGCGCCCAGGCGCAGACCACCGGCGAGGACTACGTCCGGGGCAAGGGCTACGACCCCATCTCCTTCGAGTCCTCCGACGCGGTCCTCAACGGCCTGCGCGCCGGCCAGGTCCAGGCCGTCGTGATCGACTACCCGGTCGTCCAGGGCTGGCTGAAGGACAAGGCCAACGCGGACAAGTTCAAGGTCGTCGACAACATCAAGACCGGTGAGCAGTACGGCTTCACCGTCAAGAAGGGCAACAAGGCGCTGCTCGACGCCATCAACAAGGCGCTCAAGGACGCCAAGGCCGACGGCACCTACAAGAAGATCTACGAGAAGTGGATCGGCCCGTACAACGCCTCCGTGGCCTCTCCCGCCGCCTCATGACCGATACGGACACCACACTCCAGCCGAAGAAAAAGGGACTGACCCGGCGCCAGAAGCGCCGTCTGTCACAGGGTGTGCAGTACGCCGTCTTCGCCGCCGCCGTGATCGCCTTCGCGGTCTCGGCGGACTGGGGACGGCTGCAGAACCAGTTCGCCCAGGCCGACATCGCGAAGCAGATGTTCCCGGACGTCATCACCCTGGCGCTGAAGAACACCGTGCTCTACACGCTGTCCGGCTTCGTCGTCGGGCTCGTCCTCGGCATGGTCATCGCGCTGATGCGGCTGTCCTCGGTGGGGCCCTACCGCTGGCTGGCCGGCGTCTACATCGAGATCTTCCGCGGCCTGCCCGCCCTGCTGATCTTCATCTTCGTCGGCGTGGCGGTCCCGCTGGCCTTCCCGGGCACGGAGATCCCCGGCGGTACCTACGGCAAGGTCGCCATCGCGCTCGGCCTGGTCTCGGCCGCCTACATGGCGGAGACCATCCGCGCCGGCATCCAGGCCGTGCCCAAGGGACAGATGGAGGCGGCCCGCTCGCTCGGCTTCTCGCCGGCCAAGGCCATGATCTCGATCATCGTCCCGCAGGCGTTCCGGATCATCCTGCCGCCGCTGACCAACGAACTCGTCCTGCTCTTCAAGGACTCCTCGCTGGTGCTGTTCCTCGGCGTCACCCTGGAGGAGCGGGAACTGTCCAAGTTCGGCCGCGACCTCGCCAGCACCACCGCCAACTCCACGCCGATCCTGGTCGCGGGCCTGTGCTACCTGCTCGTCACCATCCCGCTCAGCTTCGTCGTCCGCCGTATGGAGACCAAGGCCCAGGAGGCGATCCGATGAGCCGCCCGGAGATCGAGGTGCGCGGACTGCGCAAGTCCTTCGGCGACAACGAGGTGCTGCGCGGCATCGACCTGGAGATCGGCCAGGGCGAGGTCGTCTGCGTCATCGGCCCCTCCGGCTCCGGCAAGTCCACGCTGCTGCGC
>NZ_WWJT01000406.1 GCF_009865385.1 Streptomyces sp. SID486 | reverse complement strand
AGCTTCTGGTGGCCGGCCAGCGAGGACGCCTCGGCGGAGATGCCCTCCTGGAGGCAGCCGTCACCGGCGATGCAGTAGATGAAGTGGTCGAAGGGGGACTCGCCCGGCGCCGCCTCCGGGTCGAACAGACCGCGCTCGTAGCGGGCGGCCATCGCCATGCCCACCGCGTTGGCCACACCCTGGCCCAGCGGGCCCGTGGTGGTCTCGACGCCCTTGGTGTGCCCGTACTCCGGGTGGCCCGGGGTCTTCGAGCCCCACGTCCGGAAGGACTCCAGGTCCGCCAGCTCCAGGCCGAAACCGGCCAGGTAGAGCTGGGTGTAGAGGGTCAGGGACGAGTGGCCGGCGGACAGCACGAAGCGGTCGCGCCCCACCCACTCCGGGTCGGCCGGGTCGTGCCGCATCACCTTCTGGAAGAGGGTGTAGGCGGCGGGGGCCAGGCTCATCGCCGTACCGGGATGGCCGTTGCCGACCTTCTGTACGGCGTCGGCGGCCAGGACGCGGGCGGTGTCCACGGCCCGCTGGTCCAGGTCGGTCCACTCAAGGTCTGTGGTGGTCGGCTTGGTGCTCACCCTGGGTCAGGGCTCCTCTCCACATGTCGGTCGCCGGTCTTCGGGGCATGCGCCCACCCGGCCGCCGGCGTGCTTCTGCCCGCCGGCCGCTGTCGAGCCTACCCCCGTGAGGACGTGCGTTTTTTCGACTGTTTCCAGACTGCCGGGACTCCGTGCGATCCGCCTCCCGACCGGCCGACAAGGCATTTGGCACATGAATACGGAGCCGCTCATCTGACTGCTCAATCGAGCTCCGGGACCCCTCTTATGCGCTGCCCGTCAACACGACCCCACCCCCGCGAAGGCCGGGGTATGGGCAACGTCTAAAGTGGCGTGGTACGCGCGAGCCTTTACCGGGACTTCACACGGGGAGGCTCGCTGGGATGTCTCTGTCAGGGGTGTGCGTGACGGCCGTCGAATCCCGTCCATCGGGGATGCTCGGTGCGAGCCAGGGCCCGGTTCACCGGCCGTTCGGGGCCCGTGTCAAGGCGTTCGTGGCGCTGACCAAGCCGCGGATCATCGAACTGCTGCTCATCACCACCGTTCCGGTGATGTTCCTGGCGCAGCAGGGTGTGCCCGACCTCAAACTGGTCCTGCTCACCTGCGTCGGCGGCTACCTGTCGGCGGGCGGCGCCAACGCGCTGAACATGTACATCGACCGGGACATCGACGCCCTGATGGACCGGACCTCCCAGCGCCCGCTGGTGACGGGGATGGTCAGTCCGCCGGAGTGCCTGGCCTTCGGCATCACGCTGGCGGTCGTCTCGACGCTGCTGTTCGGACTCACCGTCAACTGGCTGAGCGCCTGGCTGTCGCTCGGAGCGCTCCTCTTCTACGTCGTCGTCTACACGATGATCCTCAAGCGGCGTACGTCGCAGAACATCGTGTGGGGCGGTATCGCGGGCTGCCTGCCGGTGCTGATCGGCTGGTCCTCGGTGACGAACTCGATGTCCTGGGCGCCGGTCATCCTCTTCCTCGTCATGTTCTTCTGGACGCCGCCGCACTACTGGCCGCTGTCCATGAAGGTCAAGGAGGACTACGCGCGCGTGGGTGTGCCGATGCTCCCGGTCATCGCCTCCAACAAGGTGGTCGCCCGGCAGATCGTCATCTACAGCTGGGTGATGGTCGTCGTCTCCCTGCTGCTCACCCCCCTCGGCTACACCGGCTGGTTCTACACGGTGGTGGCCCTCGCGGCCGGCGGCTTCTGGCTGTGGGAGGCGCACGGGCTGCAGAACCGGGCGAAGGCCGAGGTGACCGGGGTCAAGCTCAAGGAGATGCGCCTCTTCCACTGGTCGATCACCTATGTGTCGATCCTCTTCGTGGCCGTCGCCGTCGATCCGTTCCTGCGCTGAGGCCCGCCGGGCGCACGCCCGGGCGTATGTCACAGAGCCCTGCCCTCGCCAGTCGATCTACCGGTGAGTAGCATCCTGGCCATGGCAGACACGCAGCAGGTTGACGCGAGGGCCGAGCGCACGGTGTCCCGGCTCGCCCACCAGATCAGCGCCTTCGCGAAGGCGCACGGCGGCGCGGAGGGCCAGGTGGCCCACATCGGCGAACGCGGCGCCCGGATCGTCCTGGTCGGCGAGGACGGCGGCTGGGGTGACCTGGTGGCGCCCTCCTGCGCCGTCGCCGAGCAGGCGGTGGCCAGGGCCGGCATCACGGTCCACGAGTCCTTCGACGGCGAGTTCGCGGCGAAGGTGACGACGGGGCCGTACGAGTGGAAGCGGATGGCGGGCATCCAGCTCGGCGGCTGAACGGCACGGTCGGGCACGGCGGCGGCTTGGACGGTCCGGCCGGTGCGCGGCGGCGGCTTGGACGGTCCGGCCGGTGCGCGGCGGCTGAGCGGTGCGACCAGGCGCGGCGGCGGTCCGGCGGTGAGCCGAGCGCCGAGCGAGGTGCGGCGGGGGCCGAGCGGTGAGGCCGTGGGAGCCGGACCGCGACCTCCGGCCCCGTTCACCCGTTAGGACGGGCAAGGCAGCACGCGTCCTACGGGGAGCCCCGGATGATCGAAATGCCGTCCCTCGTGGACCAGTACTGCCACGGCGTGCTCCGCACGGAACTCGGCCTCGGCACCTTCGAGGCGCAACTGGCCCGCACCGAGGGCCCGCCCGCCGCGGGCACCACCCTGTTCGACACCCAGACCGGGTTCGCCGTACGGCGCTGGTGCCCGCCGATACTCGGCCTCGAACCGCACTGCCCGCCCGCCCGCTATCTCGCGCGGCGCCGTGAACTCGGCGTCCTGGAGGCGGGCCGCAGGCTGCTGCGCGGCAGCGGCATCACGACGTACCTGGTCGACACCGGGCTGCCGGGCGACCTCACCAGTCCCACCGAGCTGGCCTCGGCCGGGGCCGCGCAGGCCCGCGAGATCGTCCGTCTGGAGCTGCTCGCGGAGCAGGTCGCCGACACCTCCGGCACCGTGGAGTCCTTCCTCGCCAACCTCGCCGAGTCCGTGCACGGAGCGGCGTCGACCGCCGTCGCCTTCACCTCCGTCGCGGGCCTGCGGCACGGTCTGGCCCTCGCGCCGGAGCCACCGGAGCCCGGGCAGGTGCGGGGCGCGGCGGGCCGCTGGCTGGCCGGGAGACGGGTCGGCGGAGCCCTCACCGACGCCGTGCTGCTGCGGCACCTGCTGTGGATCGCGGTCGCCTCGGGCCTGCCCCTGCAACTGCACGCCGGCCTCGGCGAGCCGGGCTCCCGCATCGACCGCACCGACCCGGTCCTGCTCACCGACTTCGTCCGCGCCACCGCCGGTCTGGGCACCGACCTGATCCTGCTGCACGGATACCCGTACCACCGCCACGCCGCCCACCTGGCCGGTGTCTTCCCGCACGTCTACGCCGACTCGGGCGCCGCCCTCGTGCGGACCGGCGCCCGGGCGGCCACGGTCCTCGCCGAGATCATGGAGCTGGCCCCCTTCGGCAAGATCCTCTTCTCCACCGGCGCCCAGAGCCTGCCCGAACTGCACGTCGTCGGCGCCCGCCTCTTCCGCGAGGCCCTGGGCCGCGTTCTGGGTACCTGGGTCGCCGACGGGGCGTGGTCTCTGGAGGACGCCCAGCGGGTGGCCCGGCTGATCGCGGCGGACAACGCGCGCCGGGTGTACGGGCTGGGGTGAACCGTCGAGAATGGGCGGGCTGACGACCGCATCCCTGCTCGACGGATTCCTGGCCGCCCTGCTGCCGCTGCGTCCCCGGGCTCTGTGGGCGCACGGCTCACTGGCCGGCGGCGACTACCAGGAGGGCGGCGGCGAGGGGCTCGGCGCGCAGTCCCCGGTGCAGCAGCACCAGCCTCCGTACGGTCCCCGGGGTCGGCGGGGCCGGCAGGACGGCGATCAGATCCAGGTCGCTGCGAACTGCCGGCGCTCCGGCCGAGGTCGTCGAGGACATCGCCCGTCGCCGGTACGGCGGCGCCCCCGCCCCCGGCACCGCGGCCCTGGTGGCCCGCAGGGCCGGACTGACCCGTGGCTACCTGGGGCCGGCCATCGATGCCCTCGTCGCCGCCTACGGGTGACTCAGGCGCGGGTACCGGCCGTCATCTCGGCCGCGGGGCCCGGCAGGTCCAGCGTGGTCCGCGGGCGTTCCCGCAGCGCGAGCAGGACGCGCAGGACGGCGATCCAGATCAGGCACGAGCCGAGCATGTGCAGGCCGACCAGCACCTCGGGCAGGTGGGTGAAGTACTGCACGTAACCGATCACGCCCTGGGCGAGGAGGATCAGGAACAGCTCGCGCGTCCGGGACAGCGGGCCCTTCGGCGCGTCGACCGCCTTCAGCACGAACCACAGCGCGAACGTCAGCGTCACCACGATCCACGCGAGCACCGCGTGCATCTTGGCGACCGTGGCCCAGTCGATCGGGATGCGCTCGACCTCGCTGGAGTCACCGGCGTGCGGCCCGGCCCCGGTCACCACCGTGCCGAGCGCGATGAGCAGCGCGGAGGCGACCACCAGGAACCACACCAGCTGCTGCACGGCCTTGCCGACCAGCGGGCGCGGCGGCGTGTCGCCCTCCCGCGTGCGCTGCCACATCACCGTGGCGATGGTGATCAGGGCCGTGGAGAGCAGGAAGTGGGCGGCGACGGTGTAGGGGTTGAGGCCGACCAGGACGACGATGCCGCCGAGCACCGCGTTGCCCATGACCACCCAGAACTGGGCCCAGCCCAGCCGGGTGACGCCGCGCCGCCAGGGCTTCTCGGAGCGGGCCGCGATGATCGCCCAGCCGACGGCCGCGCACAGCACGTACGTCAGCATGCGGTTGCCGAACTCGACGACCCCGTGGAACCCCATGGCCCGGGTGGTGGTCAGCGAGTCGTCGGTGCAGGTGGGCCAGGTCGGGCAGCCGAGGCCGGAGCCGGTCAGGCGGACCGCGCCGCCGGTGACGACGATGACCACCGACATGACGAGCGCGGCGAGAGCCGCCCGCCGGACGGTCCGGGGGTCCGGGGTCCAGTGGTCGGCGATGAAGGCGAGCGGGTTGCGCAGGGCCGCCTGGGCGTCGGCGAGGGTCAGCTTGGGCACGCGCACCATCGTAGGCCGCCGCTTGTGCATGCGTTCACGAGGGTCACTCCCACGCGCGGGTGGCCCGGAGGACATCCGTACGGTTTTCACTCCCAGCGGAAGAACTTCCCGGCCGCGGCCAGCCCGGCCACCGCCCACACGGCGAGGATCCCCAGGTCGCCCCAGGGCATGCCGGAGCCGTGCTGGAGGACGTCCCGCAGGCCGTCCGAGAGCGCCGAGATCGGCAGCAGGCCGAGTACGTGCTCACCCGCCGGGCCGAACTTCTCCAGTGGCACGATCACCCCGCCGCCCACGAGCAGCAGCAGGAACACCAGGTTGGCGGCGGCCAGCGTCGCCTCCGCCTTCAGCGTGCCCGCCATCAGCAGCCCGAGCCCGGAGAACGCGGCGGTGCCGACGACGAGCAGCAGCAGGACGGCGGCGGGGCCGCCGTGCGGCGACCAGCCCAGCGCGAAGGCGATGACGGTCAGCAGGACGACCTGGAGGATCTCCGTGACCAGCACGGACGCCGTCTTGGCGGCCATCAGGCCCCAGCGCGGCAGCGGCGAGGAGGCGAGCCGCTTGAGGACGCCGTAGCGGCGCTCGAAGCCCGTGGCGATGGCCTGGCCGGTGAACGCCGTCGACATCACGGCCAGGGCCAGGACGCCCGGGGTGAGGAAGTCGACGGCGTCACCCTTGCCGGTGTCCACGATGTCGACCGAGCTGAAGAGCACGAGCAGCAGGGTCGGGATGACGACCGTCAGCAGCAGCTGCTCGCCGTTGCGCAGCAGCATCCGGGTCTCCAGCGCCGCCTGCGCCGCGATCATGCGGGGGAGCGGGGCGGCTCCGGGCCTGGGGGTGTACGTACCCGGGGTGGTCACGAGCGCAGCTCCTTGCCGGTCAGCTCCAGGAAGACGTCTTCCAGGGTGTGCCGCTCCACCGAGATCCGGTCCGGCATCACCCCGTGCTGGGCGCACCAGGAGGTGACCGTGGCCAGCAGCTGGGGGTCGACGTCGCCGACGACCCGGTAGGCGCCCGGGGTCAGCTCGGCGGCCGTGCAGTCGGCCGGCAGGGCCTTGAGCAGGGAGCCCACGTCGAGGCCGGGACGGCCGGTGAAGCGCAGGGTGTTCTCGGCGCCGCCCTTGCACAGCTGCTCGGGGGAGCCCTGGGCGATGACCCGGCCGCCGTCGATGATCGCCACGTCGTCGGCGAGCTGCTCGGCCTCGTCCATGTGGTGCGTGGTCAGGACCACCGAGACGCCGTCGGCGCGCAGGTCCCGCACCAGGTCCCAGGTGGCCCGGCGGGCCTGCGGGTCGAGGCCGGCCGTCGGCTCGTCCAGGAACACCAGTTCCGGGCGGCCCACGACGGCCATGGCGAGCGCGAGCCGCTGCTGCTGGCCGCCGGACAGCCGGCGGTAGGCGGTCCGGCCGCAGGAGCCTAGGCCGAGGCGTTCGATCAGGGCGTCGACGTCCAGCGGGTGCGCGTGCAGCTTCGCGACGTGCCGGAGCATCTCGTCGGCGCGGGCGCCCGAGTACACCCCCCCGGACTGCAGCATGACGCCGATCCGGGGCCGCAGCTCGGCGGACTGCCGCACCGGGTCGAGACCCAGGACACGCACCGTGCCGGAATCCGGTTTCCGGTACCCCTCGCAGGTCTCGACCGTGGTCGTCTTCCCCGCGCCGTTGGGGCCGAGCACGGCGGTCACGCCCGGCTGGGCCACCAGGTCCAGGCCGTCCACCGCGGTCTTGCTGCCGTACCGCTTCACCAGGGCCTGGACCTCGATGAGCGGGTGTGGGTGGGCGGGCTCGCTTCGCATGGGTCCTGAGTCTAGGGAGAGCGCTCGCCGTTCAGGCGGCCGGGTGGGGGAAGTCCTCCGCACGGGGCCGGTGCAGCGGCAGCCACCGCTCGGCGTAGGCCACGGCCTCCGCCACCGGGAACAGCCTGGCCCGCGCGGCGCCCACCCGTCCCCGCAGGACGGGCCGGTCCCGTTCGTAGTCGTGCCCCAGCTCGTCGAACCGGTCGGAGGTGATCGGGACCTCGGTGACCGTCTCCCAGCCGCCGCCGGGAGCGGGCCGGCCGACCTGCACCCGGGGCGCGGGCGTGCGGTACTCGGCCAGATGGAAGGCGGTGCAGGAGTCGTAGCCCACGCCGAGCAGCAGCACCCGGGCGCCGAGCCGCTCCAGCCGGGCCAGCGGGCTCAGCTCGCCGAGCCGGCAGTCCGGGGCGTGGCCCTCGGTGATCTCCCGCGCGCGGGGGCCCAGGGCGGCGAACGAGGTCTGCGGATGCGCGCTGCGCAGGGCGCCCGGCCAGGTCCGCACGGTCTCCGGGACCACACCGACCCCGCGCGAGGGCGTGACCAGCGGGTCGTACGGGGGCATGGTGGCGCGGATCCGGTCCCACCACTCGCGGGGCACCGGCGGGTCCTCCCACACGGCCGGGTCGGACAGGTCGCCGGTCTGCGTGGGGACGACGAGCGTGCCGGCGGGGCCGAGCGCGTCGAGGAGTGCCTGGACGACGGCGACCGCGCCGCCGTTCACCCAGCCGAGCGAGCTGAGCGAGGAGTGCACGAGAAGGGTTTCGCCGGTCTCGGCACCCAGCAGGCGCAGGTCCGCCGCGAGGGTGTCGCGAGTGACAAGAGGGCCGGTCGGAGGCGGTGTGGGCATGGTCCGGAAGTCTTGCCGACGCGGCCGGGCGGCGCCACCAAATTGTCCTCGGCGGGACCGGAGACGATCGATCAGAAGATCGTTTCCGCAGGTCAGGTTAGGTCTCCCTAAGTGACGCAGGGCACCGTTCGATGATCCGGCGTCGCTTGTCAGGCTCCGCGGAATTACGCAACAATGGCGTTGTGAAAAACGTCGGCGAGGCTCGGGAGACCCCCACGGGGACCCCGCAGGAGGAGCTAGCGACCGGTGAGCGCTCGACGCGCAACCGGGTCGCTCGGTCCATCCTGGACCACGGCCCGTCGACCGTCGCCGAACTCGCCGGCCGGCTGGGACTCACCCAGGCGGCCGTACGGCGTCACCTGGACGCGCTGGTCGCCGACGACGTCGTGACGGCACGCGAGCAGCGGGTCTACGGCACGCGCACGCGCGGGCGGCCCGCCAGGGTCTTCGCGCTCACCGACTGCGGCCGGGACGCCTTCGACCAGTCGTACGACAAGCTCGCCGTGGACGCGCTGCGCTGGATCGCCGAGCGGGAGGGCGGCCCCGAGGCGGTCGCCGCCTTCGCCCGGGCCCGGTTCGCCGCCCAGGCGAGCGCGTACCGCGAGGCGATCGGGACCGCGGCGCCCGACAAACGCGCCGAAGCGCTGGCCAAGGCCCTGAGCGCCGACGGGTACGCTGCTACGGCGCGCAGCGCACCGGTCGGAGAGCAGCTCTGCCAGCACCACTGCCCGGTCGCCCACGTCGCGGAACAGTTCCCGCAACTGTGCGAGGCGGAGACCGAGATCTTCGCCGAGCTGCTCGGCACGCACGTCCAGCGACTGGCGACCATCGCGCACGGCGACGGCGTCTGCACGACGTTCATCCCCAAGACATCCACTGACGCACCTGCAAGCACGGCCGGGAGGAACCCCGCATGACTCTCCCCACGGAGACTGCTCACCCCGAACTCGAGGGCCTGGGCAAGTACGAATACGGCTGGGCCGACTCCGACGTGGCCGGTGCGTCAGCGCGCCGCGGCCTGAACGAGGACGTCGTCCGCGACATCTCGGGCAAGAAGTCCGAGCCGGAGTGGATGACGAAGCTGCGCCTGAAGGGCCTGAAGCTCTTCGAGAAGAAGCCGATGCCGAACTGGGGCTCCGACCTCTCGGGCATCGACTTCGACAACATCAAGTACTTCGTGCGCTCCACGGAGAAGCAGGCGGAGTCCTGGGAGGACCTGCCCGAGGACATCAAGAACACGTACGACAAGCTCGGCATCCCCGAGGCGGAGAAGCAGCGCCTCGTCGCCGGTGTCGCCGCCCAGTACGAGTCCGAGGTCGTCTACCACCAGATCCGCGAGGACCTGGAGGAGCAGGGCGTCATCTTCCTCGACACCGACACCGCCCTGAAGGAGCACCCCGAGCTCTTCAAGGAGTACTTCGGCACGGTGATCCCGGCCGGTGACAACAAGTTCGCCGCGCTGAACACCGCCGTGTGGTCCGGTGGCTCCTTCATCTACGTACCGAAGGGCGTGCACGTCGAGATCCCGCTCCAGGCCTACTTCCGCATCAACACGGAGAACATGGGCCAGTTCGAGCGGACGCTGATCATCGTCGACGAGGACGCCTACGTCCACTACGTCGAGGGCTGCACCGCCCCGATCTACAAGTCGGACTCCCTGCACTCCGCGGTGGTCGAGATCATCGTGAAGAAGGGCGCCCGCTGCCGGTACACGACCATCCAGAACTGGTCGAACAACGTCTACAACCTGGTCACCAAGCGCGCCGTGGCGTACGAGGGCGCGACCATGGAGTGGATCGACGGCAACATCGGCTCCAAGGTCACCATGAAGTACCCGGCCGTCTACCTGATGGGCGAGCACGCCAAGGGCGAGACCCTGTCCATCGCCTTCGCGGGCGAGGGCCAGCACCAGGACGCCGGCTCCAAGATGGTCCACATGGCGCCGAACACCTCCTCCAACATCGTCTCCAAGTCGGTGGCGCGCGGCGGCGGCCGTACCTCCTACCGGGGCCTGGTCGAGATCGGCGAGGGCGCGGCCGGATCGAAGTCGAACGTGCTGTGCGACGCACTGCTCGTGGACACCATCTCCCGCTCCGACACCTACCCCTACGTGGACGTCCGCGAGGACGACGTGTCCATGGGCCACGAGGCGACCGTCTCCAAGGTCTCCGAGGACCAGCTCTTCTACCTCATGAGCCGCGGCCTGAGCGAGTTCGAGGCGATGGCGATGATCGTGCGCGGCTTCGTCGAGCCCATCGCCAAGGAGCTGCCCATGGAGTACGCCCTCGAACTCAACCGGCTGATCGAGCTGCAGATGGAAGGCGCGGTCGGCTGAGGCCCCGCACCCCCGGAAGACAGCCAGCGAAACTGACGCAGGAAAGAGAGCAGACCGACAGCCATGGCTGAGGCTCAGAATTACCCGGTCGGGTCCACCACCGCCGGCCAGATCGCGGTGGCCGCCGAGTCGACCGTCGCCACGCGCATGAGCGCGCCCCCGTCCTTCGACGTGGCGGACTTCCCCGTCCCCCACGGCCGCGAGGAGGAGTGGCGGTTCACGCCCCTGGAGCGGCTGCGCGGGCTGCACGACGGCACCGCGGTCGCCACCGGCGACGGCGTGACGGTGGACGTCAAGGCCCCTGAGGGCGTGACCGTCGAGACCGTCGGCCGTGACGACGCCCGCATCGGCCGGGCCGGCACCCCGGTGGACCGCGTCGCCGCCCAGGCGTACTCGGCCTTCGAGCAGGCCGGCGTGATCACCGTCCCCAAGGAGACCGTGCTCGCCGAGCCCATCCGCATCGCCGTGCACGGCGAGGGCGGGGTCGCCTACGGCCACCAGGTGGTGGAGCTGGGTGCCTTCGCCGAGGCCGTCGTCGTCATCGACCACACCGGTGACGCCGTGCTCGCCGCCAACGTCGACTACGTCCTGGGCGACGGCGCCAAGCTGACCGTCGTCTCCGTGCAGGACTGGGACGACAAGGCCGTGCACGTGGGCCAGCACAACGCGCTGATCGGCCGGGACGCCACCTTCAAGTCGTTCGTGGTCACCTTCGGCGGCGACCTGGTGCGGCTGCACCCGCGGGTCGCCTACGCCGGCACCGGCGGCGAGGCCGAGCTGTTCGGTCTGTACTTCACCGACTCCGGCCAGCACCAGGAGCACCGCCTCCTCGTCGACCACAACACCCCGCACTGCAAGTCCAACGTCATGTACAAGGGCGCGCTGCAGGGCGAGAGCGCGCACGCGGTGTGGATCGGCGACGTGCTGATCGAGGCGGCCGCCGAGGGCACCGACACCTACGAGATGAACCGCAACCTGGTCCTCACGGACGGCGCGCGTGTCGACTCGGTGCCGAACCTGGAGATCGAGACCGGCGAGATCGTCGGCGCCGGACACGCCTCCGCCACCGGCCGCTTCGACGACGAGCAGCTCTTCTACCTGATGGCCCGCGGCATCCCGGAGCACGAGGCCCGCCGCCTGGTGGTCCGGGGCTTCTTCGCCGAGCTGGTCCAGCAGATCGGCGTCACCGACATCCAGGAGCGCCTGCTGGCCAAGATCGAGGAGGAGCTGGAGGCGTCGGTCGCATGACCAGCACCTTCGTACGCGCCTGTGGGCTGAGCGAGCTGGCGGAGGACACCCCGAAGCGGGTGGAACTCGACGGCACGCCGGTCTCGGTCGTGAAGACCGAGGGGGAGGTGTTCGCGATCCACGACATCTGCTCGCACGCGAACGTCTCGCTCTCCGAGGGCGAGGTGGAGGACTGCCAGATCGAGTGCTGGCTGCACGGCTCCGCCTTCGACCTGCGCACCGGCAAGCCGTCCGGCCTCCCCGCGACGCGCCCCGTCCCCGTATACCCCGTAAAGATCGAAGGGGACGACGTTCTCGTCTCCCTCTCCCAGGAGTCCTGAGGCACCCATGGCAACGCTTGAAATCCGAGACCTGCACGTCACCGTCGAGGCCGACAACGCCACGAAGGAGATCCTCAAGGGCGTCGACCTCACCGTGAAGCAGGGCGAGACGCACGCCATCATGGGCCCCAACGGCTCGGGCAAGTCGACCCTCGCCTACTCGCTCGCGGGTCACCCGAAGTACACGATCACCAAGGGCACCGTGCTGCTCGACGGCGAGGACGTCCTGGAGATGTCCGTCGACGAGCGTGCCCGCGCGGGCCTGTTCCTGGCGATGCAGTACCCGGTCGAGGTCCCCGGTGTCTCGGTCTCCAACTTCCTGCGCACCTCCGCCACCGCGATCCGCGGCGAGGCCCCGAAGCTGCGCACCTGGGTGAAGGAGGTCAAGGAGGCCATGGAGCGCCTCAACATGGACCCGGCCTTCGCCGAGCGCAACGTCAACGAGGGCTTCTCCGGCGGCGAGAAGAAGCGCCACGAGATCCTCCAGCTCGAACTGCTCAAGCCGAAGATGGCGATCCTGGACGAGACGGACTCCGGCCTGGACGTCGACGCGCTGCGCATCGTCTCCGAGGGCGTCAACCGCGTCCGCGAGACCGGCGAGGTCGGCACCCTGCTGATCACGCACTACACGCGCATCCTGCGCTACATCAAGCCCGACTTCGTCCACGTCTTCTCCGGCGGCCGCATCGTCGAGTCCGGCGGCGCCGAGCTCGCCGACAAGCTGGAGAACGAGGGCTACGAGGCATACACGAAGGGTGGCGTATCCGCGTGACACAGCTGCCGGGCCTCCTCGACACAGAGGCGATCCGCAAGGACTTCCCGATCCTGGACCGGCTGGTCCACGACGACCGGAAGCTCGTCTACCTGGACAACGCCGCGACCTCGCAGAAGCCGCGCCAGGTACTGGACGCCCTGAGCGAGTACTACGAGCGCTACAACGCCAACGTCCACCGCGGTGTGCATGTGCTCGCCGAGGAGGCCACGGCGCTGTACGAGGGTGCGCGCGACAAGGTCGCGGAGTTCATCAACGCGCCCAGCCGCGACGAGGTGATCTTCACCAAGAACGCCTCCGAGTCGCTGAACCTCGTGGCGAACATGCTGGGCTGGGCCGACGAGCCCTACCGCGTGGACCACGAGACCGAGATCGTCATCACGGAGATGGAGCACCACTCCAACATCGTGCCCTGGCAGCTGCTGGCGCAGCGCACGGGCGCGAAGCTGAAGTGGTTCGGCCTGACCGACGACGGCCGCCTGGACCTGTCGAACATCGACGAGGTCATCACGGAGAAGACGAAGATCGTCTCCTTCGTGCTGGTGTCGAACATCCTCGGCACGCTCAACCCGGTCGAGGCGATAATCCGCCGCGCCCAGGAGGTCGGCGCGCTCGTCTGCGTCGACGCCTCCCAGGCCGCGCCGCACATGCCGCTGGACGTGCAGGCCCTGCAGGCCGACTTCGTGGCCTTCACCGGCCACAAGATGTGCGGCCCGACCGGCATCGGCGTCCTGTGGGGCCGCCAGGAGCTGCTGGAGGACCTGCCCCCGTTCCTCGGCGGCGGCGAGATGATCGAGACCGTCTCGATGCACTCCTCCACCTACGCTCCGGCACCCCACAAGTTCGAGGCGGGCACCCCGCCGATCGCCCAGGCGGTCGGTCTGGGCGCGGCGATCGACTACCTGAACTCGATCGGCATGGACAAGGTCCTCGCCCACGAGCACGCGCTGACCGAGTACGCCGTCCGCCGGCTGGCCGAGGTCCCGGACCTGCGGATCATCGGCCCCACCACGGCCGAGGACCGGGGCGCGGCGATCTCCTTCACCCTCGGGGACATCCACCCGCACGACGTGGGCCAGGTCCTGGACGAGCAGGGCATCGCGGTACGCGTGGGCCACCACTGCGCCCGCCCGGTCTGCCTGCGCTACGGAATTCCTGCGACCACGCGAGCGTCGTTCTATCTGTACTCCACACCGGCCGAGATCGACGCTCTGGTCGAGGGTCTGGAGCACGTACGGAACTTCTTCGGCTGAGAGGCGTGAGCTGAGACCGTGAAGCTGGATTCGATGTACCAGGAAGTCATCCTGGACCACTACAAGAACCCGCACGGGCGTGGTCTGAGGGATGGCGACGCCGAGGTGCACCATGTGAACCCGACGTGCGGCGACGAGATCACCCTTCGCGTGAAGTACGACGGCACGACGATCGAGGACGTCTCGTACGAGGGCCAGGGCTGCTCCATCAGCCAGGCCTCGGCCTCCGTGCTGAACGAACTCCTCGTCGGCAGGGAACTGGCCGACGCGCAGCGGATCCAGGAGACCTTCCTGGAACTGATGCAGTCCAAGGGCCGGATCGAGCCCGACGACGCCATGGAGGAGGTCCTGGAGGACGCGGTCGCGTTCGCCGGTGTCTCCAAGTACCCCGCGCGGGTGAAGTGCGCCCTCCTGAGCTGGATGGCGTGGAAGGACGCGACGGCCCAGGCGCTGGACGGCGCCGGCGCCGAAAGGAAGACCGTATGAGCGACACCGTGGAGACCAAGCCGGCCTCGGAGGAGGAACTCCGCGAGGCCCTGATGGACGTCGTCGACCCCGAGCTGGGCATCGACGTCGTCAACCTCGGGCTGATCTACGGCATCCACGTCGACGACGCCAACATCGCGACCATCGACATGACCCTGACGTCGGCGGCCTGCCCGCTGACGGACGTCATCGAGGACCAGGCGAAGTCCGCCACGGACGGCCTGGTCAACGAGCTGCGCATCAACTGGGTCTGGATGCCGCCGTGGGGCCCCGACAAGATCACGGACGACGGCCGCGAGCAGCTGAGGGCGCTCGGGTTCAACGTCTGATCCCACCGCGTGCGTGAAGCGGCGGCACCCGCCCGGGTGCCGCCGCTTCGCCGTGCCCGGCCCCGCCGACGCGTTGTGTACGCGCGTACGCAGGGTTGTGTACGCTCGTACACATGGGATACCTGACACTCGCCGACGCGATCGCCGCCGAGGTCGCCGCCACGACCGCGATGAAGTACACCGAGGGCTTCAGCCGGCTCTGGCCCTCGCTCGCGACCGCTCTGGGCTACGTCGTCTCGTTCGCGCTGCTGGCCCAGACGCTGAAGACCGTCCAGATCGGCACCGCCTACGCCATATGGTCCGGTGTGGGCACCGCGGCCATCGCCGTGCTCGGGCTGCTGCTGTTCGGGGAGGGGCTGAGCGTGCCCAAGGTCGCCGGGATCCTGCTGATCATCGGGGGAGTGGTCGTGCTGAACCTGGGCGGGGCGAGTCACTGATGGGCCGCCGCTACGACCCCGGGCGCCGGCAGCGGATCACCGATGCCGCGATCCGGGTGGTCGGCCGGGACGGCATCGCCGGGCTGAGCCACCGTACGGTGGCCGCCGAGGCCGACGTCCCGCTCGGCTCCACCACCTACCACTTCGCCACCCTGGAAGAGCTGCTGGTGGCCGCGCTGCGGCAGGCGAACGAGGGCTTCGGCGGGGTGCTGGCCGAGCTGCTGCCCGACCAGGCCCAAGGCGGCGACCTCGCGGCGGACCTCGCCCGGGCCCTCGGGCAGTGGCTGGGCGGCGACCGCACCGGAGTGGAGCTGGAGTACGAGCTGTACCTGGCGGCGCTGCGCCGTCCCGGCCTGCGTCCCGTCGCCGCCGAGTGGACCGACCAGGCGGCGGCGCTGCTGGCCCGGCGCACCGACCCGGTCACCGCACGCGCCCTGCTCGCCCTGATGGACGGCATCTGTCTCCAGGTGCTGCTGACGGGCGGTTCGTACGACGAGGGGTACGCGCGCACCCTGCTGGCTCGGCTGATCCCCTGAACCGCGCCCGGCACGTGAGACGCGGTTCGCCCTGACCCCCCGCCCACGTTAGGTTTTGTCCCATGACCGAGTCTGCTACCCGTACCACCGGCGCCGTCGCCGCCGGTCTCGCCACGATCGCCTCCGACGGCACCGTCCTCGACACCTGGTTCCCGGCCCCCGAGCTGGTGGCGGAGCCGGGCCCGGCCGGCACCGAGCGGCTGACCGCCGAGCAGGCGGCCCAGCTGCTGGGCGGCGGCGCGACGGCGGCCATCGGCCCGGACGCCCGCCGGGGCGTCGAGGTGGTCGCGGTCCGCACGGTCATCGCCTCGCTGGACGAGAAGCCGCTCGACGCGCACGACGTCTACCTGCGCCTGCACCTGCTCTCGCACCGCCTGGTCAAGCCGCACGGCCAGAACCTGGACGGCATCTTCGGCCACCTCGCCAACGTCGCCTGGACCTCGCTCGGCCCGGTCGCCGTGGACGACATCGAGAAGGTGCGCCTGAACGCCCGCGCCGAGGGCCTGCACCTCCAGGTGACCTCGATCGACAAGTTCCCCCGCATGACGGACTACGTCGCGCCCAAGGGCGTGCGCATCGCCGACGCCGACCGGGTCCGCCTGGGCGCGCACCTCGCGGCGGGCACCACGGTCATGCACGAGGGCTTCGTCAACTTCAACGCCGGCACGCTCGGCACCTCCATGGTCGAGGGCCGGATCTCCGCGGGTGTCGTGGTCGGCGACGGCTCGGACATCGGCGGCGGAGCCTCCACCATGGGCACGCTGTCCGGCGGCGGCAACGTGATCATCTCCATCGGTGAGCGCAGCCTGGTCGGCGCCGAGGCGGGCGTCGGCATCGCGCTCGGCGACGAGTGCGTGGTCGAGGCCGGCCTGTACATCACCGCGGGCACCCGGGTCACCATGCCCGACGGCCAGATCGTCAAGGCCCGCGAGCTGAACGGCGCCTCGCACATCCTCTTCCGCCGCAACTCGGTCACCGGCACGGTGGAGGCCCGCCCGAACAACGCGGTCTGGGGCGGCCTGAACGACATCCTGCACAGCCACAACTGACCACCGGTGGCCGTGACCCGCGGCCGCCCCCGATCGCGCCCGACCCGCCGCGTAGCTGTCGGCACTGTCGACGCCGGTCACCACCCAGCGCCCTTCCACGGCCCCGCGAGGGCCCGGGAGGGCGCTCGTGTGTGAGCCCCGCTTCAGGAGTCCGGTCTCGGTACCGGGTGGACGTCCGGGCCCGCGCGGATCCGCCGGCCTCTGCTCGTCGCGCCGGGATTGCCGTGCGCCGGGCGGGCCCGGTCACGGGCGGGTGAGCGCCTCGTACCGGGCCAGCAGGTCGTCGGCCGTCTTCCGGTCGGCCGGCAGCAGTGGTGCGCGGACCGGGCCCGCGGGCAGGCCGAGGCGCGACAGGAGGGCCTTGGCGGTGACCGTGCCCGGCAGGTCCGAGCCCGTCATCGCCTCGGTCAACGGCACCGCCGCGCGCTGGAGTCCGGCCGCCCGGGCGGTGTCGCCCGCGTCGAACGCGTCCAGGATCGCGGCGACATGGGCCGGTACGACGTTCGCGATCGTGCTCACACAGCCCGCGGCGCCGATCGCGTACAGCGCCAGCACGTGCTCGTCGCAGCCGGAGTAGTACGCCAACTCCGTTCGCGCCAGCACCTTCTGGGTGCCGAGGAAGTCGTAGGAGCAGTCCTTGACGGCCACGATCCGCGGGTGTCCGGCGAGGCGGATCATCGTCTCCGGCTCGATGCGCGTGCCGGTGCGGCCCGGGATGTCGTAGAGCATCAACGGCAGTTCGCTCGCGTCGGCGACCCGGAGGAAGTGGTCGGCCACGGCCTCCTGCGGTGGCCGGCTGTAGTACGGCGTCACCACCAGGACGCCGTCGGCGCCCGCCTCGGCGGCCGCGAGCGCCGACTCCACGGTGTGCCGGGTGTCCGCCGTGCCCACGCCCGCGACCAGCGCGGCCCGGTCGCCGACCGCCTCGCGTACGGCCGTGACCAGCCGCGTCTTCTCCTCGTCGGTGGTGGTGGGCGACTCGCCCGTGGTGCCGCCGAGGACCAGCCCGTCGCAGCCCTCCGCCACCAGCCGTGCGGCCAGCCGCCGGGCGCCGTCCAGGTCCAGCTCGCCCCCCTCGGTGAACGGCGTGATCATCGCGCAGAGGGTACGGCCGAAGGGCGGGGAGGTGCGTGTACTCGTCATGGAGGTAGTCTCGGCGGCACATCGATGAAGCTCTACTTAAATTATCTACGACATACTGTCAAGCATTGCTGAATCGTCGGCGGGGTGGCCGGACGTCCTGTGTCCAACTCGGCCCTTCATGGGTCACTATGGCCGGAGGGTCACCGTCGTCAGGTCATGGGAGGCGCCATGAAGCTCGGCAAGGCACTGGCCACCGGGGTCGCCGAGGAGCGGCCGTCCGACCACGAAGAAGAGCGCCCGCTCCCCGGGGAAGCGGCCCGCACCGAACCGGCCGAGCCGGCCCGCGAAGAGGTCCCGGCCGCCCGATGAGACTGCGGCTCCCGGCGGAATGCCCGGCGGAGCCGCCGACCGGACACAAGATCGCCCACCCGGTGCTGTCCCAGGACGGCACCCGGGCCGCCTTCACCGGGGTGTCGCTCGGCGGCGCACTGCCGTACGCCGTGCTCGACGACGCCGCCTGCGTCTACGGCCTGCGCCACCGGCCGCCCGCGCGCCGCTGCGACTGCGGCTTCCACTGCGTCCATGACCGGGCGGCGGCCGAGGCGCTGCTGTGCACCGCCGAGCACCGGGCGGCCGTCCTGCTGGAGGTCTCCGTCCTCGGCTCCTACATCCGTTTCGAGCGCGGCTTCCGCTACGCCCGGCAGCGGGTGCGCACCGCCACGGCGGGGCCCTGCGGCTGCGGCACCGCCGCCGTCGCGCTGGCCGACGCGGGCTGGGGCCGGCCGGGCT